>JAKSRI010000039.1 GCA_024403695.1 Saccharofermentans sp. | reverse complement strand
TAGTCTTATCAAACGGCCTTTTCTTTAATTGTCCTTGACAATGGGACCAGTTTAAACCTCTCCAATGCCAAATCAATTAAATAACAAAGTTTGCTCTACTTAGCGTGTGTACTTCTTAACGCCCTTCCAGGCAAAGAATATCAAAGCCCAGGAGATCACAGTCAAAGCCAGCATAATCACAGCAACGTTATGAATATAATAATTAGCCATAACTGTCAAAGGCATCAATATCATACCAACAATCAAATGAGGAATGATATTCATACTCACTGCCATTCCCTGCTTAATGACTTCAATCTCATTCTCCCAGTCAAGTCTTCTGTGCTTAAGGCCACATCTAAGTCCGTAAACCGTAGAGAAAATACAAAGACTAGTTATAGCAATAACACTAAAGAGTGCATCGATAATGGAAACTCTGAAACAGATGCTCGCTGCGATTGTCGCGAACACTCCAAATGGAATAGTAAGATAGAAATTAAAGAGCATCTTTCCCTTATTATCATCCATAGGACTAACAGGCAGAATCTGCATAATCCAATAGTTCTTTCCTTCCAGAGATGGTGAACAGCAAGTTGTTGGCATCATACCAAGGAAAAAATAAAACAAAATAGGCACTGCTGGAAAAACCATTACGGACTCGATTGGTGCTCCAGGCATCATGGACTTAATAATCACTTCTGGCTTAACAAACAACAAAGCAATAGCCATAAAGGTTACCATTACCTGACCCAAACCAGCATTCATAAGATATGTAGACGAACCGAGCATTCGCTTAAATTCCTTAAAGGCAATCGCCTTAACCATGTTAGTCTGCTTTTGTGATGTGAGCTCATACTTTTTGCTGCCAGCACCTGCAGAGAGCTGAGAATTCATCTTACGATAGTACTTGCTAAGAATTATAAAGAACAACTCATACACTAAGATTGAACATGCAACAATTATTAAGAATGAAGATATAACTCCATCATTTACAGCCTCAGAAAACCACTTAGCAAATGGAATATACTTAGTTGTACTTCCAACAGTATCAACTATGGAATTCATCATAGTCTCGGCGCCCTCAGCATTCATAGTGTTCTCGACAAAGAATCTAGCGAAGAATGCTGGAAGAATTAATATGGTAATGATCACTGCCTGCACAATATTTTTATACTTAAAGCTAGATCCGATTCTTACTATAATCGCGCCCAAAGCGGAGGCAATAACCATAGGTATTATAGGAAGAGCAAAAGTCACTACAATCCACTCCACTAATGACCATGCCTTAAGATATCCACCAATTCCATAGCCTATAAGCATAGCAAGTGACATCAAGCCATACATAGGCATGCTCATAATATACATATACCAGAACTTAGCAGACACAATGTTCTTAACAGAAAAAGGCATGGACATAATCATATCGTATTCTTTGAATCCAAAAAGATATCCGTTAGCCTTAAAAAGTGTAAGCATAAATGGCATAGCTATGAGAAGAAGTGCGCAAATCTCAGGCAGAACCTGAGCCTGTCCATAATGAGCTAATCCTACGCTAAGAGCTGTCGCATAACCCAAAAGAACCACAGCCAAAATCACATGTCCAACAAGTGAATTTGTGGCGTACTTACGCTTTGCCTTATCATTTGAATACTTCAATACATTAATATCACTGGTGGATCTAAGAAATGTTTTTACTAGTAACAATGTGTTACTTGGCATCGTCAACCACCTCCAAGAAAACATCTTCCAGGGACTTATCTCCAAGAAGCTCCTCAGTTACTCCGCTAGCAATAATCTTGCCGCCCTTGATGATAGCGATCTTATTACAAAGCTTCTCTGCCACGTCGAGAACGTGAGTAGAAAAGAACACTGCAGAACCGCTTTCGCAAAGATCCTTCATTATCTCCTTAAGTGTGTGCGCCGCCTTTGGGTCAAGGCCTACGAAAGGCTCATCAAGCACAAGAAGCTTAGGATTATGAATAAGTGCGCCAATAATAGCTACCTTCTGCTTCATTCCGTGGGAATAAGATGAGATCAGGTCGCCGAGAGCACCTGTTATCTCAAAAAGGTCTCCGTACTTTTTAATTCTATCTGAACGTTCGCTGGAGCTAACCCCATAAGCATCTGCTACAAAATTCAGATACTGAATACCTGTAAGGTTCTCATAAATATCTGGATTATCTGGAATATAAGCAGTGATTTTCTTACACTCCATTGGTTCTTTTTTTACTGAATGGCCATCAATAGTAATGTCCCCTTCTGTAAAATCCAGAACACCTACAACCGCACGAATTGTAGTACTCTTACCTGCACCGTTATGTCCGATGAATCCAAAAATATCTCCTGCTTCAACGCTGATATTTACATCATCACAGGCCTTCTTATCACCCGCATAGATTTTTGTGTAATTCTTAATGTTAAGCATACTTTTTCCTCCTTTGATGATGCCACAATATCTTATTACGTAGCGTCACAAGCAATACGTTACGTAACGTCATTTTTTAGTTAAAGTCAACTAAACACACGATCTAATAACCACATTAATAAGAATCCAACTCC
Organism: Saccharofermentans sp.; assembly: GCA_024403695.1. Taxonomy (GTDB): domain Bacteria; phylum Bacillota; class Clostridia; order Saccharofermentanales; family Saccharofermentanaceae; genus Saccharofermentans. The sequence continues at coordinate 8,529 of JAKSRI010000039.1, read as the reverse complement.
CATTCCCAGAAAACATGATTCTCTCCACTAACACAAAATCTTCTTAATCATCTTACAAACTCATACACGCGAGCATAAAAATCCTTTGCCTCTTCGAAGACGCCATGACCTAATCCCTCATATATATAAAGTTCGCTATCTTTTATTCCATTTTTCAATTCATATGGCGCATCATTACCCACCGTTTTATCATCATCACCTGCTATTATAAGAGTCTTACTCTTAATCTCACTAAGTCGTTCCTTAACATCGAATTCAAGAATAGCATTTGCATTCCTTAAAAATCGTTCATAGCTCTTAGGCTTTGTAAATTTGGCTAATACCGGAAACATCTTACTGTACTTGGAAAGATATTTTTCAGAATACATTCTCTCAGCTGTATCTACCATAAGGGCTGTATGATCATCCTTCTGTACCATCTCAATCCATCCAGTAACACCTTCTCGGAGAATGCCACTAACGCATGGTGCTGTAACAGCCAGGACAAGTTTATCCACTACTTCAGGATATTTGATAGCAATATACTGAGATATCATTCCACCTTGTGACACCCCGAGAATAGATGCCTTTGTTATTCCTAACAACTTCATAGCAACAACTTGGTCATCTGCCATCTGCTCTATGGTATAACCCTCGGGCATATTATTTTTTCTACTAAACATGTATACAGTAAATTCCTTAAGGAATCGCTTAAAAGATGCCCTTAAAACCAGCGCCTTACCCTTCACTGTAGCAAGGCCATCTGACAGCCCTGGCAAAGCTATCAGTATCTTTGAGCCACTACCAAACTGAGCATAATACATTTCTGTATTTCCTATCTTCACACTACCGTTCTTAATCATATTTAAGCCTCCACCAGAATTCCACTCTTAAGTGCATTAAGAATTTTCTTTACTCCTGTAAGATATTCTTCCTTTAATTTAAAAAAAGACTTATTATCGATATCAGGTCGACCCAAAAATTCCTTGTTATATCCTTCTAATGACCACTTAATAAGATCTACCGCTACACTTCTATCAACTTTTAGTCTTTCTTCACTAACTTCACCGAACAGCTCATAATACATATTCTTACTTTGCTTTCCGTATCGAGCTTCACGCTTCTTAGCGAACTCTCTATCATCTTCTCTAGAAAACTCCAGGATAAATCGCCCCTTAACCGGATTATCTATATACCATCCAATTTCCCATGCAGAATAATCAATAATTCTCTGGAAAGCTTCCTTGGAAAAAGACTCAAATTTAACACTCAAATCACCCATCATCTCAGCTATAACGGTATCAAAGAGATAGCAGCAAAGATCATCCTTAGTCTCAAAGTACTTAAAGAGACTTCCCTTACTTATCCCACATTTCTTCACAATATTATTCGTAGATGCATTAATCACTCCATAAGAGCCAAACTCTTCCAAAGCCGCATTCACTATGGTATTTTTCTTATCTTCCTTCAAACTATTAAACATTTCTGTCGGCATATATCGTCCTCCACTTGGCTTGGTGACCACATGGTCACTATTCTACAAAAATTATAGAGCCACTGTCAAGTGACTCTAATAACCACGATTACAACCAATACTCTTCTCTATCAGAACCACTTCTTTTTACGGGCAATTAATGCAACGATGACAATTGTTAATATAGAAAGTCCGATTACATATAGATATCCATATTTCCATGCGAATTCTGGCATATAAAGGAAGTTCATACCGTACCAACCAACAATAATTGTAAGCGGGAAGAATACAGTAGAGAGAACTGTCAGATACTTCATTGTATTATTCATCTTCTTATCAAGATAAGCTGAATACGCATCCTGCAGATGCACAACAGCATTATTAATGGAATCTACATCTTCACGAAGTCTTGTGATTCGCTGTGTAATGTTGGCGATATACATGAGAGAATCTGTCTCGAAAATATCATTCTCATTAGCATCAAGTGTCTCGAACACGTCCAGGCACTGCTCGTAGTAGTTATGCATCTCCAGAAGTTTACGCTTTATCTTAAGGAGGTTGCTGTTGATTTCGTCGTCTGGCTCACCTTCCAGAATGCTCTCCTCCATGTCTGACACCTGAAGTCCGAGCTGCTCGATGAAGCTGACGTCCTTGGAGAGAAGCTCGTCAAAGAACGCATAGATGAGTTTCTCCAGGGTCATAGTTGATGGCGAGAATCTCTTAATAGCTCTCTCGAACTTATTCTTCGTGGACAGATCTGTGTCTTCCACGTCAACGACAATCAAAGTATCTTTCTTAAAGTACAAAGCCACATAATCAGTGTTGTCCTCGCCCTCCTTATGGACAGGATCGATTACTTTAAGCTCGGTAAAAGTATAGTCATCGTATATCTCGATTCCAGATCTAAAAATCTTTGTCTTGCTCTGGCACGCCTCCACCGTAGACTGATCAAACTTCATCTTGGAAGCGAGATCCTGAAGCTCTTCATTAGTTACATACCCTGCAAGAAGACCACTCTTATTAGGTGAGTACTCTTGGCTCGATTTTATTTTGTCACTAAATTTATAAAACATAATAAATACCCTTTCTCTATGGACATTTACTCTTGGGGAAGTCCTCTCCTTTACGAAATATCTTTATGATATTTCTGGAAAAGAAATACCTGTATCACTTGTAAATTCTTCCAGCTGAGCTTTCCAGTATTTATGGTCTTCTTCCGTAATAGGACGCAGCACTTTACATGGATTACCAACAGCAATTACGTTTGCAGGAATATCTTTGGTAATTACAGAACCAGCACCAATAACAGTTCCGTCACCAACAGTCACACCCGGGCAGACCGTTACATCACCTCCGAACCAGCAGTCTTTACCAATCGTAATTGGTTTACCACCTTCCACCAACAAATTACGAATAACTGCATCTATAGGGTGCAATGCACCTAGAAGACTAACACGTGGTCCAAATAAGGTGTTGTCTCCAATTGTAATTGGACACTGATCAAGAATAATGCAACCAGTATTAAAGTAAACATTGTCGCCAAGAAAAACGTTATAGCCATGATCCACATGAAGGCGAGGTTCGATATAACAATTCTTCCCCATACCACCAAGCATTGGTCGTAAATATTCTGTTCTAACAGCGGCTTCACTTCTTGGAGCATTATTAAACCTGTCAAGGCACGCTTCTTTTATCTCATCTTCTGGTGGTAAATGAGATCCAATATATAATTTTCCCTCGCACATGCGATCCTTCATATGTTGTTTATCTATCATAATTGTGCACAAAACTCCTTTATTTCCTCAACTCTTGCAGCAACGTCCTGCTTGTTTTCCACAGAGCAAAGTCCCAGCTTACCGCAGGACTCGATTTCCAGATGACCATGGAAATGTTCAATACTGCTAATGACTCTTTCACACTCAGGCATACTTGGACCTGTTCTTAGAGCGATAGTATATCCTTTCTTTCCAGTAGACAATTTGGCATATGGCTCATGGGTATTACACCAAGGTGTACATCTATCTATAAACACTTTGAACTGTCCTGGAATATCTGCCCAGTATGAAGGGGACACGGACACTATCTTGTCTGCCCATTCATACTGCTCCATTAGCTTGGTAACGTCATCGTTTTGGAAGCATCGCGCAGTATTATGGCAGGCTCTGCACCCTTTGCACAAAGCAATCTCATAATCGTCAATGCAGATGCTTCTTACTTCATTTCCTGCACTAACATTTTCTTTTACTATATTAATAATCTCTGCTGTCGCGCCATCTCTGACCGGACTACAATTAATGATAAGTATTTTCATAATTTCCTCTTGTCTGGATATAACCAATCTATTACTAAATATTACTACAATCTTCAAAACAATAAAAAAGATACTGTCCAAAATGAACAGTATCTTATGTTAACTATAATACTATAATTATTTATTATCTGTAGATTTCTGGAGAAAGATGATCCTTCGCATTGAATGTCTCACCTGTCTTCTGCTCTTCATCAATGATTCCAGGAACAAGCTCTGTAACATATGTATTACCAGAAGCTCTATCAACATAGTAACGATTCTCAGAACCTGTGTATGAAGTAAACAATACTACTATCTGAGCATCTGTACTTGAAATAATCTGCCAGTGGTCAGCACTTAAATCTGCAAATCCAGTATTCTGCATAACACAGTAAGTGTGGATTGCATCGAGCGCCATCTCATCTGTGAGAGAAGCAGGCTTTGTAACCTCAGGTGCAGTTGTAGCTGCAGCTGTTGTAGTAGTTGCTGCTGCCTCAGTTGTTGCAGCCGCAGTTGTTGCGTCTGTAGATGCAACAGAAGGTGCTACTGCTGCAGATGTAGTTTCAGCTGAACCAGCCTCTGCTACGACACTCTGAGCTGCTGTTTCTTCCTCATCCTTCTTGCTTGAACAAGCGCAAGCCATAGAAGCGAGCATACATAAAACAAGTGCGAATGTTGTTAAGTTAATAAACTTCTTCATTTTTCCCTCCAAGAAAATATAAAATTTTTTTGCCCTTCGCTGATTATAACATGTTTTTTATAAAAAGCATCCTATTTATATTATTCTTCATCCGGCGCCTGACCGTCATGCGCCAACCACTTACATTCTGTTATTTCCATATTAGTAAATGTAGCCTTAAAAGATGAGTCTTCAGGACTGCACGCATATATACCAAATTGAATCTCATCGGTAGCCTTATACATATGACAGATTCTCATCTGCTTAAATTTAACACCGTCTTCTGAGCATTCGATACAGTAATCATCTTCACGTCTGCTGAATCTATACCACATAGATTTAATTCCAGCATCAATTTCTGTTGTAGCCCAATCTGAATAACCGTTATTAGTTGCTACGCTTCCGAGATGCTGAAAATCATCATTCTCATATTCTATAGATCCCTTAAGCCAGTTCTCGCTATCCAGGTACATAACAACGCCACACTGGTCAAAACGCACCTTGCTTTCGAACTCAGTCTTTACTACAAATGAGAAAAACTTTTCACTTGTGGTTATCTGTAATACAGGCGCATTATCGTTTCTAAAATGATAATATGTGCGCTGCCACAAATCTGTATGTGGATTTGTAATGATCTCGATCTTATCTTCTGATATAGAATACTCTCTTGGCTCTCTTGTCCACTTCCATTGCTCTTTATTTATCTTCATTTTGCACCACCAATGTTTTATATCTATTCAACAGATATATTATATTCTTCTCCAGGTCTTAATATAACAACCCTCTCAGGATTCATAACATTATTTATCACATTGTCAGGATTGCCATTAAACGGTGTCATTTCCGGTGCGTCTACTGTACCCCAGTGAATTAAAATCAGTTTTGAATTAGGATATGTATTCGCTAACTTATAAGCATTCTTCAATCCAATGTGATACTCATTATCTGCAAAGTCGAACAGAATCACATCTGGCTCTTCCATGTGCAATTGCTCTTCCATAAGTCTGGAATCACCAACATACCAGATTTTCTTTCCATGGGTAGTAATGTAAAAGCCACAGTACTCTTCCTTATTCCAAACTCTGTAATTAAACTCATCAAGATCGTTTTGCCAGTTGTGATCTGCAGGAGTGAACTTAACCTTAACATCATTAATAGTTACTTCATCTCCCCAGGTATGACCACTTGCCTCCACGCCGCACTCCTCTTTCATAAGGGACGCCACATAGTGAGATGCATGCACCTCTTTCGTAACTGAAGCCAGATTCCTAAGAGTTTGTCTGGAATAGTGATCATTATCAACATGTGATACAAAATAACCATCAACCTTAGTTACGTCAGAAGGCTCAGCAACCATATCAATTAATAAAGGCATATCAAAGCCCTCAAGCAATGGATCAATCATAATTATCGTTCCATACGAATTAATCATGGCACCGCCGCCACCTAACCAGTAGATACCTATACGATTATTATTCTCAAAGTCTCTATTTGTAAGTTTAACTGTACCTGTTGGCTGAGCCTGACCTTTGGCATTAACATAATAATTATGCATGTCGCGATTCCTCTGTCATGTAAATACTTTTTTCAAGTTCTTATTCCATATTAACATTGCTGGATATATCATAACAATTTCTGCTATAACAAATGCACCCCAGATTAAATTAATTTTTCCTGTTCCTGATAACGTGTACGCCAAGAGTAATGGCAGTATCGCTTGTCTCAGCATCGTAATCAGCATACTGGAATTTGCTCTGGAAAGCCCCTGCAACGCAGATGAGATAACAAGATTAGGTATAGAAATCAGCCATACCAGTGCGAAAATTCTCACGGCAACGACACCTATCTCCATCATTGTCTGTGAAGCTTTGAACAACATCATCACCTTATCCGGAAAAAATATAAGTACCAATAATAAAGGAATATACAGTATCACTGAATCCACTATGGCATATCGTATCGATTCCTTAACTCGCTCTTTGATTCGCGCACCGTAATTATAAGCAACGATTGGAATTATTCCGTTATTAATTCCATGCACAGCGACTGTACAAATTCCCTGCATTCGACAGCACACACCAAATACCGCGATCGCAGTGGATGAGAAGCCCAACAAAATGGTGTTCATTGCCACGTTTACAAAGCTGGTAATCACCTGCACCAGGGTGGATGGAAATCCTACTTTAATAATATCTCTAATACTTGCCACATCCGGATGCAACGTAAAGTTAAATGGGATTTCTTTATTCCATTTACGATTAATAAGTATACCTGCCAGTGCTCCAACAAACTGACCAATAGCTGTAGCAATGGCAGCACCTCTAGTTCCTAAGTCCAAAGTAAAAATGAAGATAGGATCTAAGATAAGATTTGTAATAGAAGCTGCGGATAATGTGAACAAGAAGAGATGACTTTTACCGCTGGCAATTACAAAGCGGTCAAAGACCCACTGACACATCTGGCCCAGGGAGAACAGCATACAAATGGACAAGTAATCACGTCCATACTTTGCTATCGCTTCGTTTCCGCCACACTGCCAGTCAAAGTACCACCTAACACCTGCCAGGCAAACCATCGCGATCAGCACCCACTCGCACACCGCTACAAAAACCGCGGCACTAGCCACTTTCGTAACCCTTTTCGTGTCCTTCTCACCAAGCGCCTTCGAAATAGCCGCGTTTAATCCAACTGCGTTACCAAGACCCAGGGCGGAGACAAACATTTGCACAGGGGCCGAAAGCGAAATCGCAGTCAGTGCGTCCTCTGCCACTCTGGAAACAAAAACAGAGTCAACAAAATTATAAAGAGAGTTAATCAACAAGCTTAGCATTAACGGCACGCCAGTCGTTAATATCAGCTTACTCATTTTTTCAGTTCCTAGTTTGTTATCCATATGCACCTATAATACGATTTCGTATTTTAATAATAGTACGAATTCGTATTATATTCAATATGTCTTATAAAGCTGTGCATTTATTTAATAATGTCACCACGATTTTGTCCCTTGTACAAAAACCGTCTTACTTCCATTATTTTCTTGTTATCTTCCTCAATCACAACATAATAAACAATGTAGTTTGCCACATAAATTCTATAATAAGGATTATCTCTCTTTATAGTTGATTCATATTTTTCGAACGACTCACAAATTGGCAATCTTTCCATAATTGCCCTTTCCAAACCATCCAACAGATTATTAGCTGCTTGAGCATTATTAATTTGCTTAGATATATATGTAACTATATTTGAAACATCTTGCAGAAAAACCGGAAGATATCTGATTTCGTAGTTACTTTTCATCAACCAATCCTCTCAATGTTCCAAATACAGCTTCATGAGAAAGTCTTTCAGATGTAGTTCTTGCTTGCTTGTCAGCTTCGTCCAAAGCCCGCTCAACAGGGTCCACCAAACGAGCATACGCTTCAATACCCATAACAACCATTGTTCCATAGCCATTCTTTGTAAGATAAACAGGATCGCCCGTACTAATATCTCTTTCTATTTCTGGAAACTTATTTCTCAAATCTGATACTGGTCTAATTCGAATCAAAACGTTCACCTCTTTATCATAATTTTATCATTATTATATCATAGGTAAATTTTTTCAGAAACTAAATACGAGTCCAAAAGGACTCGCATAAACATATTATTGCTTCTGATTCCCACCCATGCCCCAGTTTTCTAGAGGTGGTTCGTTTATCACAATAAAAACATCCGTTGGCATAATATTCAAAGCAGTTACCAGATTGGATGTTATCATCTCGATAGCCATCTTTTTCTGTTCCGTTGTTCTGCCAGGGAACAATGACAACTCGATAATCATAAAGTTATCTGTCTTTTCTGGAGCTGTTTCAAAATCACATTTTTCATATTCTATAATTCTTTGAAATCTGTCCCAATCTTCTATACCCAGAGACGCTACAAGTCCATTATGTACAGATTCTAAAACAAGCTTTTTATATTCAGGGGTTTTACCCTTTAACATATTGATTTTAACTAACGGCATTTGATTTCTCCTAGTCACGCACTGTTATACTTTCTTCTCATATAATATCAAATCGAATTCAGGAATATGTTCTTTGCCAACAGCCACATAACCACACTTCT
>JAKSRI010000038.1 GCA_024403695.1 Saccharofermentans sp. | reverse complement strand
CAGAACCATTTTGTACACTGTCTTTTATACTGTCCGATTTATAGGGACCAGTTTAGTTTTCTCTAATGCCATTTTTTATTACAATGAGAGGTATGAGTAAATATAATGCGTTATGGAAATATGTTTCTGCGTCAGATAAGGATTCCTTCAAGCTCACATATGCAGAGATTGAAGTTATTGCTGGTGTGCCTATTGATCATTCCTTTTTGTCATATAAGAAGGAACTGAAGGAATACGGATATTCAGTAGGCAAGATATCCATGAAGGAAAAAACGGTAGAGTTTATCAGGGAGAAAAATACGTAATTCTGATAAAATACATAAATACAAAAAATAACCTTACGTAACCTATTGTTTGTGACGCTGCGTAATAGGATATTCTGGCATCATCAAGGAGGCAAACCGTGTCAAAGTACACAACTGGAGAAATCGCTAAACTTTGTAATGTAACAGTGAGAACTGTTCAGTATTACGATACAAAAGGAATTTTAATTCCTAGCGAACTTACTGATGGTGGCAGAAGATTATATTCTGAAGACGATCTTAAAAAGATGAAGATTATCTGCTTTTTGCGCGATCTGGATATCTCGATTAATAACATTCAGGATATCCTTAAGGAAGAACATCCGCAAAATGTAATTGAACTTCTTCTTAAGAAGCAGCAGGATGAACTTCAGTCTGAGATTGATGAGAAGCAGGAAAAACTTGATAAGCTCGTTGAACTTAATAAGATAATTTCTGGAAGCAGTAAGAATGGCGATTTAGATCTAAGCTCCATTGGTGATGCGGCAAAGATTATGGCAAATAAGAAAGAATTATCAAAGATTAGAAGAAACATGATTCTCATAGCTCTCCCAGTTAATATTCTGGAGTGGGCAGCAATCGTGCTATGGATTATTAAGGGAGTCTGGTGGCCATTTGTTGTATCCATAATTCTCATGATTCCTGTAGGCATAATACTAAGTCTTTATTATATGAATCGAGTTAAGTATATCTGCCCTGAGTGCCACACAAACTTTATACCAAAGAAGTCAGAGATGTTCTGGTCTAACCATACACCTAATACGAGAAAACTTACATGCCCATGCTGCGACAAGAAGCGTTGGTGTGTAGAAACATTTAACGAGGATAGACGTTCATGAAGAAATTATTTGCTGCGTTTCTCGCAGTTGCTTTACCTGTAGTTGTATTTGCAGGTTGTTCAAAGGAACCACAGCCAGTGACGCTTAAGAGTGTAATTGGATCAGAAGATAGTATTCAGGGAAGAGCAGGCGTATGTGTTCCATATGATGCTCTAAGTGATGATGCCAGAATGGAACTCGTTTGTCGAGAGTATAACAGCATCACATGCGAGAACGAGATGAAGCCTGAGAGTATTCTTGGTCAGACTCCAACATTTTCCAATGACGTTGATGCATATGGCAATAAGATTCCTGAATTGGATTTCACTAGAGCGGATGCTATTCTCGATTATATTCTCGATTATAACAGTAAGAATCCTAAGGATCAGATTCTCGTAAGAGGACACGTGCTGGTATGGCACTCACAGACTCCTACGTGGTTCTTCCGTGAGGGTTATTCAGCAACAGGTGATTACGTTACTCCAGATGAGATGCTTTACCGCGAGGAGTGGTATATCAAGTCAGTTATAGAGCATTTCGACGGCGAGGGTTCTCCTTATCATGGCCTTATTTATGCATGGGACGTGGTAAACGAGCAGATCGAGCCTGGTGACCGCAGAAGTGATACTAATCCGGACAGTCTTCGTCTTAAGCACAACGGTCAGCCTACTGACTGGTATCAGGTATTCCAGGGTGACGATGCGTATATCACACAGGCCTTTGTATTTGCTAATAAGTACGCGCCTGCTACAGTAAAGCTTTTCTACAATGACTACAATGATTCCAATATGCCTAAGGCACGTGCTATCTGCCAGCTTATCGAGAAAATCAAGGCAACTGATGGCGCGCGCATTGATGGTATGGGCATGCAGGGTCACTACGGTATCGACTGGGATTATGCCATCAATATCGAGAAGGCTCTTCGCCTCTATTCGGAGGTAGTCGATGAGGTTCAGATTACGGAGCTTGACCTTCAGACTGGATCTCAGTACGACGGTTACCACTACGAGGAGGAGTATGAGCGACAGGCGAAATGGTATGAGCTCTTCTTTAATATGATTGCCAGACTGGACCATGAGGATGGCATTGATGTAACTGCAGTTACTTTCTGGGGTACACATGACTCCGTATCCTGGCTCAATCAGTCTTCTAGTGTTGGCGGTGGTGCAAATGGTTCCCGTGACCAGATGCCTCTGCTTTTTGATAAGGATATGAACAAGAAGCCAGCATATTATGTCGTAACTGGCACTCAGCCAGAAGCTGCGGAAGAAACATAAGGGAGAGATTATGTTTGCGTATATTTGGCCATTAGCATTAGTTGTTATCTCTAACATTATTTACCACGTGTGTGCGAAAAGCGTTCCAGGCAACGTGAGTCCTTTTGCGACCCTTACCGTTACTTATCTTATTGGCGCACTTCTGTCCGTGATTATGTTCTTTGCCGTAGAGAAGAACCATAACATGGTGAAGGAAATCGGCAAAATGAACTGGGCCCCATATGTTCTCGGAATTGTGATTGTAGGACTAGAGGTCGGTTATATCTATATGTATCAGGCTGGCTGGAAAGTAAGTATCGCTTCTATTGTTCAGAGCTCATTTCTGGCTATCGCACTCATTATTGTTGGTTCGCTTCTTTTTAAGGAGACACTTACCTGGAATAAACTGGTGGGTATTGGCATCTGTATGGTTGGACTCGTCTTTATTAACTGGAGATAACTGTCATGGAAGTAATGGATACATATGAAGAAGTTTTTGCAGTATATTTGAAGCTAGAGCTGGAGAATATTAATCCCTTCGTGAGATTTACGAAGAAAAAGGGCGTTATTTTCCTCTGGATCATTGGTGCACTGGCGTTTATTGAATTTGTGCTTCTGGCTTTTCTTACGGATTCAGTAAAAACACAAGTGATAACCATTACGAGTAGAACCGGCGGCGAATATAGTTCTATACCTATTGCCACTTATAGCACTACGGTTTGTGTGCTTCTTATTATTGTCGGTCTGCTGATAGTTTTCTTTGCCGGATGGTTAGTTATTGGTACTGCCTTTGAGAAAAGAGCATTTCGTATTGCGACAAAGAAGGCGAATCGTGACTGGAGTCTGAAGAAAATGAAGGAGCATGAAGCCTGGCAACTTCAGAAAACGCATAGAGATATATGAGTATATTTCATCCATTTATTAATTTCACCAAGAGAGATTGGGCTCTCTGGCTGGTCTCCATAGTTGTGGTTCTGGCTTCAAATCTGCTATCGCCAGAATTTGATATTCTCATCCTGATCGCAGCCCTGGTTGGTGTAACTTCACTTATTCTGGCTGCCAAGGGCAATGTCTGGGCGCAGATTCTTATGGTGTTATTCAGTATTCTCTATGGAATAATTTCCTTCCGATTCAGGTACTGGGGCGAGATGATAACATACCTGGGAATGACTATGCCTATGGCAGTGTGGTCGGCTATTGTATGGTTCAGGAATCCTTCTGAAAAAGCAGGTGAAGTTAAGATAGGCACCATGACCAGGCACAAGTGGTGGAGAGTTATGAAGGACTCCATGGCAGTGACGATTTTCTTTTATTTGATTCTTAAGCATTTTGACACACCTAATCTGGGATTCAGTACATTGTCCATTACCACCAGCTTTATTGCCGCATCACTTACCATTTTAAGGTCACCGTATTTTGCCCTCTTTTATGCGGCAAACGATGTGGTTCTTATTGTGTTATGGGTGATGGCGACTATGGTTAATCCAGTGTATTTCCCAGTAATAATTAACTTTGTGATATTCTTAATTAACGACTTGTATGGCTTCATCAGTTGGAGAAGGAGATCGAATGAGCAGTAAAAATGTGTTTTGGCGTCTATTGGCAAAAGAAAGTTTGTACATGCTATTACTGACTTTAATTGGCTGTGGTGCGGTGCTTCTTCAGACAGTTTTTAAGAAAAATACCGGTGAATACTTTGGCGCTGTGTTTTCAGGGTCAAATTATCAGTACAATGCTTTCATGTATATATTGGGCATTTTTATATTTGTCCTGGCGGCGTTTGGTCTGTATGCAGTTATTATGGGTAAAGATCACGCTCTTATTGTGCAGATGAATATTTATCTAAAGTTAGTCACATGGGCTGTGCTGGTTCTGTGGGGCTTTGTTATGATGTTCGCAGAAATTTTGTCACTGGTTGGCTTTGTTATGGGCCTGACCAGCAATTTGTTGCCGGAATCCATGATGTGGGTTTCGGTTGTGGGATGGCCAGCGTTTACTCTGGTTTTCCTTGGTTTTATGACATACAGGATTTTGAGGAGAAAAGCATGAATCAGTATATAGAATATTCAGAGGAAGTTAAGGCGGCTCTTGAGAACAAGAAGCCAGTGGTTGCTATAGAGACTGGCGGCACTTTCGCCGGCATCCCTTATCCAGAAAATGTGGAGACCGCTAGAAAGGTTATGGCCGAGGTGCGAGCTAACGGTGCTGTGCCTGCGTATGTTTCCATTATGGCAGGAAAAATTAAGGTGGGTATGTCTGATAGTGAACTGGAGGACTACGGCAAGCGCCGCGGCACTATGGCGAAAGCATCCCGACGCGAGATTCCACTTATCCTTGCAAAGGGCGAGTATGGCGTTATGACTTTGGCGGCCACTATGGTTGTGGCTGATATTGTTGGTATTTCCGTGGTGTCAGGTGGTGGCTTTGGTGGTGTGCATCGTGGCGCAGAGGTGTCCATGGATATCTCCTCCGATCTGGAAGAAATCGCCATGCGTAATGTTATCGTCGTTTGCTCTGGTGCCAAATCTATTCTCGACCTCAACCTGACTATGGAGTATCTCGAGACAAAGTCTGTGCCAGTTATGGGTTACAAAACCAGTGAGATGCCAGCTTATATGGCTATCGAGAGTGGAATCAAACTTCCATGTCAGATGGATTCTGCCTCCGAAGTGGCTAAAGCATACAGCATCAAAAACGACCTCGGAATTACAACGGGAATGATTCTCATGAATCCAATTTCCAGAGAGTATGCTGTTGATGCGGCGCTCATGAATTCCGTTATCGATGAAGCTATCGAGTGCAGTATCAGGGATAACGTTAAGGGTAAAGCCATTACTGGTTATCTTATGAAATATCTCAAAGAAAAAATGGGCGCCGATAGTATGGACGCCCAAAAGAATATGATTATCGAGAATGCCGTTCTGGCAGCTAATCTGGCTTCAGAACTGATGTGAATGTTTAATTAAAGGGATAGTAGACATGAGAACATTTAAAGTACGTCTTTTGGCATGCGCGATTTTGCTGTCTATGTTGGTGACATCAGGATGCGGTAAGGCTGCATTAACTGAGGAGACTATCGAGTCGCTGACAGCTGAAACCACACTGGAAGTCGCTGAAGAAACTTCAGCAGAAACTACCGAAGAAACTGAAGCGCCATTTCATCAGAAAGAAATTGTCATCGACTATTACAAAATTCCAGATATCTATTCTAGTTATCTAAGCGAGGAAGAGATGGCTGTATACAACGAATTCGTGACAGCATGGCTTAATTACGAACCGATGATTGAGTTTGATGATATCAGCAAGATGGGTAATGTCTGGGGCATGATTAAGGAATGCTTTTTCCTGACTTATGGTGACTTTAATGAGGAGATAGGTGGCTTCTTGGTAGTTGGAAATACCCTGTATTTTAACTATGAATCAAAGAGTAAAGAGGAGCATGATAGAATAATCCGCGACTTTGAGGAGCGAGTGCTGTCCTTTTATGACGGTATCGACGAGAGCGAGGAAGGTATAGAACTTGCTCGTCACATTTATATAAATTACAACATGACATTGGATTATGATTATGATTTGTACGAGAGTGAGAATTATACATTTAAGAACTCTAGTGGTTATGTGGCAATGATGGAAGGCGGAGGTGTCTGCAGCTCGTTTGCAAAAGCATATTCGTTTTTGCTGCGACAGGCTGGTGTGGAAGCCTTTGATACATCTGCTCCAAAACATGAGTGGACCATACTTAAAATTGATGATAAGTATTATTTTGCGGATCCTACATGGGATTATACTTATGATCCTAAATATTATGAGTATTTCTGTTTTGGTCTTGATCAGAGGGAAGCGGATGGGTTTAAGGAGGAGGAAATGATTCTTTGCTGTAATGGCGATTTCCTCATGAGCGATTACGTTACGGTTGAGAGAGAAAATTATTATAAATAATGGATAAGGATGGAGTGAATCACACAGAAGGTGGACTTTACTTCACAGCTCGGATGATATTTCTCTTCTTAATTTGAAAAAGCAGGCGTTGCTATATTATAATTAACCGAGCGTTATACTCGCGAAAATACAACGGTGGGTTATAAGTCGTGACGGGAAGAATTTACTTTGACAATGCTGCTACTTCTATAAGCAAACCACAGTGCGTAGTGGATGCTGTAGTTTATGCTATGCAGAACTATGGAAACAGCGGTCGTTCAGCGTGTTCCCAGTCACTTGATGCTTCTCGTGTTATTTATGAAGCCAGAGAGAAGATAGCCGACTTTTTTGATGTTGGAAATCCACGTAATGTTGTATTCACATCCAATGCTACAGAGAGTCTTAATATTGCTATTAACGGAATCCTCGAGAAGGGCGACCATGTTATTACTACTGATCTGGAGCATAATTCTGTACTAAGACCGCTGTATGCTCTGGAGCAGGAAGGCGTGGAGGTTAGTTTCCTTCATAGCGACAGCAAAGGCAGTATTAATTACGACGATATTAAGTCACTTATCAAAGAAAATACCAAAGCAATTATTACTACTCATGCGTCTAATCTGACAGGTAATGTCATCGATATTAAGTGTGTGGGTGAGATTGCTCATGCGGAAAATATTCTGTATATAGTTGATGCTTCTCAGACAGCTGGTTCTCTGCCAATTAGCATGCGTGACATGAACATCGATATCCTTGCTTTTACAGGTCATAAATCACTTCTTGGGCCTCAGGGAATCGGTGGTCTTTGTGTTGCTGATGGAATAGAGATTAAGCCATTAAAGAGAGGCGGAAGCGGCGTTCAGTCTTACTCTAAGGAGCATCCATCTGAGATGCCAACCCGATTGGAGGCAGGCACTCTTAACAGCCATGGTATAGCAGGTCTGTCCAGCGCTATCAGCTATATAACAGACATCGGAATAGATAACATTCACGCCAAGGAGTGCGAACTTGTAAAACATTTTATAGACGGTATAAGTGATATCGAAGGCATTACTATCTATGGCGATTTTACTGGAAGTCATACACCAATTGTTTCTGTCAACTGGAAAGATATGGAATCAACAGAGCTGTCTGACGTGCTCATGGAAGAGTATGGTATCGCCACTCGTCCTGGCGCTCATTGCGCACCACGAATGCATGAGGCACTTGGTACTGTAGAGCAGGGTGTTGTGAGATTCAGCTTTGGTTATAGCAACACCATTGATGAAGTAGATGCTGCCATTCAGGCACTTAAGGAAATTTGTGGGTGATGTCGTATGAGAGAGAAGAAACCTTATTTTGTTGTTACTTACTTTACGACGGCAGAAGCTATGGCCACAGAGCGACTATGTAAAGCTCGTGGTATAGAGGGCAGACTCATTTCTGCTCCACGAAGTGTAACTGCAGATTGTGGTATAGCCTGGAGGTCGCTTCCTGAGAGTAAAGAGATTATCAAGTCAGCACTGGCCGAGGCTAACATTGAAGTGCAGGGATTTTACGATTTGGAGCTGTAATCATGAAGATAGGGGAAATACTTCAAATCGATAAGGGTATTACCTCCATTATCGGAGGTGGCGGCAAGACGACTTTGATGCTGACTCTGGCACAGGAACTGGCAGACAAAGGAACGGTAATTATTTGTACATCTACCAGAATCTTGCCACCTGACGGAATCAGACTGGTTACTTCGGACAGCAT
Source organism: Saccharofermentans sp. (assembly GCA_024403695.1). Classification (GTDB taxonomy): domain Bacteria; phylum Bacillota; class Clostridia; order Saccharofermentanales; family Saccharofermentanaceae; genus Saccharofermentans. The sequence continues at coordinate 5,141 of JAKSRI010000038.1, read as the reverse complement.
CGAAGTGATAAACGAGGAAGTAACTAAGCATAGGCTAATCTGTGTGTCAGAAGGAACAGATGAGAAGGGCAAGTTAATGCCTCCATCGATGGACATAAATGAGTTGGCAGACATAGCAGATTATGTGATCTGCGAAGCGGATGGAGCCAAGAGACTGCCGCTTAAAGCACACGCTGACCACGAGCCAGTAATACCACAACGCTCCAGCCAGACGATTCTGGTAATCGGCGTGGAAGGCATCGGCAGACTTATAGATGAGACCTGTCACAGACCAGAGATTTACGCTCGACTTGCAGGCGTTAAGCAGGACGAAGAAGTTACAGCTGAGACTATCGCCAAGGTAATCGAAGAAGAGCGATTAGGAACAAAACTATTTATAAACAAAGTCGAGAGCGATGTGCTCTGGACGGAAGCAAAGAGAATAAGCGAACTAGTAAAACTTCCAACCGTCGCGGGAAGTTTGAGAAACGGAGAATATAAATGCTTGTAGTATTAAAAGGAGCAGGAGATCTGGCAAGTGGTATAGCCCTGAGACTTCATCACAGTGGCATGGATGTCGTAATGACAGATTTACCTAATCCACTTGCTATACGTCGTACAGTGGCCTTCTGTGAGGCCATAAGAGATGGTCATATGACTGTGGAAGATGTGACAGCTAAGCGTGCAGTAACTAAAGAAGATGTGGAGTCGATTCTGGCAGAAGGTGCTATTCCAGTTCTGGCAGATCCTGAGGCAAACATTATCAGTGAGATTAAGCCTGACGTGGTTGTTGATGCCATTCTTGCCAAGCGTAACATCGGCACCATAATTAATGACGCACCGATTGTTATTGCTGTTGGTCCTGGCTTTAGTGCAGGGGATGACTGTCACGCAGTTATTGAATCCATGCGCGGTCACACTCTTGGTAGAGCGATTTATGAGGGCCCAGCCCTCCCTAATACAAACATTCCTGGTCTCATTGGCGGGTTTGCCGGTGAGCGTGTACTGAGAGCACCTGCCGATGGCGTTTTCGAGTCCGTGCACAAGATTGGTGACCTGGTAAAGACTGGTGACGTTATCGGTTACGTGGAGGGTAAGCCTATGTGCAGCACTATTGATGGCGTGCTTCGCGGGCTTATCGCGGACGGGACTCCTGTGAGGGAAGGTCTTAAGAGCGGTGATGTGGACCCACGCGGCAAAACAGAATACTGCACTCTGGTTTCAGACAAGGCATTGGCAATTGCCGGAGGTGTTCTGGAAGCAATTCTTAAGTTAAGCGGAGGCAGTTATGGAAGAAATTAAGCTTACAAAACTTGCCAACTGCGCAGGCTGTGGTGCCAAGGTGGGAGCGGGAGTTCTTGCCACACTTTTGGAGGACCTTCAGGTTCATAATGACCCTAATTTGTTGGTGGGATTCGATAAGAGTGACGACGCCAGTGTGTATAAAGTGTCTGAGGACATGGCCCTGGTGCAGACGGTGGACTTCTTTCCTCCGATAGCTGACGACCCATTTACTTTCGGCGCCATTGCCGCGACAAACGCATTGTCTGACGTGTACGCCATGGGCGGAGAGCCAAAGCTGGCGCTTAACATTATGGCGGTGCCAAAGGACATGCCTAAGGAGGCGGTCCACGAGATACTAAAGGGTGGTTACAGCAAGGTTTACGAGGCGGGTGCGCTGATTACGGGTGGCCACAGCATTCTCGACGAGGAGCCTAAATACGGTCTGGCGGTAACGGGTTTCGTGCATCCGGAGAAGCTAATTCGTAATTCGGGGACTAAGCCTGGTGACGTGCTCTTCCTGACAAAACCACTTGGCATGGGAATCATTACCACGGCGGCGAAAGTGGATATGGTCAGCAAAGAAACTTACGACCGTGCACTGGAACTCATGATGACGCTTAACAAAAATGCCCGTGATGCTATGGTGAAGTACGACGTTCACGCGTGCACAGATGTTACTGGTTTTGGACTTCTGGGACATGCCAGTGAGATGGCGACAGGAAGCGATGTGGAGCTGCATATTAATGTGGATGATGTCGACCTGATCGATGAGGCACTTCAGCTGGCGACTATCGGAATTCTTCCTGAGGGAATGTACCGTAACAGGGATTTTGCAGAGAAATATGTGGATGCAGGTGACGTTATTCTTGCCAAACAGGATATGCTCTACGATCCACAGACTTCTGGCGGTTTGCTTATAGCAGTGGATAGTAAGGATGCAGATGCATTCTATGAGGAACTTAAAACTAGTGTTCCGTCAGCACAGCGCATTGGCGTTGTTAATGAAAAAAAGGGTGAGTTTTACATATATTTGCATTAATTAAAGGAGGACTGTTTTATGGGAAAAAACAGTAAAATCAACATCTGGGTTCTTATCGCAGGACTTGCTGTGGGAGTTGCATCACTTCTTCTCACTTTCCTGGGTAACCCAAAGAACATGGGCTTTTGTATCGCTTGTTTTGTAAGAGATATTGCAGGAGCCACAGGACTTCATCAGGCAGCAGTTGTTCAGTATGTAAGACCTGAGATTATCGGTCTTATCTTGGGATCTTTTATCATGTCATTAGCGACAAAGGAGTTCAAAGCCAAGGCTGGTTCATCTCCTGCAGTGAGATTTATTCTCGGTATGTGTGTCATGATCGGTGCACTCGTATTCCTTGGATGCCCACTTCGTATGGTTATCCGTATGGGTGGTGGAGATCTTAACGCATTCGTTGGTCTCGCAGGATTTGCTATTGGTATTCTTATCGGAATTTTCTTCCTTAAGAAGGGGTTCAGCCTTAAGAGAAATTACACTGTAACTACTACAGAGGGACTCGCTATGCCTATTAGTGCAGTGGTTCTTCTCGTTCTCGTAATCGCAGTTCCTAGCATCTTTATTTTCTCTGAGATGGGTCCTGGATCCATGCATGCGCCACTCTTTGTATCACTTGCTGTTGCTATGGTAGTTGGTGCTCTCGCACAGAAGTCCAGACTTTGTATGGTTGGCGGAATGAGAGATGCAGTTATGTTCCGTGACTTTAATCTTCTTTCCGGATTCGGAGTTATTTTCGTAACTATTCTTGTTGGAAATATTATCCTTGGTAACTTCAATGGCTTTTCCACATACCTTCAGCCAATCGCTCATGCGAGTCAGCTTTGGAACCTTCTTGGTATGGTAATCGTAGGATGGGGTTCTGTTCTTCTCGGTGGATGCCCACTTCGTCAGCTTATCCTCGCAGGTGAGGGTAACGGTGATAGTTCCGTAACTGTTTTTGGTATGCTTGTTGGTGCTGCTTTCGCACATAACTTTAAGCTCGCTGGTTCTGCCGCATCACTTGACCCAGAGACACAGGTTTATAACGCAGGTGGTATTGCTAATACAGGTAAGGTAGCAGTAGCGTTTATTTTTGTTGTTCTGCTCTTTGTTTCTGTTATGAATATTCCAAAGCTTGAGAAAAAAGCAGCATAAGGAGATATAATATGGTTGACGCTAGAGGTTTAAGTTGTCCAATGCCAGTAGTAATGGTTCAGAAGGAAGTTAATGCAAATAAGCCTTCAGAATTAGAGGTTCTCGTTGACGCTAAGGTGTGCGTTGAGAATGTAACTCGTTATGCTACTAGCCAGGGCTATAAAGTAGAAGTTAAAGAAGTTGATGGAGAATTCTCCATGATGCTTAAGAAGGCATGAAGCAAATAATTGAAAACATTTTAAATTCATGGGCTTCTAATGAAGAAGTCATGCTAATAACGATTATCGACAGAGCCGGTTCCACACCTCGTGGGATCGGCGCTTCGATGCTTGTTTCAAAAAATGGTCTTATCACTGGAACTGTAGGTGGTGGATCAGTTGAGAAAGATGCAATCGATCTGGGCATTGAGGCTCTTTCTTCTCGTAAATCATTTACAAAGCATTTTGAGCTGAATCTTAAAGATACGACTTTGAATATGGTTTGCGGTGGTAATTTGTATCTTCATTTTCTTTATATGGATAAGAGTCTTTTTGAAGGCGCGGTGAGAACTATCGATAGTAAGATTTGCTGTGAAGAGACTGGATATATTGTTCTGGATACTGTTAATAACAGTCTGAGCTATAGTGAGTCAGTAGTAGTATCTGATGGAGTTGTGTCGATTCCTGTTCCAGTTCCTGACAGGGTATTTATCTTTGGCGGTGGACACGTGTCACAGGCTCTTGTATCTGTATTATCTACAGTTGGGTTCTCATGCACTGTCGTGGAGAATAGAAAAGAATTTACTGACAAAGCATACTTCCCACAGGCGAGGGATGTTATCTATAGTAAATATGAGGACGTTGAAAATCTTATAGACTTCAGATCACAGGATTATATTGTCATTATGACTCATGGCCATTCTCATGATTATGTGGTCCTCGAGAAAATGCTCCGTAAAGACCAGGCGTATATCGGAGTTATGGGGTCTAGAAAGAAAAGGGAGTTCATAAACGAGAAGCTGAGGTTAGCAGGAACTACTGAAGAAAAAATAAATTCAGTTCATGCGCCTATTGGCATTAATATTGGCTCTATCACACCAGAGGAAGTAGCGATTAGTATTGCAGCTGAAATGATTAAGGTTAGAGCTCAAAGTCGTGGTGAGAGGGCAGAGAAAAAGTGCCCTGCAAATTTGTAAAGAACTGAATTGGATTCAAAAGAGACGCAATTATGGATAAAGAATGGTCTGACAAGAATAAGCAAATGCAGGGGATGTTATGAAATTTGTTGGAATAAGAAGAGTGTTTTCAACCGAAAATGAAGGGCAGTACGTAACCATTGGAGCATTCTGGGATGAATTGTCCAAAGTATATGGAAGAGAGAACCTTATGGGGTTGGGATTTAATTGGACTAGTAATTCTATAGAATATGTAATGGCTCTGAAAGACGGTGTAATAGCAGATGCAAATTATGAAATTATGCTCCCTGATGAATGGATTTTGGCATGTGGAAAGACGGAAAATCTGAGTGAAATATATGATGAAATCTATAAGGATGGCCCGCTATTGTATGAGATAGAGGAGTTCGATGATAAAGGAAATTGTAAGATCAGGTATTGTCGATAAATAATACTTTAAATGAGTTGCTAAATTCCGATTTTCCTTTCATGGGATTATGTCAAATTAGGATGGTATTGATGGATGAATCGAGAATGGTCAGATAAAAATAAATT
>JAKSRI010000037.1 GCA_024403695.1 Saccharofermentans sp. | reverse complement strand
TTCTCCTGTACAAACTTCTTCCACCAAGCTGCCTTTACGTTGTTCTTAAGCTGAACACCGAGAGGGCCGTAGTCCCAAGAGTTTGCGAGACCACCATAAATATCAGAACCAGGGAAAACGAATCCACGAGTCTTAGCAAGGGATACGATCTTCTCCATTGATTTATCAAAAGGATTCATAACTTCTTGCCCTCCAAATTACTCTTCTTCTACTACTTCGAAAGTCTCAACTGCGTCGATAACAGTCTCTTCCTCAGCTGGAGCCTCTTCTGCCTCAGCAGTAGCAGCGATATCAGCCTGCATAGCCTCACGCTTATACGCTTCCTGTGCTTCTCTAGCTCTCTTCTCAGCTGCGATTGCCTCACGAGCTTCCTTTGTAAGTGGTACGGAGAACTCATCCTTCTTAAGAACGCCTTCAACACGTACAACCTTCTTCTGTGCTACCTCACGGCATGCGAGAGATACCATGTTTGCAGCCTCGTCAGCTACCATTGGCTGTCCGCCGTTAACGAGCTGGTTTGCTCTCTTGGATACGAGAACTGCGAGCTCGTATGCGCATGTTACGTTAGGGAGTAACTCTTCCATTGATGGATCTACTAACATTTCTTTTACCTCACTTCTTTATATTAATTTCTTTATTACTCTTCTTTTGCCTTGTTAATGATGTCCATGATCTCCTTAACAGCCTGATCAAGATCATCGTTAATTACAATATAGTCGAACTTATCTGCCTCAGCGATCTCGTTCTCAGCCTCAGCAAGTCTCTTCTGAACAACTTCCTCAGCCTCTGTTCCTCTACCTGTGAGACGCTTCTCGAGCTCCTCGAATGATGGTGGGTTAAGGAAGATTGTAACTGCCTGATCACCGAACATCTCCTTAAGGATAAGGCTACCTGGGATTGTGAGATCGAGGAGAACGTCTACGCCCTCGTCACTCATCATAGCGAGAGGTACTGCTGGAGTTCCGTAGTAGTTACCAACATACTCGTCATACTCGATGATCTCGCCAGCTTCAACCAAAGCTTCGAACTCTTCCTTAGTCTTGAAGAAATAAGACTCGCCCTCTACTTCACCCTCACGTGGTGCTCTTGTTGTAGCAGATACTGAGAAACCGAACTCTGGATTAATCTCTCTGAGCTTCTCGATTACTGTTCCCTTTCCAACGCCTGAAGGACCTGATACTGAAATGATAATTCCTCTTTTCATCGCTTCTCCAACCTCTCTTTAATTTCATATACTTCAAGACCTGTAGCAACTACGTGATCGCTGTCCATAACAAGTACACTTCTGCACTTCTTACCGGCACAGGCATCCACCAGCATGCCTCGGTCTCTAGCTTCTTGAATAATACGTCTGATAGGTGCAGAATCTGCCGCTGCCACACAGAGGATTCTCTCTGCGGATGCGATATTTCCTGAACCAATATCTACAAACTTCATTGTGCGCCTCGCTTATCCGACCAACTCGCTTATACGAGATTCTGAATCTGCTCTCTCATCTCCTCGATGAGGTTCTTCATAAGAAGTACGCGATTTGTAATCTCGATGTCGTTTGCCTTAGAACCGATAGTGTTAGTCTCACGATTAATCTCCTGAATAAGGAAATCCATCTTCTTACCAACATTTGCCTCACCGCCGAGAATCTTACGAGCCTGACCATAGTGACTGATAAGTCTCTTAAGCTCCTCATCGATAGCACACTTATCTGCGAATACTGTAACCTCAGCTGCGAGACGGGACTCATCATAAAGAGCTCTCTTCTCACTATCGAGAATCTCATCAATACGATTAGAAAGACGAACACGATAATCCTCTACAACACCAGGTGCTCTAGTAGCGATCTCATCGCGAAGGTTCTCGAGCTGACTAACCTTACCAAGGATATCGTCAACAAGGTTCTGACCCTCGATGGCACGCATCTCACACATACCATCAATGGCAGCGTTCATGCAGGAAACGAGTTCCTCATAAAGTGCGTCCTCATCAACACTTTTCTGTCTTACTGTGAGAACATCCTGGAAGGATGCAAGTCTGGATGCAGTGAGTTCATTCTCAGCCTCAGTGATCTCGCTAATGCGGCTAAGTGCGCCAGCATATGCACGAGCGAGGCCCTCATTTACAACTACCTCTGTGGCAGCACTCTCAGCGTCGTCGAAATTAATAAAAACGTCAATCTTACCACGAACAAGTCTGTCAGTAATAAGCTTACGAATCTTACTATCAGCAAAATTAAAAAGTCTTGGCATTCTGATATTAATATCACAGAATCTGCTGTTAACTGACTTAAGTTCTACTGTGTATCTTCTAGTATCAAAAATTTTCTCACCACGGCCGAAGCCTGTCATACTGCTAGCCATAAAACCTCCGCTAGTATATAAGCGTTATAAATTTCCAAGCATACAAAAAGTCCACTCGCTGAACTATTATTCAGCACGAGTAGACCCGATGTGTAGATTATACTACAAACGCCTGCAAAAAATCAAGAAAAAAGCTGAAAAGGCCTGAAATTACAGTAGTCTGCGGCGACGCACTTGTATTCCGTATTACCCTTTTTCCCTTCAAAAACCTTGTTGTGTGCTCGCCCGTGGAGATGGCCGTACACTACCAGATCCACGTTATTACTTTCGAGGATGTCGGAGAACTCCCCCTTCATGGCCTTACGAGTGAGTGGCGGATAGTGAAGCATAACCACATGTGGCTTCTCATGATTAGGGTCGGCAGCGTTAACCGCATCGAGGCACAGACCCAGACGGATCACCTCGCGGTCGTAGATCTTACGGTCCTCCGCAGTGAAGTTATCGTCACCAGGGATTTTCCATCCGCGGGTGCCAGTAATCAGGCATCCCTCCACCTCGATGGTGTTGTGACGGGCGATGGAGATGGTATTTAGGCCCATTTCCTCGAAGGTCGCTTCCATCTTCTTCATAGTAGTCCACCAGTAGTCGTGGTTACCGCGGCTGATAATCTTGTTACCAGGAAGATTATCGATGAAGCGGAAATCCTCCTCCGCCTCCTTAATATAAGTTGCCCATGACAGGTCGCCAGGCATAAGAACGGTATCACCAGGCTTAACCAGCTCCTCAAAGCCGGCCTTGATACGCTCCATATAATTGTCCCAGCCTTCACCAAAAACGCTCATGGTCTTCTCAGGATTACTAAGAGCCAGGTGAAGATCCGACATAGCAAAAATCGCCATTAACCTTCCTCCTCATGGAAGTAACTATATACTGCCTGTGCATCGGCATCGCTGATACCCTTAACCTCACCGAGGGCCTCCAGTGAAGCCTCCTCGATGGCCTTAACAGAGCCGAACACCTTAAGAAGAGCGCGACGCTTGGCAGGTCCGATGCCGTGGATGTTCTCTAGACGATAACGGATATTACGCTTGGTTGCAAGTTTACGCTGATATGTGATAGCGAATCGGTGCACCTCATTCTGCACAGAAGTAAGGAATCTCAGCAGCACCACATCGCGATCTGACGGATTATCACCGTCAAGTCGAATCTCGCTTCCATCGCAGAAAACGATACCAGAAGTACGATGCTTATTATTCTTAACCATACCCGCCAGCAGGATGTCCGACTCAGGCGCCAGTGAACGAACCACGGACTCCACCGCTGACAGCTGGCCGTGACCACCATCCACGAGAATCAGAGAAGGATACTCGAATCCATCGTCCTTGTTATGAGCCAGACGACGTGTCAGCACTTCCCTCATGGAAGCGAAGTCATCCTGCTCAGTAACAGTCTTCATCTTAAATAATCTATATGAACTCTTATCAGGCTTGCCACCCTTGAACACTACCATACCTGCGCAGATATCGTCGTTACCCAGGTTGGAAATGTCGTAAGACTCCACGCGGTTAATTGAATTAGGTGCCGCACCCAAAAGCTCCTCCAGGAACCGAAGCGCCGCCTCAGGATCCGCATTGGCACCACCGCCACGCAGAATACGACGAACCATCATCTCGCGGGCATTATTCTCAGCCAGCTTCTGAAGTTCCTTCAGCTCACCGCGCTCAGGCATGTGAATCTTAACCTTATGACCGGCCTGCTCCTCCAGGAACTCCTCCAGTGCCTTAATAGTATCTTCAAGGTCGATATCATCCTCATCCAGAATCTCAGGATGAGGAATCAGAATAGTTGGCGGAATCTTGCTGACACCGGCATAGTACTGTGTCACGAAGGACACCAGCACCTCCGACAGAGAACTCTTATCACCCGCCATAAAATATGTGGAAGAACCAACGATACGGCCCTCACGAAGCTCCAGCTTACGAATAGCTGTCTCGCCCGCATCTGACCATACACCGATGGCGTCAACATCACGCTTAACTTCCATGAATACGCGCTGGCTCTGCTTAATGTTGTTAAGGGCCTGAAGTCGGTCGCGATAGATAACCGCTTTCTCGAAGTCCAGATCCTCCGACGCCTGCTCCATGCTGGCCTTCAACTCCTTGGCAATTCCGTCGAACTTACCTTCAAAGAACAGTACAATCTGGGAAATCATCTTTCTATACTCAGCCGCACTCACGTTACCGGAACAAGGCGCCATACACTTGCCAATGTGGCTGTTAAGGCATGGTCGCTCCTTGCCGATGTCCTGCGGCAACTTACGATTACATCTTTTAAGAGGGAAAATTTCTTCGATGCTTTTCAGTGTGTAAAAGAGGTCCGCACTCATGTAAGGACCAAAATAAAGTGCCCCCGCCTTCTTAGCGCGCTCGTCTATACGAAATGCCTTGAACACCCTTGGGTACTCCTCATTAAGGGTGATGCACACGTAAGGGTAACCCTTATCATCACGAAGCAGGATATTATACTGAGGCATGTATCTCTTGATGAGATTGGCCTCGAGAAGGAGGGCCTCCGGCTCACTACCTACGACAACGTACTCGAAATCAGCCACGTGCGCCACCATGGCAGCCACCTTAGGATGGGTAATGGTACCACCTCCAAAATAATTACGGAGACGATTACGAAGTTTCTTAGCTTTTCCTACATAAATAACAGTGCCCGAAGCATCTTTCATAAGATACACTCCGGGCTCCATAGGTACTATATCAAGCCTTGCATCGAATTTATTATCCATGCAAGTATTTTAAATCAGCAAACTGACTTAGGCAATCTGTGGGTTCTTAAGATACTCAGCGAGGGCCTTAACTGCCTCTTCTGCGTCTACACCGTCAGCTGTAATTCCGATTTCTGAACCGTTCTCGATTCCAACAGACATTACGCCGAGAAGGGACTTCGCATTAGCACGTCTGCCAGCGATACTAATATATACTGTACTCTTGAACTCTGATGCCTTCTGTACAAGAACAGCAACAGCCTTCATCTGAAGATCGCTCTCACATTCAAAAACTACAACATCCTCTACCATAATTACCCTCCAGGTTAATTTGGAATTTTTTCAGTGTAAGTATATTTTTTGAGTTAGGCTAAGTCAACGAATTAATGGGGCTTGGTGAGATTTTCGACTTTTTATATTAAAAGCTAAGATTTTGTAAAAATGTTTTGTTTATTTTCACAATCTAAAAATAGTAGCTTAATCGATCTCCGGCATCATAGAAGGATCCTTCCAGCAAAGAAGGCAACGCTTAATCTGCTCAGGAGTAGCCTTGTGGGAGTTCAGGTCAGATGGCAATGCATCCACTGGATAATAAGCTGACTCTGAAGTCTCACTGTTAGCAGTGAACTCACCGGACTCCACTTCGCACAACATAAAGAATCTCATTACAGAGAAGAAAGAATTAGGGTTATTACGCATCTTATGGCTGTGAGCCGCCGCCAGTCTCAGAGGCTTAACGCGAAGACCTGCCTCCTCATAGGCTTCCTTAACTGTATTACTTACAATACTCTGGTCATAGTCGCACCAGCCGCCTGGAAGAGCCCATTTGCCGTCATAGTCACGAACGAGAAGCACCTCGTCACGCTCATTAAAAATAACCGCACGAGTATCAATCTTAGGTGTCTGATAACCCTCATTATCCTCAAATAATTTCACCGCAGACTCCAATGGCATGTCGTTAACAGCCAATGTAAGAAGTTCTGCGGCGAGCTTATTTACACTATCAAAATGTTCAATATCAAACTGATTCTTAGCATACTGCTTTCCACAGGCAGCGATGGCCTGTAACTCGTGAGAGATCTCTACGATACGAGAAGCAGCAGAAGAATTAGAATCATCCATTATGCTTCGTGACCCTGAGCCTTAATTACATCTACAACGGAATCAACGTACTTGTGGCACTCTTCCTCTGTAGCAGCCTCAACCATTACACGAATAACTGGCTCTGTACCAGACTCTCTAACGAGGATACGTCCAGAATCACCAAGAATATCAGCAACCTTAGCAACTGCTTCCTGAACCTTAGGATCGTTCTGAGCCTCAGCCTTAGACTTAACGCGAACGTTAACGAGAACCTGTGGGAATACTGTGAAACCAGCTGTGAGCTCAGACAATGGCTTCTTCTCAGCGAGCATAACTTCCATCATCTTAAGAGATGTAAGAATTCCATCACCTGTGGAAGCATACTTGTTGTAAATGATATGGCCAGACTGCTCACCACCAAGTGCATGACCATTAGCCTGCATGTACTCATAAACGTACTTATCACCAACAGCTGTCTTAGCATACTTGATGCCAGCCTTGTCGAATGCCTTATAAAGACCAAAGTTACTCATAACTGTAGTAACTACTGTATCGCCTGTGAGCTCACCGCGCTTTGCCATGTACTTACCGCACACATAAAGAATGTGGTCACCAGAAACGATATTACCGAGCTCATCAACGCAGAGGCAGCGGTCAGCGTCTCCGTCAAATGCAAAGCCAACATCGAGGTTCTTCTCCTTTACGAGCTCTACGAGGCTCTCCATGTGAGTGGAACCGCAGTTAGTATTGATGTTGGTACCATTTGGCTCAGCGTTAATAACATATGTCTTAGCTCCGAGTGCCTCGAACACGCTCTTAGCGATATTCCAGGAAGCACCATTAGCACAGTCGAGACCAATTCTCTTACCTCTGAATGAGTGCATACCGAGGGAGATGAGGTAGCCAATGTAACGGTTACGTCCTACAACGTAGTCAACTGTCTCTCCGATTTCCTCACGGTGTGCGAAAGGAACCTCAGCCACCTTAACACCAAGAACTTCGTACTCACCATCAAGGTAAGCCTCGATCTCGTTGATGAAGGACTCCTCCATCTTCTCACCGTTCTTGTTGATGAGCTTGATTCCATTATCATGATATGGATTATGTGAAGCGGAGATCATGATACCGCAGTCGAAAGAATCCTGTCTTGTTACATATGCAACAGAAGGTGTTGTTGTAACGTGAAGCATATAAGCGTCTGCACCAGATGCTACGAGACCAGCAATAAGGCTGTACTCGAACATATAGGAAGAGCGACGTGTATCCTTACCGATTACAATACGAGCTCGCTCCTTATCAGACTTCTTATGAAGGTCAGCAAAATACCAACCGATAAAACGACCAATCTTATATGCATGGTCAGCTGTAAGATTCATATTAGCTTCGCCACGGAAACCATCTGTACCAAAATATTTACCCATGAGTTAATCCTCCGAATAGTCTTTCATTTACCAAAGCTAATGTTACCACACTTATATTTTATATACAAAAAGAAGCGCATCGTCGCCCTTGCCATAATAATCGGCGCGCATATTGTACTGTGTGAAACCTAACTTCTTATAGAGCGCGATGGCAGCATCATTAGTGGATGATACCTCCAGGAAAACGCTCTGGATATTAAGCGCCGCACACCTGCTAATCAGCTCTCGAAGCACAGCCTCAGCTGCACCCTGACGACGATAATCAGGATGAGTGCACACATTGCCAATCTCACATTCATCAAGGATATAGGATGCGCCGATATATGACGCCACGGTGCCGTCAATTTCCACCACAACGGCGATTTTACCAGCCACACCAGAAGGCTCATCCATAAGCGCTTTAATGTCATCTTCGCTCCATGGATGCTTAATAGAAACGGCCTCCATCTGAAGGATAGCAGGCACATCAGCGAGAGTGGCGGTTCTGGTAGTTATCACTTTCGTAGACGCTCCGCAGAAGATACAGCGCAGTAGCTGGCAGTGAGTTCAGCACCACTGATTAGCTTCTTAGACTGCAACGCGGCAGATGCCACACCACGTGGAAGAATCACCGCACCTGGGGCATAATCTGCCTTCAGATCGAGTGCCATAAGCACCTCACGCATAACCTCAGCACCGTTACCGATAACGTAGATTTTCTTGTTCTTAATGTCAGGAATCTCAGTGATGAGGTAGCCCAAGTCAGCCGCAGAATATGCGCCCTCTTCCACCAGCTCCTCCATGTTATGGTGAGCGATTACAGAAGCGAAAACGCGCTTATTACGAGCGTCAAAGCATGGCACCATAATAGTATCCTCAGGAAGGTCGGACTCAGTCTCCACGGAACCTGCCAGAGCATGAGTTGCAGACACTGCGATGCATGGCTTCTCGAGAGCCAGGGACATGCCCTTAACCACGGAGATGCCGATACGAATTCCTGTGAATGAACCAGGGCCAGTTGTAACTGCGAATGCATCGATATCGCTATATTTCTTACCCGCTTTATTGATCACGCGCTCCACCAAAGGCATGAATGTCTCAGAGTGAGTTCTGGTCTCCAGGCTAATCTCATATTCGAGTTCTTTGCCGCCCTCATAAAGGCCAGCGCAACAAGTGGAATTAGAAGTATCACAGGCAAGAATAAGCATGGTTACACCTCCGGTCTGGTTATGGAAATATCACGGGTACTGCCCACGCCGGTAATAGTGACCTTAATAGTGTCAGCTGGCAGAAGCTCCTCGATAATGGAACTCCACTCGATAACACACACACCACCGCGGTAGAAATACTCGTCGAGACCAGAAGCCAGGAAGTCATCAACACCACTTAGACGATATGTATCGAAGTGGAACAACGGCATCTTGTCTTCTGGATATGTATATTCGTTAACAATAGTAAAAGTAGGACTACAAACATCCTCTGAATCCAGGCCCAGACCGCGGCAGATACCGCGAGTGAACTGTGTCTTGCCAGCGCCCAAGTCGCCATCGAGGGCCACAACGCTACCTGGAACCAGCGTTGCTGCGAGTTCCTGGCCAATTGCTTCAGTAGCTTCTACAGAATCAGACTTGTAGTTAGTAGTCATAATTAATACCCGTCAATATGTAATAAGCGAGCGGCGTTCTCATAGAGAATGAGATTACGTTCCTCGTCGCTAAGGTCTAGTTTATCAAAATACTCCATCTCAATGGAAGCATCCCACATAGGATAATCTGTGCCCCAGATAACCTTGTCCATGCCATATGCGCGGAAAATCTCCACTGCGCGCTCAGGAGTCAGGTCACGAAGGGAAGAACTGCAGTCAACATAGAGATTATCATGTCCAGGGAGCAGCGCTGCGGCCTCCTCCCACTTGCTCCAGCCACCAAGGTGCGCACCAATAATAGTGAGCTCAGGATACTTCTCTACGAAGGCCTTCATCTGTGGTGGGTTAGAAAGGTTATTACGAGGGTCACCGCAATGCACCATAACAGGCACCGGATTCTTGGCAATAACCTGCGCCAACTTATCTGCGCGGTCTGTGTCGAGGCCGAAATTCTGGAAATCCGGATGAAGCTTAACCCCCTTGAGACCAAGCTCGAGAAGGTGTGCGTAATCTGCCGCGATATCTTCACTATCAGGATGCAATGTGCCGAAACCAGTGAAAACGCCATCATGTGTGCGCACTTCTTCTGCAATGAATTCGTTAATAGAATTAACCTGTGCAGGAACCGTGGCCACGGAATGAATAAGATAATGAGTTGTGTTAAGCGCGTCACCCTCACGGATGAGATCTGAAGTCTCACCATTAAGTGTCATGTTATCAATCTGATAGAAAGTCTTAATTCCCTCGATAGCGCGTGCGGCAATCTTATGAGGATAGACATGACAATGGGCGTTAATATTCTTATTCACTAGCTTCTTCTCCTTAGGTTTAAACAAAAAAATTATACCCCCTGTCCGCCCTGATATAAAGCGGACAAGAGGCATGAAAAGTTCTAGATTTAACGGTATCAGGAGCGTCTAAGTTGTGCTATTAGACATAACCACGATAGAGACTCCAGCTAATCTCACCTTCACTAGGTTCAGATGTTGTATATGAATTATCGCTACAGTAGATATAAATCCACTGGCCTTCGTCAACAGAAATTATCGCATCGTCTATAGCAGCTGGCTCATAAGCCTGTGGAATATAACGAAGTCCGTCCTGGAATTCTTCATCCAGAACATAGATCTCGAGGGTGATATCAGGGTTACTGGTATATGCAAAGAACATTCCTGTCTCTTCTAACTGCATAACATAAAAACCTGTATCCCAGCTGTCCTTAATCTCATAGGAACCTGATCCCATAAGTGGTGGCTCCATGTCACATTCTGGGAACTGATATGTCTGTGCTGTGCCTCTGTAAGGGGTGGTCTCGGCTGTGGTCTTAGTTGAAGACTTCTTTTCTTTATTTCTAGCAACTTCCTTACTCACGCAGGATGGGATAAATGCGAGTGCTAGCAGGGCAACGAGAATTGTTATGACGGTCTTTTTCATGTATATCTACCTCCTATCTATATAGACGGAGAAAATGGTTAGCTGGTTGCATTATTTGCCAAGGAAATTCAAAAATCCTTCCAGACCTTCAACGATATCGTCATATGTAGTTGTGAAATCACCTGTGTACCATGGATCTGCGATGGACTGGCCTTCTCTGCCGGCATAATCCAGAAGAAGCTTTATCTTACCGTCTGGATCGCCACCAGTAATTCTCATAGTATTACGAATGTTATTGTTATCAGCGCAGAGGAGATAGTCATAGTAAGAATAGTCCTGACGAGTCACCTGAACAGCGCGCTTATTCTTCCAGTTAGTGTATGCAGTTCCACCAATACCACGGGCCTTCAGTTCGCGCTGGGCAGGCGGATAAATAGGGTTGCCAACTGGACCCCAAATTTCCTCTGTGGATGTAGCGGCAGACTTAATCTCAAACTGATCTTTAAGACCGCGCTTCTCTACCATATCCTTAAATACAAACTCCGCCATTGGCGAACGGCAGATGTTACCATGGCATATAAATAGCACTTTTACTACATTTTGCATTTCTTGCATATAACCTTGCATAATCTTGCAAACCCTTGATTTTGTTGGCTTTGCGAGGTATTCGCTAATTTAACGAATCTCGCATAAGCCGTCATAAATTTTCATATTTAATCATTCGGTTTGGTTAAAAATCGGGTTAAATTGAAAATTTATAACCTTGGGTTTTTTACACAATTCCGAGCCTTGAAACTTCAGCTACTGCATCATCATAATTAACATGTGCATAAGTATTCATTGTTACGCTAATATCACTGTGTCCCATAAGATACTGCAATGTTTTAGGATTCATACCTGACTTAGCCATATTAGAACAATATGTGTGTCTGCAAACATGTGGTGTAATCTTTGGCATCTTAGCAACATATATCTCGTTGTACTTCTGAACAGCTCTACTAAAATACTTTGCCCAATTACTCTCATAAGATGGCAAGCCGCTATGGTTGAATGTTAGAAATCCTGTAACACCATCTACCATTGGCTCAATCTTTGGTGAATGACGATTAGCAATCAAATTTTTAAAGCACTGTTCAACCTCTGATGACATTGGAATTACTCTTGTTCCGGCTTCCGTTTTGGTAGATTCTATATACAACCCACCTGGTCTTCGCTGAAGCTGTTTGCTTATGCTTATGCTACGTGTGTCAAAATCAATGTCAGATACTGTTAATCCACAGAACTCACCAATACGCATTCCAGTCTTAAAAAGAATTACCATAACATCGTAATAGCGTTTGAAGTGAATATCTTCCTTAACAAACTTTAAGAAGTTACGCTCCTGCTCTTTGGTTATGGCTTCTCTTCTAACAGAATCATTAACTAGAACATCGACCAACTGAAACTGAAATGGATTCTTACGAATATAATCGTCATCCATTGCCATCTGAAATGCTGGTCTTAAAACTCCTCTGATGGTATGAATCGAACTATAGCTCTTACCATTCTTCTGAAGCTTTATGAGCCACAACTTAGCATCTGAGATTCTGACTGTATCAATTCTTCTTCGTGAGAATTCGTCAGTCTTCAGGTAGTTAATAACTGTCTTGTAACCAGCCGTTGTAGATTTTCTTACACCAGTCTTGGTTGCAATATACTTCTCAACGAGATCCATAACAGTTAGGTTGCCACCATTTGAAACAATATGATCAAAAACATCTGCTTCAATCTGTTTTTTCATATCTCTAATTGCTGGAGTCGTTTTCTTTCCATAGGGAGTTGGATCACTATGTGTCAATCGCCAACTATATACTGTCTTAGTCTCACCAAAACTATCCGTGTATCGGAATCTATAGCGTCCATCTGGCATCTGTGACTCACCATTGTGTAAAATTCTTCCTCGATTATCTTTCCTCTTTTCACTCATGTTAATGACCTCCTAATAATGAATGTAAAAGGAAGATCACCTCGATAACAATATATCATAGGTGACCTCCCAAACGGCATATGTCATCTATGGTTAAAAGAATTAAAGAGTCGAGGTTTTATTCAAAAAGTCCTCAAATAATACTCTTTTGAATCTTATATGTGTTCCTATTTCCATAATGAAATCTTCTCCTCTATGTTCATATGCCAAAGCTCTTAAGCGTCTTACTCCGATACCAAAATAATCAGCTGCTTCTTCAACACTGAGTGAATACTTCTGGTTAAGTGGCATTCCATAATTCTTTGGCGCGCCACCTTCAATCTGAGATTCCAATCCATCAACCTTATGATTTACATTGGATAAAATCGCTGTAATTCCCATAAGTGTCTGGTAAATCAAGTGGTTGGTATCTTTCTTTTCCTTAGGTGGAAAAGGGCTGTTATCAATATATATTGGCTTATTATCCATTTAGTTTCTCCTTGTTTTGTATTTCTTTTCTTCGATAAGGAAGAAAGCAAGCGTGCAACTTTCTGTGGGTATCAAATTTCAATTGGTAAATCATCTGTATCAGAGTTGCATTCTTCCTTCCTTTCTTCAGCTGGAAACATCCATATCCACTCACTTCCAATTTTTTTAGATTCAAGTCCAGGAATAAGATTTTTTGCTCTTTTGGCTGCTGTTTCATCAATCCCATCTTTGGCTAGAATCTCATATAATTCTGTAGCTGGAATTTTTGTAGTACGGTCTGCAAACAGAACTTTTAATCTTTCTAAGGCGCGCATTGTGAGTTATCTTTCTTAGTTTTTGTTGGAACTGAAAGTATATCTATAGCTGCAACATCTTCATATCCATCAACCCACGTAAAGCCTTTACTTTTATCTAATTCAAACGCTACCGAAGCTCCTTCAGGAGCAAGAGAAGACTTGTCGTGAACGATTATTCTTACATTAGGGTCATCTTTAAGTCTGCCAACTAGAAGAACACTTCTGGCACAAGCTCTAATATCCATAGAACCCATACCACGTGTTGAACTATTTACAGTTTCTCGCTTGTTAAGATGACCAATAAGAATAACTGCACAATCATGCTTCTCAGCCATTCTTGCGAGCTTTCCAAGAATCTCACGAACCTCAATAGCACTGTTAATATCAATCTTTCCCATATATGCCTGGATGGGATCGAAAATAATTAACTTAGCTCCAGTTCTAATAATGGCTTCTTCAACTCTTTCATCAAGAACATTAAGAGGAAGTTCGTCTTCATCAATGTTTACGATTCTTGACTGATCAGCACCGGACATAATCAGTCTTGGCTTGATAGTATCTCCAAGTCCATCTTCTGCAGTCTGATAAATAACATTGAACGGTTCAAAGGACTTGGTATCTGGGAAAGCATCTCCAGTAGTACACTGGGCAGCAATCTTAAGAAGAAGGTGAGTCTTTCCCTGGGCTGGATCACCCTGAATAACAGTTATCTTGCCAAAAGGTATATATGGATACCAGAGCCAGTTAACGTCCTCCAATTCAACCTCTTCTAATTTGTTTAGTTTCAATTCAACCTTTGTCATAAAATTCTCTCTTTCTAGGTATGAGGTTCACATACCATTTTTAGTTTTACTTGAAGGAGAATTGACCCCTTCACTATATACGGACTGAGAGATGGTAAAATACAACCACTTAACTAAAAATTTACAATTACTTTTTGTTGTACTTCTCTATCAGAACTAACAAGTGAAGTTGTCCCTTCACTAAAGTAGAAATATGGGGGGGTGAATATTAAGTACTTCTAGAAATATTTAAATCCCCTATTCTACTAGCGAAGAAATACCCTTCATTTATAAGGACAGTGAGAGGCCGAAAATTAACCACTATTCAAAAAATAATTTTAAGATGGTATTTCCAGTTCTCTCATAATCCATTCTTATAGTGAAAAAATTTTCCTCCTTCACTTGTAAAGAACTGGGAAGGGGTAAAAGTAAACCGAATCCTTAAAATTTTCTCCTTCGAAGTTCTACTTCAATCACAAATATCCCAAAAACAAAAAGCGCCATACGATCGAATCACACCTTGTAAGTAGGTGTAAAAACGACTCGTACGACGCTTGGTAGTCTCCTCAGATACTATCTGATTCTCTCCGCTTGTGCGATTAGAGTAATATATGTGATTGTTGTTATAGCTATTACGCTATAGTCCAATTGTTATTCTATTGGTCCCAAGTATTCATCTTGAATCTTGCCAAGAATGTCATACATGTCAGAGGCTACTTTACGTATCTCTGTAATTGCAGGTCTTTCTTCAGGATCATTAGCATTAAGCTGTCTTGCTATCTGATTCAAGTTAGTACCAATTCTTTTCAATTCTATGTTGAATTCGTGAAACTCATAGGGTGGAGCTTCTCTAATTTCCTCATTCCTTAGAAGTTTACGAATAAAACTAGACTTGGTTATTCTGGCTCTTTTTACCTTGTGCTCAAATAGCTCATACTCATATGGAGTTAGCCTAATCAGGATCTGCTTTGACTTCTTCTCATTAAGTTTTTCTTCTACTGTTTTTATACTTTATCGACCTCCTTGTTTATGTTGATATATACATTATAGAACAAATGTTCTTGTAGTCAATAAGCAAATTTATGGGTGGTATCAAATGATACCACCCTTAAACA
This sequence comes from Saccharofermentans sp., assembly GCA_024403695.1. Lineage (GTDB taxonomy): Bacteria > Bacillota > Clostridia > Saccharofermentanales > Saccharofermentanaceae > Saccharofermentans. The sequence goes on along the minus strand of JAKSRI010000037.1, from coordinate 331 downwards.
AAGTTATTGAATTTTCATGTAGACTCGTTTAGTAGACTCGTTTAGCAAGCAACGTTTTTGTATATCAACTAGATATACATCAAACAGATTCAGCTTGTGCTGAATGCTTGTTAGGGAGTATCCCTAAGACCCATATAAGTTCATTTTTTACATTCTGTTATGAGATATTCCAATTTAACTAATGTAAATATGTCATTATTGAAGTTGGATAGCGCGATAATTTCAATTTTTAGTGCAATCAAACTGACGGATTAAACTGAAATTCATATCACTTGCTTCTTTACCAATTTTTCTCTTCCTTAGTACAGTCATGCTGTTTCTTTCGTTCTTC
>JAKSRI010000036.1 GCA_024403695.1 Saccharofermentans sp. | reverse complement strand
TGAAAAAACTTGTTGAAGAAGGCGCTATTATCAGAACTGGTTCAGGACGTAAAACGATGTATTTAAAATCTAATTAACCAGCAATGTCTAATCTTATGGATTTTTTATTTCATATTAGGTTCGAATCCTTTCATCTCCGCCAATAAAAAATAGCTGAGGTCACTCAGCTATTTTTATTTGTAATTTTTGCGGTTGATTTTTAAAACTCCAGCTCCCAGCACATTTCAAGAATCTGTCTGAGTTCTTCATCATCCAGCGAATCGTATTGTAATAACAGATCGAAGAAATCATCTCCTGTGGCATTCTTAAAGGCATATGTGTGAACATAATCGTTCAAGAATTCATAGAATAAGTCATCTCCCATATAGTCGTGAATTTTACCAAGTGTTACAGCAGTCATCTGGTAAACGGCTACAACGTACTCGGTGGTTGTTAGGAATTCAACATTTTTACGTGAGATTGGGAAATAACCGTCTTCTGCCAAATAGTTATATGATATTAGATCCCATGAGTCTGTTAAGTAATCAAAGTGTTCGCCAGTGAATTCACCGAAGATACTGTCAGATACATATTGTGTGACGCCTTCATCGAGCCAAGCTTCAGTACCGGAATTGCTACCAACAATACCCATAAACCACTGGTGAATTACCTCATGGATAAGGATATTTTCATAAGTTTCCTCTTCTATAATGCCGCGATTAATATACAGATTAATGATTACAAGATTAGGGTATTCCATTCCACCGGCATTACCACCAGACATATTGGAAAGAACAACATCCAATTCCTCGTATGGATACATACCAAGATTATCCTCGGCAAAATCGAATGTGTAATCAATGGAATCAAATGTACATGTGGATAATTGAGAGATTGAGTCCTCGAAGTTTTTTGTGTAAATAAATCTGACATTTACGCCATTGCAATCCTGCTCTATAACGTTGAAGTTGCTGCTGGCACAGAATACAAAGTCACGAACGCAAGGTGCCTCCATTGTTACCACCTTTATGTCACCGTTAACCTGTTCGTCAGTGATAACACCAGTTGATGCCACCACCATGTCAGAAGGTAATGTTAAAGTTACGTCGTAGTCTGAGATTTCGGACACGAAACACTCTCCGTCAGGGAAGTAAGGCTCCTCTGACCACTCGCCGTCGTGGTAGTAACCAAGAATAGGATAGAAGTTGGTTACATTATAGATGCCGTTGTCCTCGTCCAGACCGTATCTGTCGTTAACAACAGGGAGTGTGACCTCGAAATCATAAGAGAGAGTCATCTGCTCGCCGCCTTTAAGAGGGTTAGTGAGGGGGATGTGAACGACAGTCTGATCTTCGCCCTCACGTGTCATGGAGAGTGCGTCACCCGTACGGTGGTCCGTGATGTTTTCGATTACGGTCGGGCCCTCGAAATAGGTTGGGTAATCTCTAAGGACGATAGTGTCCCATGCGTCATCGGAGTTGTTATAAAAATCAACAATAACAGACCCGTAGACTCTGTTTGTATCAGGATCGAGGTCGATGTCTAGGTCGTAGTGGTATCTTAAGTCCTCGTCAAGAAATTCGATTATTCCTGGGTCATAATCAAGAGTGATTTCAGGTGTAACTTCTGGTGTCACTTCAGGTGTGAGTTCTGGCTCGTTTTTTTCTGGCTCAGTCTCGGCTACCGTAGTTTCTGTCACTTTATGTGATTTTTTGTTTTTCTTCTTGGTAGTGGTGGTGTCTTTCGCGCATGCCACGCAGTTAAGACCCATAGCTCCAATTAGAGTTAGAGCTAAGATTTTTTTCTTTTGCATAAATTTACCCCTTATCGCAAGTTTGTGCATACATTATAGGATATACGTATTATGTTTTTGGGGCGAATCTTAATGATATTTGCATGAATAATAAGCTGGATGAAAGTAACTAAATATGACAAAAAAAGTCCTATTTTTGTTAGAAGAAAAATGTGACAAAATGGTAAACTCAATGTGGCGGTGTGACAAAATCTTGTCATATTATTTGGAAGGTTAAGGGATTGTATGGAGGTGTAAGTATGAGAATACGTCTGCTCAGTGTTTGGCTTGTATTTGCTTTTATAATTAGTGTATTTCCGGTTTCTGTTCGTGTAAACGCAGCAACTCCGGATAGTACTTCACAAGCTGGACAGTATGGAACTTTTGTTAGCGGAGACAATGTAATCGCCACTATGATAGAGAAGTGGGGAACCAATACTCATCCGAGAATTATCATGACAGAAGAGAAGTTTGCCGAACTGAGAAAGCATATAAATGATGGTTCAGAGACATCAAAGCTATTGGCTGATCTTCGTACGGAAGCAGACACATTCCTTAATTCGGAAAAAACAAAGCCTTTATCATATACTTCAAATTATGAGGACTTCAATGAAGTTGCAAAAACAGCACAGCGTCGAATTGCCACTTTAGCATTGGCATACAATATTTTTGGAGAAGAAAGGTATGCCTTGGGTGCCTATGTTGAAATGAAGAATGTATGTAATTTCAAGGATTGGCTGCCATATCACTTTCTTGGTACAGCTGAAATGTGTACAGGATTGGCATTTGGATATGACTGGCTTTATGGCTGGCTTAACCAGGACCAGAGAGACTTCATCAGAAGAGCTATGATTGATAAGGGTCTGAAAGAGGTTATGAACGATTATGAGGATAATCTTAAATCAGGTTCTCGTTCTTATTACTGGGCAAGATACGATGTTGGAGAGAACTGGCAGTTTGTGTGCACTGGTGGACCTAACTTAGCAGCTCTTGCAATTGGAGATGAGGCTAATGCTAGAGAGATTTCAGCTCAGGTTCTCGATTATGGTTTTAAGAGAGCATATAGAAGTACTCGCTTGGCTTATAACATAACAGATGGATCATATGTTGAGGGCCTTGGTTACTGGGACTATGCTACATATTATCTGGGATTTCAGTCATCTGCTTTGATGACTACAACAGGTACAGACTATGGTCTTGCTAACTATGAGGGACTCAGAAAATCAGTAGATTTTGTGCGTTATATGAGCTCTAATATCCCTGAATCATTTAGTTTTGGTGATGATGGTACTTGTCGTAATACAGGCTGGTTCGTTTTTATGTGGCTTGGACAGTATTACAATTCTCCGTCGTTGATTCAGCGCCGAATTGTAAATAGAAAAAAAGATAAAATGGGGTTCAGATATCAAGATGTTCTGTGGATGCAAGAAGTTAAACAGGACAGTTCTGGCGATCTATACCAGAGCCCTGACTGGGGTGGAGTTGGATATTACAACACGAGCTTCAGAACTTCATGGGATATAAGTGGTACTGTTGCGGCTATGCATGCTGGAATAAATGATTATGAACATCATACACACTTTGATCTGGGTTCGTTTTATATTGAATCAAATGGTTCTCGATTCTTTACTGATTTGGGTAATGAGCCTGATTATGAACTTGATAACCGTATGTATTCATATCGAATAAAGCCTGAAGGACATAATACTCTTGCAATCAATCCTACAAAAGGAACTGACCAGAGAGATCTTACAATATGCCCAATAACTGAATTTAAAAGTGGTAACGAGGCCTATGCTATTACTGACCTAACCGAGGCATATTCTGATAATGGCGCCAACAAAGTCGTTCGAGGTCTTAAAATGATTAAGGACAAGGAGTGCGTTGTTATCCAGGATGAGATTTCTCTTAACAAACCAGGCGAAATTTATTGGTTCGCGCATACACAGGGAACAATCTCTATTGCTGGTGATGGCAAAAGCGCTATTGTCACTGTGGGCTCTAATAAGATGTGGGTTGGAATTATGAGTGCGAATGGTACATTCACTGAGATGCCAGCAACTCGACTAGATACTTCGCTTTATGTTCCAGGTATCGTTAGTACAGAGGGCTACAGAAAACTCGCAATCCACCTTACAAATACCAAGGACGCAACTATTACTGTTGCGTGTATCCCTTTGAAAAGTGGTCAGACAAAACCATCTTGGACACCTGAAGTAAAGCCTCTTTCTGAGTGGGCAGGTGGGGATAAGGTTGACCCAACTGTTACGCCAACACCAACGACATCGCCAACTCCAACGGTAACACCAACACCAACTACTAAGCCGACAGTTACGCCAACACCAAAGCCAACAACGAAACCAACGGTAACTCCAACACCAAAGCCAACGGTTACGCCAACACCTACTGGCCCAGTTAGTGATAATGGAGTGAGGGGGTTCTGTGAGCGCCTTTATACATGTGCTCTCGGACGTAGTTCTGACGCTAATGGTGTTAAATCTTGGGAAGATGCTATAAAGGGTGGTGCAGATGGTGCACAGGCGGCACGTGGATTCTTTTTCTCCCCAGAGTTTGAGGGTAAGAATCTTGATAACAAAGAGTTTGTGACACGTTTATACAAGACTTTTATGGACCGTGAGCCAGATGCTGCCGGCTTGAAAGCATGGGTGGACGCCCTTAATGGTGGCGCTAGCCGTGAGCAGGTCTTCAACGGTTTTGTTAACTCACAGGAGTGGGCTAACATCTGTTTCAAGTACGGTATTAAATCAGGTGGCTCTGCTAGTCCGTCAATTAGACTTGAGCCATCTGTAGAGATTCTCGCATTTGCAGAACGTTTGTATACAACATGTCTTGGTCGTTCCGCTGACCCTTCTGGATTGAAGGCTTGGGCTGACGCTTTGGCAAATCGAGAGGGAAGTGGAGCAAAGGTAGCTTATGGATTCTTCTTCTCCGATGAGTTCGTTAAAAAGAACCTTGATAACGGAGAATTTGTCCGCCGCTGCTATCTTACATTTATGGATCGTGAGCCTGATGCAGGTGGATACGCTGCTTGGGTTGATGCACTTAATCAAGGCGCTAGTCGTGAGAAGGTCTTCAATGGATTTGTTAAGTCACCTGAGTTCGTTGGTATTTGTGAGAAAGCAGGAATAATCGCATTTGGTTAATAATTTTGCTCCGGTCCTCCGCGCACCTTCAGTGTAAATAATATGAACTACAAAAAATTTTCAGTGTAAGTGGAGTGTTTTACTGAACATGGTGTACATAGATCTTTAAACACCGAAGAAGTTAAAAGCTCGTTCGGTTAAAATACCGATATATTAAAATTCTCTTCGGTTAAAAGACCGAAAAATTTGAAGGTTTATTCGGTGAAATGACCGAAGAAGCAAAAAAATACCCCGAATCCAGGAAGATTCGGGGCGCACAATTTAAATTAATAATTAAAATCTATCAGCTCTGTGGAATAGGTGGCATACCAGCTACGCCGAATACAGAAGCGATATCAGCAACATTTCCTGCGGCTGTCCATTCTGTCATGCCCTGCTTCCATACGAGGCTGTCCTTAGTAAGAGAACCATTAGCAGCCATTGTAGTCAAAGTAGCAATATCAAATGGGCCTGTAGCCTGACCATTAACTGCAACATGATATGCGTTTGTTGGAACTGGTGGTGGAACCATTGACTGAGCATTTGTTGCCATGTTCTGCATTGGATTCATCATACCATTCATAGTTCCTGCGAGGTTCTGACCAATAGCACCGCCAATTGCCATGCCAGTCATCATGCCAGGGAGATTCATTCCACCAGCACCGTTAACGGAAGTACCACCAGCAGCACCCATCTTACCGAGTGCCTCAGCACCTGCTACGCCAACTTCTGTCTGTGCTGCAACCTGGAAAGCAGCCATGTTAGCGGACTGAGTCTGAAGGTGCTGTGCATACTGACCTTCCTCACGCTGGATGCGGAGGCTCTCTCTGTAGTTCTCAGCGTTGATTTCCTGCATAGCGGCGATGTTTCTTACCTCAGCTGCAGTCTTAGCCTGAACAGTTGCTGTAGTAACATCCTGAGTTACTTTCTTAAGTTCCTGGTATCCAGTGCTTGTCTTATCAAGTTCGATAGCGGAGATATCTGTTGTAACAATCTCTACACCGAAGATAGGCTCGAGGGAAGACTTGAGTTCAGTCTGAGCAAGGGAGTTAACCATAGGAATGTTACGTTCGATCTGAACAGCAGGCATATTTGTTGTAGCAGGGATGTTAGCCACGATGCCCTTAACAATCTGGATCACCTTGTCACGAATCTGTGTCTGGAAATCATCCAGATTGAACTCTATAAGTCTGTGAAGCTTAACAAAAGCTCTGTAATCTGTAATCTTAAATGTAGCTGTACCACGAACCGCTGTAGGTACACTGAAGTCCTGGTAACGTGGATCAAAGAGATCGAAGTAAGGAACACCGAATGGAACCTGTACGATACCAGCTGTGTTAATGAAGTAAACTTCAGCCTGGAAAGGTGTATCACCCTGATAAGCTACGCCAATAATATTAGCAAGAACAGGGAAGTTCTTTGTCTCGATAATTCCATCGTATGGGCCCTCGATGAAGTCTTCAAAGGAGTCGTTGCCCTTCTTGTAAACAAATACAGCAACTTCGCCGTCTTTTACACGAAGAGAAGAACCCATTCTGATTCCGTTCTCACGCTTTCCAACTTCATCCTCAGGACGCCACTTCCAGATAAGGTAAGATGGTTCGTCACATCTGATGACATTCATCAAGCCGTCTTCTTTAATCTTGTCAAACAATCCCATTTTCGTTCCTCCTAGTTGTTTTTCTTATTTACGAAAGCACCTAAGGCACATGCGACGATAATTAACACGTGGAACATGTGACCAGGAGCCACAAAACAGAATGCAATGTTAACTACCGCATTAGCACAATACACTATAAGTGTTATAAGTTTTAAGCTTTTGTTTTGAGCATAAACATAAGATATTATTCCATTTGCAAAAAATAGCAGGGAAGTGATGAAAAGGCGTGGGTTAGAAGCTAATCCGGAACCCTTGATATTAATTAGGACGAAGATGAAACCCGCCATGAGAATCAATACTGTTCCGAAGAAATAGTGTTTGCGATTAGCAACCTTGGCTTCGTATGCCTTAAGTTCCTTTATATCGGAATCGTACAACTCCTGGAACATAGAAAAATCGCTGTCACCTTTAAATAATATCTCTGCCTTAACATATGACTGTTCAATCTTGCTAAGCCATGCCTCAGAGATTTCTCTCTCGGCGCCGTAAGCATCCACATGCTTCTTTGTATCAAAGTTAGAAGTTGCCAGCACCATGAATTCGAAGATGTCGGCTTTGGCATTAGGAATTGGATAATTACGGATGAGGTCGATTCTTTGCTTAATAGATACAGTCTTATTGAGCTTCTCGGAAAATTCCTTTACCGCAGAAGTAGTTCCAACTTCCTGCAATTCGAGACCACAGGCAGGGCACTTACCAACAAGGGCCTTAAGCACCTCGCCGCAGTTAGGGCATTTCGAGATCTTGCCGCTGAATTCCTGCACGCGCTCGCCTACAATAGGCGCATTAATCTGGTTGCTGTTTTCCATGGGCATCACCTTAATTAATCCTTAGATACTCGATATAAGCATTAAATGCCCATACGATGCCATGCCAGACATGCTTAAAAAGAACGCATAAAGCCGCGAGAATGATAATGGTGACAATCATATCGAGATTGCCAATTAATCCGCCATTTGAAGAAGAATTGCCGCTCATTTAACCCCCCTTAAAGCTACATTTTGAATATATATCAAAACGAAAATTTATACAAATTAAGTTTAATCTTTTACCTATATGTTAATATCCACTATTTTATAGGAGATAGAAGCAGTTATTCTCCTATTAAGCGGTACATTGGTGCATATTTATGCTAAAATTACCACTATGAGTTTCATATAAGGGAGTAAGTAGTTATGTTTGAACAGCCATTATGGTTATTAGCGTTCGCGTTGATTCCACCAATCGCACTTATGATTTTTATTATTGCCAAGGATAAGCATAAGGATTCCTTCGGATATTTGTTGAAGTTATTCTTCTTTGGAGTACTTTCCATTATTCCAGCTCTTATCTTGGAGACTATCGGTCAGGGTATTCTTGATAAATTGTATCTGGACTATAACCTTCAGCAGTTAGTATTGTGTTTCCTTATTATTGGTCCTGCTGAGGAACTTTCCAAGTACTTTATGCTTAGAAAAGTAAGCTGGAAGAACCCTAAGTTCGACTATTCTTATAACGGTATTGTTTTCTCTGTATTTGTTTCCTTGGGATTCGCTGCGTTGGAGAATGTACTTTATGTATTGCAGGGTGGTACAACAACTGCCATTGCTAGAGCTTTGACATCTATTCCTGGTCACGCTACATTCGGCGTATTTATGGGATATTTCTACATCAAGGCTAAGGCTGCTCAGCTTAAGGGTAATAAGGGTAAGATGAGAGGCTATTTGTTCCTCACATGCCTTGTTCCAATTCTTGTTCATGGTATGTATGACTTCCTCTTGTTCTTTACAGAGGGTGTTGGCAGAGATGAGGCTATCTTCGTAATGATTGCATGGCTCATTTTCACTGTAATTTCATTCATCATTGCATTTATCGTTGTTAACAAAGAGTCTAAGAGAGAGTTCCACATTGAGGCTTCTGTTAAGCAGGAAAGTTTGGCTAATCTTGGATATACATATGATCCAGCTGGCGTTCCAGTTAATCCTGTTGTAGCACCGGTTGCAGGCACACCTGTTGCACCTGCACCAACCCCTGTTGCACCAGCACCTGTAGCAAGTGCACCTGTAGCTACTCCAGTTGCAGCTAGCGCACCAGCTTCTACAGTAGCTCCAAGCGTTCCAGTCGCTGCTGCAGTTCCTGTGGCAGCAGCTGCACCAGTAGCAGCTCAGGCTCCAGTAGCGGCAGCTACACCAGTGGCAGCAAAGGCTCCTTCTGCAGCTCCAGTTGTGGCTGCACCAGCTTCCGCACCAGTTGAACCTAAGCCTTGGTTCTGCACATCATGTGGTCAGAAGAACTCAGCAATGTTCTGTACAGCATGCGGAACAAGAAAGCCAGTTTTGTAATATGGACAACAAGAATCAGATTATTGAAGACGCTATCAGAGCTTTTACTCAGAACAGGACTGAGGAACAGTTGGCGGATACTTTATCCGTGTTCCGTCAGAACCTGGACAAGGAGCTTATCGTCTCCGTGGTTCAGTCTGGTGAGGGCCTGACACTAAGTCCGGTCAGAACATCTAATGGTAAGCAGTGGTTTACAGTGTTTACTTCATTTGATGAGCAGCTTAAGGGCAAGGCTCAGGTGCAGTCCATGTTTTCTGCGTCCCTGGAGAAAGTCTTCAAGGTAGCGCTCGAAAGTGACAACATCGACGGGGTTATCATCAACCCATACGGTAATTCTATTTCTTTGGAAAGACCTATCCTGCAGGTAGTCTTGGGTAAGGCACGATGAGCGAAATGCACGTGCGACCATCACGCCATGAGGATTATGAGGCAATAGTTTCTATATATGCTACAGCGCGTCAGTTTATGCGTGACAACGGTAATCCAAATCAGTGGAAGGATTCTTGGCCACCAGTAGATGTCGTTAAAAAGGACATCGAGAATCACCTTAGCTATGTTGTTGTTAAGGATGATGTTGTCAGAGGTGTGTTTGCTTTCATTGTAGGTGATGATCCTACTTATAAGGTTATCGAGGATGGCCAGTGGAGTAGTAATGCTTCTTACGGTACCATCCACAGAATTGCTTCTGACGGTACATGTAAAGGACTGGCGAGATGTTGTTTTGACTTCTGCCTGACGAAGAGTTCGTACTTAAGGGTGGACACACATGCAGATAACAAGCCTATGCAGGCTGCCGTTACGGGTTTTGGCTTTCGTAAATGCGGCATAATCCATATTGCTGATGGTAGTCCAAGGATAGCGTTCGACTATGTTAAAGATTAAGACATATATATATTAATTTTATGTAAAGTTTGTTTGAGAGTTAGTCGTAATGTGTTACAATTATCTTCATAAAGATATCGTTTTTGGTAATGGGGGTGGAACTTTTGGATTCTAATACAACAAAGTTTAATTTTTCTACAGATAAGTCCGCTAATGTAAGAGAGCTAATGTCCTATGTTCTCGAGGCTTTGAAGGAGAAGGGTTATAACCCAATTAATCAGCTTGTAGGATATTTTATTTCAGGAGATCCTACTTACATCACAAGTTATAAGGGTGCTCGTGGAGTAATTAAGAGAATTGATCGTGATGAGCTTCTCGAGGTTATTATTACAGAGTATCTTGCTAGATTGTAAGATCTGGGGCTAAGTTAGTAATTAAGTAACAGGGGGTAGGTGAACTGCCCCCGTTTTTTTAGGATAGGAGATGCATATGAGTAAAGGCAGAGTAATGGGTATTGATTTTGGTACCAGACATATTGGAATCGCATTGTCTGATGAGCTTTGGATTACTGCTTCAGGCTTTGAGACTGTTAACTGGAATGGCGAGGATGATGCTTGGGCGCTCGATCGAATCAATACTATTATCAAGGAAAAGAATGTATCCAAGATTATTCTTGGTAAGCCAACAAGACTTGATGGTGAGGTTTCTGAGACAGAGAAGAAGGCCATTGTTTTTGGTGAGAAGCTCGAGGAGATGTGTGGCCTTAAGATTCAGATGAAGGATGAGCGATATACTACTGTAATCGCCGCTCGTATGCTTCACGACAAGAATATGAAGGCAAAGAAGCAGAAGAAGGTAATCGATCAGGAAGCAGCGGCAATTATTGTCAGAGAGTTTCTTGAATCAATGCGATGATTTAATTAGTGTGATATAATTCAACTAATATTATTAATATAAATAAAGGAGAGACTTACTATGGATGAAGATAATATCATGACACTCGTTGATGAGGAGACAGGTACAGAGATTAAGCTCGAGCTCGTAGATAGCTTTGAACTTAATGGAAAGACATATGATGTTTTCCTCACAGTTGAGGAGAACGAGGACGATTCCGAGCTCGTATTCATGGAGGAAGTAGAGCAGGAGGATGGCGAGATCATCATGATGTCCCTCGACGAGAGTGAAGAGGATGCAGTTTATAATGCTTATCTTGATCTTATTGAGACAAGCTTAGACGGCGAGGAAGATGAAGAGTAATCAGAAGAACAATTTCTTTCGTAACAGGGCTCCGGTGCAGAAGACTTCGGGGCCTTCTTCTGTTAATAAGAACAAAGATGAGCTTGTGGTAATTCGCGATGTTTCTACTAACAAAGAGTATTTTCTTTCTATCGTAGACACATTTATGTATGCGGAACATGAGTATGTTGTTATGTACAATTATGTTCCAGACGACGGTAATCACGAGAAGCCAGAGCTTGTAATCATGAGAACTGAGTTCACCAGTAAGGGAGATCAGTTGTTCTATTCTATCAGGGACAATAATGAGTTGGAGGTAGCGTTCTCAGTTTTTATGAGAAGGTATTATGACTCTGATGTTCCTAACAAGAAGTTAAGAAGAGGTGTTCTGTGAACGAAGCTAATGCAAAATCAAGCAAGTTGATTGGTAAGGGCAGCGCGTTAATTCGTGCTGCTTTTGGCGTTGTATTGTTCACTTCTTTTCAGTATTTTGCTCAGGTTATTTTCTATAATCTTGGATTTGATGGTGTGCGTAATGAAGGTTTGTTTAACTTCAGCTACGGCATTTTGGTATCAGTTCTCTTATTAATTTATATTCGAATTACCAAGAAGCCTGGTGAGGGAAATTTGATCTACAGAGATAAGATGAATATTCCTCAGTGGGTTCTTGTTGTTATTATCGGTCTTGGCATGCTTGCTTGGGTGTCTTTGTATTTCGACCTCGCTCATTATATTTCGGAGTTAATGCCAAAAGTAAAGCAGAGTGTAAGCGAATACCAGACCCATGTTGGTAGATCATCCGAGACTAAGCAGTTTGTTATTCCTAAGTGGGACCACGTGCTTTATGTTCTGGGTGTAACTTTGGCGATTCCATTGGTCGAGGAACTGGCGTTCAGAGGACTCGTGCTTGGTGAGCTGCGTAAACAGTTCTCTCCAGCAGTATCCATTATTATGTCAGGTCTGTTCTTTGGAGTACTTCATGTTCAGCCTGTTCAGGTAATTTATGCGGTTTTCTGTGGAGTGATTCTCGGTGCGGTTTATTATTGCTGTGATAGCATCTGGGCTTCATTTACAATTCATGCCATCTTCAATTTTATGGGTTCAGGAGTCTCACAGATGATGAAGTCTGGACTTATTGGAGTTGGTGAGAAGGGCAAGAATGCTATTTATACAGGTATGACTTATATTGAGTTCATTATGCTGCTCCCATCTATTTTTGCTCTGACTTTCCTTTTTGTTTTGCACAATAAGAAGAAAGCAGAAGCGAATGCCAAGGAAGAAGTGGAGGTAGCTAATGAACAAGCTTGACCGTTTCAGATTTGGTAAGTCTCACAGACGTAGAATGGAGATTATTGGATTTACTACATTAGGTATTTTTGTAGTAGGTCTCAGCCTTCTTGCGGTTATTGGTGTATTTGGCTCCAGATCTGAGAATGTTCATATCAAGCTTGATGAGCAGAGCACAGCTGTTATTAATGAGGGTGCGGGAATTAACCTTAATAGCATTCCTTCTTCTAACAGATTGAAGAACTACGACTTTGAAAATTCGCTCAATTCATATTCTTTTACGGTGCTTGGTGCGGATAGCTCATATCTTTATTTTGAAACAGATTCCGGAATTGCGACTTCTGATATAGTATCTGGCGATAATGTCGATGTTTATTCTCTTGACAGTAACGGCGTTATGAGCCTTCTTTTTACCGGTTCCGTTGACGGCATTAATCTTTCTAGATTTGGAATGAATAATGTCATTAATGATTCCGATGCGCTTTGGCTTAATGATCCCCTTGTGGCAACTGCGGCCTCCGATAATGTGGTTGATGCGCTTACTGAGAGTGGCAAGCTTATTGTTGATATTGCAGGCGAGTATAGTGTTCCTTTTGATGACGACCAGAGATTTGTAAGTTTGTGCTCATCTAATACCACGGTTTATGCTCTAAATGAAGACGGCGTGGTTTATATGTCCGCGGACGGCAGAAGCTTTAGTGCTCTTCTGGAGTTGCCTTTGGGTGACGATGTTGCCAAGACGATTGCGGCTTCTGGTTCGTCTCTGGCAGTGCTGACTACTAACGGCAAGTTATGGAATATCAGTAACGGCAGATGTACAGAACTTCCTATGAACTGTTCAGACGAAGCACGTTTAATATCTGACGGAAACAGAGTTGTTCTTTGTAGTGGTGATACAGTTTATGTTTCTAGTAACTGCTATTATTTTTCACGTCTTGCAGAGATTTCCACTTTGGTTTCCAGCCGTAATTTTATTTCTGTTGCCGCTGGTGGAAAGAATGTATATCTGCTTAATAGTGCAGGACAGTTGCTTACAATTCCAGATGAGGGTGAGTGCACTGTAGCGGATATTGCTGATATTATCCCAACAATGATTGTGTGCTCTTCTGATGACGATGTTGTTGCTCTTGGTGAAGATAAGCACGCATATCTTATTTCTGAGAATTCAGTGTGTATTGACCTTACATCAGGATCAAATGTTGTAGATTATCTTCTTCCTGGTGCTAACGGTAAGATTATTACCAGAAGTGGTAATAACCTCTATATGGACCGTGTTCTCACTGGTTTGCAGATTGTCGAGACACTTCCGGCAGATACTGTAATGTCAGGTGATATCTGTGTTATCAGTTCCTCCTCATCAAGTATTAGTAGTAACTGGGAAGTTTATGGTGAGGACACACACATTTCGACCACATCTGATGGTAATGACAGATGCCTTGTGATGTCTGGTAAAGAGGATGGTGTTCACGCTGTTTCTCAGCTTCTTAGAGGTTCTACAGCTGATAACTTTGCAGCAAATTCTTTCTATAGAATTGAGCTTAATGTAAAGGGAAAGGCAGAAGGTAACCTGAAGGTATGGGTTCAGGGCGATAAGATGACTGAAGGCGCTGAGTTTGCTGTAGATACTAAGAAAAATGATAAGCTTACTTATGTATTTGCGGTTACTGAGTCTATGTTAAGTGATGAAGATTCAGTTAGATTTAATATCTCATTCGAGGGGGAAGGTCAGATATATATCGATGATGTTTATCTTGGTGAGGATAAGTATCAGATTAGTGATATACCAGTATCTTTCGCAGAGACAATAAAGCAGTCTAATCCGTCTGTTATCAGACTGGAGGGTTTGAATTTCTGTAGTAACGGATTTACTCCTAATCATTTCTATGGCATGTACCCAGATTCTCTGGAGAACAGCATGAGACTTATAAGAGATGCTAATGCCTGTCCTTGGATTGTAGTTGGTTCTAATGCTAGTCAGAAAGAGGTGAATAACCTTCTGAGTTATCTTTGTGGTTCTGTTTCTTCAGAGTACGGAAAGCTTAGAACTGATAATGGTACTGCGCTCCCTTGGAATAGACAGTTTGATCGTATTTATATTGAGATTGATGATGACCTCGGCGCTTATTGTAGTGACGTTCAGAGAGGTGCATATGTTACTTATGTAATGTCATTGTTCAGACAGTCTGATAATTATGTAGATATCAGAGATAAGATTATTTTTATCGATGGAATGCACTATGATGGTTCTATTGTAATGTCATCTGCTGATTATCATGCTATGAGCCTCGGAATTGATTTTACAAATGAGGAATATAAGGATATGGAGTATCTTCAGGTCCTTAATAGTGTATACACAGAGTTCAATTATGATGTGCCAAGAATCACATCTCATGGTGCAGGCGGTGGAGAGTTCGTTTCCTCTCTCTCTTATACAAAGAGTGATGAATATAGACTGAACGCTGCTAGACTTGCCAGCATTTATCTTAATGGTGATACAGATTATTTGAAGATGTGTATGTTTGACATCGCTATCTCCGACAGACCGGTAGATACAGAGTCTGAAGCTATATTTACAGATGCTTCCACACCAGTACTTCTTAATATGATTTCCAAACTCTCATTCTTGAAGAATACTGAGTGTATTTTCTTCGAGGTTTTGGATCCTCTGGATGCAGCATCTGAGGACTCAGCTGAGAACTTTATGAATGCTTGTACAGTTACATATACGGCTGATAGAGAGAACAGATATCTGGTTGTTGCAAATGCGTCTAACTCTCAGCAGCAGTTCATAACAGAAGGTGTGGATTTGATATCTGATAAAGCCACAATAATTAGATATTCATCCACTGGTGAAGTGCTGTTTGACAGAGCTGTAAAACGTACAGATTTACGCTATACATTGCAGCCAGGTGAATTAATTGTATTCACGATTCCTAATGAATAATATGTTATAATATTAGTTGTTAAAAATTGAATTATTACTTTCACAGGAGGTTTTCATATGAGCGATAATGAGAATATTATTGATAAGGCAGAAGAGGTTGCTGCAGAGGCTGTAGAGAAGGCTGAGACAGCAAGCGAGGCAGTTGCTGAAGAGGTAAAGACAGTAACAGAGGCAGTTGAGGCTTCTGAGCCAGCACCAGCTCCTGCACCTGCACCAGCTCCAGCACCAGCTCCAGTTGTTGCACCTGTTATTCAGCCACAGGAGCCTGCTCCAGTTCAGCAGGTTGCTGCTCCAGTAGTACCAGTACCTGTTGCAGTTCCACAGGAAGATAAGAAGGCAGCAGAGAAGGCTGCTAAGAAGGAAGCTGCTGAGGCTAAGAAGGCTGAGAAGGCTAAGGCTAAGAGAGATAAGAAGGAAGCTAAGAAGGCTGAGAAGAAGGCTAAGATTCAGGCTAAGATTGATGCTTGCCCACGTGACTATAAGCCACTTTCCACATCTAAGTCATTCTGGACAATGCTTGTTTGTGGTATCCCTGCACTTGGTATTTTGATTTCTATCATCATGAGCCTTGTTCCAGTGAATAAGAACATTAAGTTTATTGCGAAGGCACTTTTGGTTCTCCATGCTATCGCAATTATCCTTATCCTTATTGCGCTTCTTGTTGCAGTATATGTCTTGGGTGCTGAGCTCGATTCCATCATCGAGGCATTCCAGAAGTTCTTCGAGGCTATGGCAAGCGCTATCAATCTCTAATTGATATAATAAATTGAAGCATTACAGGTCCACTTCCGAGTTGAAATGACTCGGAGGTG
>JAKSRI010000035.1 GCA_024403695.1 Saccharofermentans sp. | reverse complement strand
AACCTGTGACCCTCTGCTTGTAAGGCAGATGCTCTCCCAGCTGAGCTAAGCTTCCGAGTTGCTGGTATTTTGTGTGCTCTCTTTCGAGCGCAAAAAGAGTATAACCTTGATGTACTGTATTGTCAACAACTTTTTTCAAAAATAGATAAAAAAGTTGTTTTTAACTTTTATCTATAGAAATAGATATAGAGATACGCCTTGTCTCCAGTCTCCAAATCGATGATATATACCACCTCATTATTCTTATCATCCTTCACCCCAAGAACGTACGTATATGCTCCGCTCACTGGATTAGGAACTATCTTCTCATTATCTAGAACCTGTGTCTTAAACTGAGAGAATTCATCAGAAGACAGATATTCGCCTGTCGCTTCATAAGTAGCACCAAATGCATCAATAAGAACCTGTGGATCATATTCTTCACTTAAAGCAATCTTGGCAGTATAGCTGGAACGATACAATAAGAATCCTCTCTTCTCCATAGCATCGATTCTCATATCATCTGTTACTTCCAGACCAATAGTTCTATCAATAAGGCTCTTATTATCATCTCTAATAAATCCTATACCAATTACTATCACCAAAATAACTGTAATAACAAGCAAAATAAACTCGTTCTTTTTCATAAGCATCTCCAGTTAATCTTTAATACCATATAATATACATCCGTTATCAGATGTTGCCCTTACTACTTCCTCTACACTAATCTCCTTAATAGCAGCGATTTTATCAGCCACAAATGGAATATAACATGGTTCATTGGTTAGACCACGATTAGGCTCTGGTGTCAGATAAGGACAATCAGTCTCTATAACAATACGCTCAAGTGGAATGCGTCTACATACCTCTGGACCATTTTTATTAGACTTAAACGTAATAGGACCATCAAATCCGATATAAAATCCCATCTTTACCATCTCTTCCGCTATCTCAGGAGAGGTTGAACAGCAGTGGCAGACGCCTGGCAACTCACGTAGTCGCTTCTCACGCTTATATTCACGCAAAATATCCATGCAATCACCAGTTGCCTCACGCTCGTGGAGAATAAAAGGCACGTCCATTTCGTACGCGATATCAAGCTGGGCGCGGAACACTGCCCTCTGCACGTCCCTTGGTGAGAGGTCGTAGTGATAGTCGAGGCCTATTTCGCCCAGGGCCATGACGTTAGTTACTGCGCGGTTGGTACTCGAAAGTGCGTCCACAATAAAGTCACGTGCCCCCTCATCATAAGAAGATGCCTCATGAGGGTGAATGCCGACGGAAGCGTACAACTTAACGCTGGAAACGCCCTGGTTCTCTCTGACATAGTTTATAGCCGCCCTTGAGGATTCTACGCTGTCAGCTGGCACCAGGATGCGTGTCACACCATATTCAGCCGCTCTCACGAGCAAATCACGTGAAAAGGTACCCTCTTCACCGTAACGCTCATCGTATAAATGAGCGTGGGTGTCGAAGATACCTTTAATATTACCTGTATAGTATTTAGGTTCTCTCATGACTTAACCAATATTAACCAATATCAGCGCCTGCTTCGATATCGTCAGCAAACTCTACTACACGGAACTTATCGCCATCTTTTACAGACAAAATCATACCGTTAGACTCATAGCCCATCATCTTACGTGGCTTGAGGTTAACGATCATAGCAAGAGTCTTACCGATAAGATCCTCTGGTGCGTAGTATTTAGCAATACCGGAAAGAACCTGTCTGTCGCCAAATCCATCATCAACGATGAACTTCAAGAGCTTATCAGACTTAGGAACTTTCTCACAGCTCTTCACCTTAACTGCGCGAAGATCAAGTGCAGCAAAGTTATCAAAATCTGTAAGATCCTTCAAAGGCTCCTCAGGAAGCTTACGAGCAGGTGCGGAAAGAGCAGCCAACTCCTCGAGCTCCTTATCAACATCGATACGTGGGAAAAGAACTCTACCCTTCTGAACTGTTACATCAGCCTTAAGACCATGTCTAACCTCAGCATCCTCCCATACGAACTCCTTCTTCTCCTCGCCAATCTGCTCGAAAATCTCAGGGCAAACGTGTGGCATTACTGGACTAAGAAGAACTGCGCATCTTCTAACAACGTCAAGGAGGTTATAAAGAACTGCTGCAAGTCTTGGCTTCTGTGTCTCATCCTTAGCAAGAACCCAAGGTGCGTTCTCATCGATGTACTTATTAGCACGTGCGATTACCTTGAAGATGTTCTCGAGAGCATCAGAAATATGAAGTGTATCATATGCATTCTTAACATAATCAGGAAGTGCATCTGTCATAGCGAGAAGCTCTTCGTCTGTCTCGTTGAATTCCTTATCAACAGGAAGTGTGCCACCAAAGTACTTGATAGCCATTGCTACTGTTCTGGAAACGAGGTTACCAAGGTCATTAGCAAGGTCACTGTTGATACGATTAAACATAGACTCATTTGTATAAGGCATATCTGAACCAAATGGCATCTCGCGGAGCATATCATATCTGATAGCATCAACACCATAACGCTCGCAGAGAACGAATGGGTCTACTACGTTACCAGAAGACTTACTCATCTTAGCGCCAGAGTTTCCGAAAGTAATCCAGCCGTGACCAACAACCTTCTTAGGGAGTGGCTCACCAAGTGCCATGAGCATTGCTGGCCAAATAAGTGAGTGGAAACGTACGATTTCCTTAGCCATTACATGCACGTCAGCTGGCCAGTACTTCTTATAATCGTCATACTGCTCGTTCTGATATCCAAGTGCAGTAATATAGTTAGAAAGCGCATCAATCCAAACGTAAACAACGTGGTCTGGATCGAATGTTACAGGAACGCCCCACTTGAAGGATGTTCTGGATACACAGAGATCCTGAAGACCTGGATCGATGAAGTTATGAATCATCTCGTTAACACGGGACTTTGGCTCGAGGAAGTTACGCTCCTCATCAAGAAGGAGTTCTCTGAGCTGTGGAGCAAACTGAGAAAGCTTGAAGAAATAAGCCTCCTCCTTAGCATCTGTTACCTCTCTACCACAGTCTGGGCACTTGCCATCAACAAGCTGGCTCTCTGTCCAGAAAGACTCACATGGTGTGCAGTACTTACCTGTGTAAGAATCCTTGTAGATATATCCATCGTCATAGAGCTTCTTGAAAATCTTCTGAACAGCCTCTACGTGATAATCATCAGTTGTTCTGATGAATCTGTCATAAGAAATGTCCATGAGCTCCCAAAGAGTCTTGAACTTACCAACGATAACATCCAAATACTCCTTAGGTGTCTGGCCTGCTTCCTGAGCCTTCTTCTCGATTTTCTGACCATGCTCATCTGTACCTGTAAGGAACATTACATCATAGCCCTGCATTCTCTTAGCTCTAGCACATACGTCACAAGCTACAGTTGTGTAGCAGTGACCAATATGAGGATTACCAGATGGATAATAAATTGGTGTTGTAATATAAAATGGTTTCTTCTCTGACATATTATTCTTCCTTCTTTTCCTCAGATTCAGCAGCCTCTTCTGCCTTCTCCTCAGCCTTTTCCTCAGCTGGCTCGACATCGTTAAGAGCATTAGCAATAACGTCATCTACAGACTCATCACTGAGGTCGCCCTTCTTAATCTTATCCTTGGACTTAAGATCTGTATTCATCTTAATAGCTCCATCACTATTACGTGCGCCATAAGCCTCTGCGATAGCAAAGCACTCTTCCTTAAGCTGGAAGAAATCCTCTCTTGTAGCGAGGTCCTTTGTAGATGTCTGATAGCAAGCCTCATCAAATACATCGTCCAAAATGAGGTAGCATGTTCTAGCACCTGGATCCATGTTATCAAGAAGTGCCTCAGCCTTATCTGGCTCACCCTCACGAGCATCAAAACTCTCGAAAGGAATAGTAATAAGGCTATAACGATAACGCAAAACAATTCTCTTCTGGTTGTAGTCAACTGCAACTCTGTACTTAGCAATAAGGAAAGACTGAATAAATACAAGGAGTGCAATGATAGCTGCGATAGCTGCTAAAGCACCAAGAGAAACATTTCTTGTTTTTGGCAAGAAAAGAACAACTGCAAGTGCAACACAAGCAGCAAAAACGATTGTAGATACAATTCTTCTTGTTGTAACCTGCTTTGTGTTAGCAGCAAAACAATGTACACCCTCCGCTGGGAGCTTAGCGATTAAGTCCTTGTTCTGTAATTCTTCGAGCTTTTCGATATCCATTCTCTATTCCTCCTAAATTATACTTCTGAGAGCATTGCAATACGCTCTACGATTCCGTTATACATTTCCTGATACTTAGCCTGCTTAGCCTTTTCTTCGTCAATAACCTTAGCTGGAGCCTTGGATACGAAGTTCTCATTGCTGAGCTTACCAGATACTCTCTTAAGCTCACCCTCGAGCTTCTCCTTCTCCTTATTAAGACGCTCAATCTCCTTAGAGATGTCGATAAGGTCACCAAGTGGGATATAGAACTCACCACCGTCAAATACTGCTGTAACAGCTGTTGCAGGAATTCCATCCTTATTGTCCTTAGTCTCAAGTGAGCTTACAGAAGCAAGTCTCTCAAGGAATGGGAGACCATCCTGGAACATAGCAGCTGTATTTGCGTCAGTTGTAACGAGAATAACGTGTGCCTTACGTGAAGGAGCAACACCCATCTCTGTTCTAACGTTTCTCATGGACTTGATACCACCGATGAGAGTTGTCATTCTCTTTGCATCCTCTGCGAAAGAAGGAATGCTATCTGCTGTTGGCCAGTCAGATACCATAATGGACTCTGCCTTATTCTTAAGGTAAAGGTTCTGGTAAACCTCCTCAGTGATAAATGGCATAAATGGATGGAGAAGCTGCATAGATACGCCAAGTACATAGTTAAGGAGATACTGTGCCTCAAGTCTTGTTGCGCACTCCTTATCGAAGAGACGGCTCTTTGCAATCTCGATATACCAAGCACAGAAGCTCTCCCAGATGAAGTCAACAATCTTCTGGAGTGCTACACCGTAGTCATAGCTGTCGAAATTAACTGTAACTTCACTTACAAGCTTGTTAAGACCTGTAAGGATCCACTTATCCTCGAGTGTAAACTTGCTTTCGTCAACCTTGCTGAGGTCGAGGTCGTCCTCGCAGTTCATGATTACAAATCTCATAGCGTTCCAGATCTTGATGGAAAGGTTAACACCGAGGTCAATCTTATCCTCCTGGAATCTCTGGTCGTTACCAGGTGCGTTACCTGTAACAAGGGCAAATCTCAAAGCATCCGCACCCTTCTGCTCGATAATCTCGAGTGGGTCGATACCATTACCAAGAGACTTGCTCATCTTTCTACCCTTTGAGTCTCTTACAAGACCATGGATAAGAACGTCCTTAAATGGGATCTCATCCATATGAGCCATACCAGCTACCATCATTCTGGATACCCAGAAAGTGATGATATCGTAACCAGTAACGAGTGTTGTTGTTGGATAGTATCTCTTAAGATCCTCTGTATTCTCTGGCCAACCAAGTGTGGAGAATGGCCACAAAGCAGATGAGAACCATGTGTCGAGAGTGTCAGGATCCTGACGCATCTCCTTACCGCACTTAGGACACTTAGCTGTGGAATCCTTAGTAACTACAATCTCACCGCAGTCATCGCAGTAGAATGCAGGAATCTGATGACCCCACCAGAGCTGACGAGAGATACACCAGTCACGGATATCCTCCATCCAGTTGAAGTAGTTCTTCTCGAATCTCTGTGGAACGAATCTTGTTCTGCCATCTCTTACAGCCTCGATAGCTGGCTTAGCAAGCTCTTCCATCTTAACGAACCACTGAAGTGATACACGTGGCTCGATTGTTGTTCCACAACGGTAGCATGTACCAACGTTATGGTTATAGTCTTCGATTCTTACTAAGAAGCCACCCTCTTCGAGGTCCTTAACGATAGCTGCTCTAGCCTCGAATCTGTCCATACCAGCATACTTAGGATAATCCTCAGTAATCTTGGCATCATCAGTCATTACATTGATAACCTCGAGGTTATGACGCTGTCCAACCTCAAAGTCGTTAGGATCGTGAGCAGGAGTAATCTTAACTACACCTGTACCGAACTCCATCTCTACGTAGTCATCAGCAACTACAGGAATCTTACGTCCAACGAGTGGGAGAATAAGGTTCTTACCAACCATATCCTTATATCTCTCATCCTTAGGGTTAACAGCTACAGCTGTATCACCAAGGAGTGTCTCAGGTCTTGTAGTAGCGAGCTCTACATATCCAGAACCATCCTCAAGTGGATATCTGAGGTGCCAGAAATGACCAGCCTGATCCTCGTACTCTACCTCTGCGTTAGAAATAGAAGTAAGACAATGAGGACACCAGTTAATGATTCTCTCACCACGATAGATATAACCCTCGTTATAGTACTTAACGAATACGTCCTTAACTGCATCAGAGCATCCCTCATCCATTGTGAAACGCTCGTGCTTCCAGTCACAAGAAGAACCAATCTTCTTAAGCTGCTCTACGATTCTGCCACCGTACTGCTTCTTCCAGTCCCAGGCTCTTACGAGGAAAGCCTCACGGCCGATATCCTCTTTGAAGATACCCTCTTCTCTCATCTTCTGAACAATCTTAGCCTCTGTAGCAATAGAAGCATGGTCTGTACCAGGAACCCACAATGTGGAATAACCCTGCATTCTCTTAAATCTTACAAGAATATCCTGAAGTGTATTATCAAGGGCATGACCCATATGGAGCTGTCCTGTGATATTTGGTGGAGGCATTACAATAGAAAATGCATCCTTAGATGTGTCTGGATCTGGTTCAAAATAACCCTTATCGCACCACTGATTATAGAGTCTTGGCTCTGCCTCATTAGGATCAAATGTTTTATTAATTGAATCAATCTTTGCCATATGACTTATAAAAACCCACTTTCGCATAATAATTAACATCTAATTATCACGCAAAACAGTCAAAAATGCAATTTATCTTTCTTATTATTTATTATGTTAAAATGCTTTTGGAGTAAAGGAGATTTTAACATGAGATATTTGGGTTATAGAATTCTTACTTGGTCGCTTATTGCAGGACCTTTTGTAGTCTGTCTAATATGGTTTCTAATCAGCAGACGAATTATTAAGAAGATAAAAGCTGGACAAAGCAACCCTGGATGCGTATTAATGTCCAGTCAGATTTTTTCTGTTATTTTCATGATACTCTCAGTAATTTGGGGCATTTTCTGGTGGTTAATAGATGCCATGATGAGTTCAATGTAATATGTCCAATAAAACCTTTTACAAGTTACTTACCATCATCATTATCATAGGTGTATTAGCGACAGGTCTTCACTTGTATTATTGTTGGAGGCTTAAGCAAAGCTCATCCGTAATTACCGTTGTAGCGAACGAGGTCTGGTGATATGAAACTCAGAAATCAGATTATTATTCTAGTAGCTACTGTACTTATATTTGCTGGATTCAACTTGCTTTGCTATCAGTTGTTTACACGTTCATTTGTATACGACAGAAGTTCGACACTTAAGGCAAAGTCCATCGAGATTGGCGATTATCTGCCTTTTGATAAATCTTCCAAAGCCATAACTGTTGATGCGTCTCTTAAACTCGATGGGAATCTTCCTGTAGTTGACGGAGCTGCTGCTCTCTACCCTGTTTTCTCTTCCGTAGTTGGTTCGATATATCCTGAAGATTCCGTAATATATTCTGCTGAACAAAATGACTTCGAGCCTGGTAGCACCCTTCTCATGACAAATACCATGGGAGCTTATGAGAAAATCGTTACTGGTGAAGCAGATATTATTTTTGTGGCAGGCCCTTCCAAGGAGCAGATGGCTTTCGCCGAGGAAAATGGCGTTGACCTAGTTATGGTTCCTATCGGTCGTGAGGCTTTTGTTTTCTTTGTAAATGAAAATAATCCTGTAGATAATCTCACACTTGATGAGATTCGTGGCATCTATAGTGGAAAGATTAGAAACTGGTCCGAAGTTGGTGGAAGTAATGATCTAATTACCCCTTTGACACGTAACCCAGGAAGCGGCAGCCAGACAGCCATGGAAATGGTTATGAATGGAGAGGCTATCCAACGTGATTACGATGCCGCTCTCGGTAAGAGAATTGCTTTTTCTTTCAGGTTTTATGTAGAGGATATTACAAATTACGGCGGGATCAAGATTTTGTCTTTGAACGGTGTCTACCCTTCTGCTGAGACTATCAGAGATGGAAGTTATCCTATATCTTCTGAATTCTATGCTATTTACAGAGCTGATGATACCAATCCTAACATTCCTGTAGTTATCGACTGGCTGTTGTCCAATGAAGGCCAGGCGCTTATAGAGGCAAATGGATATGTTGGAGTAAATTAATAGTGTGACTCGGCTACCACTGCTGCTACCATTTTTCGCCCTAAATGGTAGTTTTTTGCTGATTTATGGTAATTTTGCTCAAACTACCAAAGTCGCTACCAAAATTCAAGAAAAATGGTAGTTTTTCAAGCTAAAATGGTAAATTCAATTAACCCCACAAAAAAGGGATGTCAATGAACCTAATTCGTTCAAGACATCCCTTGTAGTTTATAAAATTAGCTTAAATCTTATTTCTTCTTAGCATCAAGAATCATGGAGAGCGCACCATAGAGGATAGAGTCATCGCCAAGCGCAGCTTTCTTAAGCTCTACTGTATTGCGGATAGATGGCATGCAGTACTTATCAACCTCAGAGAGAATCTTCTCTACGAAGTAATCACCACAAGCCTCGATTACACCGCCACCATATACAACAATCTCAGGTGAGAAAGTATTAATAAGGTTACCTGTAGCAATAGCAAGATAGTGGCAAGCACGGTCAACTGCCTCAGTAGCAACTGCATCATTAGCCTCGAGGCTCTTCTTAAGGAGCTTACTCTTAAATACGCCACCTACAACGCCTTCAGCCATTGGAGTCTGACGACCTCTTGCTGCCTGAGTTCTAATATAATCGCTCATACCCTGCTTAGAAGAGAATGCCTCGAGAC
The DNA here is from genome assembly GCA_024403695.1 of Saccharofermentans sp. GTDB lineage: Bacteria > Bacillota > Clostridia > Saccharofermentanales > Saccharofermentanaceae > Saccharofermentans. The sequence goes on along the minus strand of JAKSRI010000035.1, from coordinate 10,337 downwards.
AACCTCTCTGACCACAGTTACACTTTGGTCCCTCTGGATCGAGAATCATATGTCCATACTCAGCACCCTTAAAGAGGTGACCAGTAAAAAGCTTTCCATCAAGGATGAGTCCACCACCCATTCCTGTACCAACGAAGAGACCAACTACGTTATCGTATCCTCTAGCGGCACCATACTTGTACTCACCAAGAACACCTACATTTACATCGTTACCAATAAAGAAAGGAGCGCCAAACTTCTTCTCGATTGGCTTACGAATGTTATAGTCCTTCCAAGGAAGATTAGGAGAAGTGAGGACAATTCCCTTATCCTGATCGATAACACCAGGAGCGCCAGCTGCGATAGCGTTAATCTGGCTTGTCTTAATTCCAAATTCACTGATAAGCTCATCAACTACGCTGATAATAACCTCTTCAACGTTCTGAGTATCATCACCATCAGCCTTTGTCTTCTTCTTAATTCTGTACACAATCTCTTTCTTGGAATTGAAAATTGCACCAAGAATCTTTGTACCACCAATATCAAGACAAATATTATATTTCTCAGCTGCCACGGAAATATCCTCCTTAAAGTGTTCTATATGTTAGCCGGCAGATAACTTACCGGAATCACCATTTTTGGAATCGCCACCACTACTCTTCTTAGTCTTATAGATAAGTGTTGGCTGCTTACCCTCAGTGATGCACGCACCATCGATAACGCATTTAGTAACATCCTTCTGAGAAGGGATGTCATACATAACTGTACGCATTACACTCTCGATAATGGAACGAAGTCCACGCGCACCAGTCTTCTGCTCGATAGCCTTCTCTGCGATAGCGCGAACTGCATCATCTGTAAACTCGAGATCGACATCATCAAGCTTAAGCATCTTCTTATACTGTTTTGTAAGAGCATTCTTAGGTGTAGTAAGTACTGATACAAGAGCATCTGCATCAAGCTTATCAAGTGCTACTGCAACTGGAATACGTCCAATAAACTCAGGAATAAGTCCAAACTTCATAAGGTCCATAGGCTGAACATCATGATAATAAAGACCGCTGTGCATATCCTTCTTGGACTGAACATCGGCACCAAAACCATACTGTCTGTCAGCAAGTCTAGAACTAATAATCTCGTCAAGGCCGTCGAAAGCACCACCACAAATAAAGAGGATGTTAGTAGTATCGATCTGGATGCACTCCTCGTTTGGATGCTTTCGTCCACCCTTAGGAGGAACGGAAGCTACAGTTCCCTCCAAAATCTTAAGGAGAGCCTGCTGAACACCCTCACCACTTACGTCACGTGTGATGGAAACGTTCTCGGACTTCTTTGTAATCTTATCAATCTCATCGATATAGATGATACCTGTCTGTGCACGCTCGATATCATAATCTGCAGCCATAATAAGCTTGAGAAGGATATTCTCTACGTCCTCACCAACGTAACCTGCTTCTGTAAGGGAAGTTGCATCAGCTACTGCGAAAGGAACGTCAAGCACACGTGCAAGTGTCTGCGCCAGAAGTGTCTTACCAGAACCTGTAGGTCCCAAAAGCAAGATGTTAGACTTGGAAATCTCTGTATCATCATTAGATGACTCTGTGAAAACTCTCTTGTAGTGATTGTATACAGCTACTGCGAGAGAAACCTTAGCTTCATCCTGACCAACAACATACTGGTCAAGTTTATCCTTAATATCATGTGGAGTGATGAGCTTCTTAGGTCTTGTAGACTTAAGTCTCTTAGCCTTCTTGACCTTCTCCTCCTCTGCTACGATACCGTATGCTGTTCTAATACAGTCAATACAGATATAGCAGTTTACGCCTGAGAAAAGTCTTGGTACATCATACTCAGACTTTCCACAGAAAGAACAGCTCAAGATGTTACTACCATCTCTGCCGTTACCACCGTACTTCATATTATCCATTAAAATACCCCTTAAGTCATAATTATCTATTGTATAACACTAATTTTATCATTAATTTCTTTTATTCGAGTATAAAGTATTTGAAATTTATGTAACAAATAAAGGGTAAAAAAAGAGCTACCCGAAGGTAGCTCCATTTAAATCAACTGTTGTTTACAGATTAACCAGCCTCGCCAACAACGCAAGAAGTTACCATGTAAACTGTCTCAAGTGAGTCATCCTCAGCAAATACGATTGTGTACTTACCGTTCTTACCAGCCTTACTGAAAACTCTTACGCAAAGATACTTATTACCATCTTCGTCAATATACTCGAAGATGCCCTTTACACCAGAATCAACAGGCTTGCTATCAAGATCTGCATCCTCTGTTGTATCTTCGTTATAGTAAACTGCGTAGTAAACATCACCCTCTGCGCCATCCATGAACTTGATTACGTAGCTGATATTCTCTGTACCCTCTTCGTAGCTGTATCCATCCATTGGTGTATCATCGTTTGTATCAAACCAAGCAAGACCTGTTACAAGGCTTCCAAAGTCATCATCAAGGATTTCTGCCATCTCATCGATCATACCGAATGAAGTAGAATCACCAGCAGTATTAGTAACGTGAGCAGTAAATACAGGCTCAAGCTTAGTATCATTCAAATAGAAAGTAATCTTATAATCACCAGCTGCGATTCTGCCATCTACAAGTTCAGCACCATAAGACTCGCTCCAAACAGCCCAGCTATTACCAAGATCAGAAGTATAGAGAACCTTACCATCAAGCTCGACTGTATAGTACATCTCTGTAGAAGAATAGCTATACATATCAACCTCAATCTCAGCTGTATCCTCGTACCAAGCCTCTGGTCCCTCACTCTTATCCTCAAACCACCAGCCGTAATCAACCTCAGCTTCAACTACGTGAGCAACATATGGAGTAAGCTTTACGTTACCAACATAGAATGTAATTGTGTAATCACCAGGAATAAGGCATCCGAATTCATCAACCTCAGCGCCCTCGTCCTCAGAGTAGTAACCATATGGCTCCCACATCTCAGACTCGAATACTACCTGTCCACCAAACTCAACTGTGTAGTGAACCTGTGATCTATCCTCGAGACCCTCAATATCAAGCTCGATATAAGATGTGTTAGAGTATGTAGCCTCTGTACCATCCTCTTCATCACAGCCCCACCACTCGAACTCTACATCGTCAAGATTTACAAGAACTGGAAGCTCAGTATTCTTAACTGCACCCAAAGTCTTATCCAAAACCTTTTCTGCATTAGATACCTTCCACTCACCATCATCGAGCTCGAGCTCTACTGTTACCTTAATGTCAGTAGTATCAGCTTTCTTAAGTTCCTTAATAAGCTCATCAGCATCACTAGCTGTTGTCTCATCAAATACCTTGTCATAGTCAGGAAGCTTAAATACTACATCAACAGATGCTTCCTTATCCTTGCTAGATACTTCAACTGTCTCCTCGTCAATCTCAAAAGACATCTCGTCAAGAATAGCAAGCTTAATGCTGTCTTCATCGTTACTGTCATCGTACTCGAAAAGCGCTGCATCAAGGTTCTTCTCCTTGATATTGGAAGCCTTAACAACCTTCTTGGAATCGTGCTTTGAAACAGCTGTTGCAAATGAATCAGTAGCTTCAACTACAGCCTCTTTGTCCTTACCAGAACAAGCAACAAGGCTCAAAACCATAGCGGAAGCAATAACAACAGATGTTACTTTCTTCATACTCTTCATAAAGTCCTCCTCGAAATAACGCATTTTAACGTTCTAACAGTCGAATAATACACTCTTCTATAACATATGTCATCTATTTTTGACCTATCAAATTAAACAAATCTTTACTATTTAGCCTCAATTTCCATTACCACTAATATTAATTATGTAATATAATGGAAACAATTCGGTTTATTATTAGTTAACAAGGGAGATAATTATAATGTCACAGACACCACATATTCTTATTTGCGATGATGATCCAATAGTTCACGAGTCACTTGGATTGTATCTCGATAATGAACACTACAGTCACTCCGATGCTTTTGACGGAGCTGAGTCACTTAAAATGGTTGGTGACGTTCATCCTGATTTGATTTTATTAGATGTTATGATGCCTGAGATGAGTGGTCTCGATGTATGTAAGGAAGTTCGTAAGACACTTAGCACACCTATTATCATCCTTACAGCTAAGGGTGAAGAGATCGACCGTGTGCTTGGCCTCGAGCTTGGTGCAGATGACTATATTGTTAAGCCTTTCTCACCTAGAGAAGTTATCGCTAGAATTAAGGCTGTTCTCAGAAGATCTGTAGAGACTCCTGAATCACAGTCTGTACTTAGATTTGACGGTCTCGAGATTAGCGTAGAGAACTATACAGTTCGTCTTAATGGCGAGCTTGTAGCATTCACACCTAAGGAAGTTGAGATTCTATATCTTCTCGCATCCCACCCAGGACAGGTTATGGGCAGAGATCAGATTCTCGAGCTCGTATGGGGCAACGACTATGATGGAGATTCCAGAACTGTTGATACACACATTAAAAGAATCAGACAGAAGATTACAGTTAGTGATGCTCATTGGGGTATCCAGACCGTATATAGCGTAGGATATAAGTTCGAGGTAGGCTAATGTTCCGAAGCAACACTTTAATGAAGAGGATTGTATTCCTCGTTTTTGGAGCCGTTGTTGCGTCAACAATTCTTGCTGTATTAGCGTTTACTCTCGCAGGAAGAGAGATTGCATTCCAGAACGAAGTAGATGAGGCTTTTGAACACTCTGCTGATATTGTTGAAATTATAAATACTAATGATGACATGTCCATTAGGGATGTGTCATCTTATATTTTGTCCACCGCTAGCACAGGCGGATACACATATTTCTTCACTGATGAGAATGCTGTTCCTGTTGTTAGTGAAGCTTTCGTGACAGATGATGCTAACAAGACTATCGCTCAGGAATACATGCTTAATTATATGAGCGCCGGCACTCAGAAATCTGATGTCGGATATATTTCATTTGCCATTCTCGATACTGATTCTGTATTCGATAAAATTCTTCTTATCAAAACACCTGTCGAGATTCAGGATAATGTGTATTTTCTCATTCAGTATTCTGTAGTAAATGAGAACAGCGAGCTCATTTCCCAGTATCTTAACATTTTACTTTTATCAGCACTCGCCGCTTCCCTGCTCATGCTCATGCCAGCTGTGATTCTTGTAGAGCGCGTTACTGAGCCACTTCAGGAAGTTAACGAGGTTGCTAAGGCATACGGTAAGGGTGATTTCTCTGTTAGAGCTAACGAAGACCATAAGGGTGAAATTGGAGAACTTGCTAACTCCTTCAACTCTATGGCAGATCAGCTTAGTAAATCAATTAACAACCTTACTTTGGAACGTAACAGACTCGAAGGTATCTTTAACGTTATTTCCGAAGGTATTGTTGTCTTTAACAATGTTGGAAACGTTACTTTTACTAACCATATCATGGAGACATTCTTCGAGAAGGTGCCAAAGAAGAACCTTTTTACTGAGCGTCTTCACCTTATTCCTTTCGAAGAAATATGGAAGGACATCGATGACACCATTACTGAGGGAGAGAGCAAGACTCGTGATGTAGAGACTAATGATTTCGCATTCAGAGTAACTATCGTGCCTAGGTTTGACCTTACAGAGAACAAGAATTGTATTGGTGCGACTGCATTCTTCAGAGATATTACTGATGAGCTTAAGATGGAGCGCACAAGACGTGATTACGTAGCCAACATTTCTCACGAGCTTCGTACTCCACTTCAGACGCTCCGTGGCTTAATCGAGCCTCTCTCGGATGGCATGGTAAAGAAAGAGGAAGACCGTCAGCGCTACTACAACATTATCCTTAACGAGACTCTCAGACTTTCCCGTCTCATTGACGACATGTTGGAGCTCAGTAAGCTTCAGTCCAGAACATTGGCGTTTAAGACATTCCCTTTCAACCTTAATACGCTACTTGCTGACCTGGAGACAAAGTTTATCCCTATCATGTCTGAGGCTAAGATTCATTTTGGTGTTCACTTCACTACTGGTACACTCCCTACTGTTATGGGTAATCCAGACCGTGTTGAGCAGATTCTCGTTATCCTTCTCGATAATGCTAAGAAGTACACACCAGCTGGTAAAGCAATCAGAATCATGGCTGAGTATAACGAGATTGTTGACAAAGTGCTTATCTCCGTTAGTGACGAGGGACAGGGCATCCACGAGTATGATATTAACCACATTTTCGACCGTTTCTTCAAGGCAGACCGTGCCCGTGGTAAGAAAGGCACAGGACTTGGACTTTCTATTGCCAAGGAGCTTTTGAACTACATGGGCGAGGAAATCAGTGTCGAAAGCGAATACGGCAAGGGCACAACATTCACATTTACACTTAAGCGTGCTGAGGCTAACTCCTGGTTTGAAGAGTAATATATATGGATGAAGGAATCAGAATAAACAAGTATCTCTCCTCTTCTGGCATGTGTTCCAGACGCGAGGCAGATGTGATTATTCAAAATGGCGAAGTTACTGTAGATGGTAAGGTCGCTGAGAATGGCACACGCGTTTTTGAAGGTCAAGTTGTTCTGTATAAAGGACAGCCAGTACTTCCTAAAGAAGAAAAGATTTATATCGCCCTTCATAAACCACTAGGAATTACTTGTACGACTGACAGACGCGATCCTGATAACATAATCGATTTCTTAGGACTTGGTGACCGCATCTTCCCTATCGGACGTCTTGATAAAAACTCTTCTGGACTCATTCTTCTCACAAACGACGGAAGTATTGTTAACCAGCTCCTTCGCGCAGAGAACGGCCATGAGAAAGAGTACGAGGTTCGTGTAGATAAAAAGCTCGCTCCTGATTTCCAGTCCAAGATGGAAGGCGGAATTCCGATTCTCGGTCAGGTTACCCTGCCTTGCGAAGTAACCGTAACTGGTCCTCACACATTTAAAATCATCCTTCATCAGGGTCTTAACAGACAAATCAGAAGGATGTGTGAATACTTGGGTTATAGAGTTGTAAAGCTTAGAAGAATCCGATTCTTAAATATAATGCTCGGTAATCTTAAAGTCGGCGCCCATAGACGCCTGACCTCAGAAGAGGTCAGAAATCTTATTGGCCGCTAATTAATTTAATTTCAAATGTATCGATATACTCTACATTTTTCTTAAGTGGGAGAGCACTCTCATTTGTTGCTGTACGCTCGATTTCCTTAGAACAGAAGTCAATGAGCAACTCACAGGACTCATTGTTCATAAGAACTTCCTCATGCAGGCTGGAATTCATCTGCTCAGGAGTAAATGGAAGAATAGTGAAATCAAATCTAGTCTTCTCTCCACTTCTCTTAATTCTGATAGCATTACCTGTCTCATCAGAAAGCTGCATAGCATGTGTCTCTGTATGACAGCTATTCTCAGCTGGTCTTGCATATGAGTGATAAATCTTATCTGCACCTGCAGCATAGAAACCAATCTTAGTAGCGTTCTTACGATCGTAGTAAGACTCTCCAGGTCCTCTGCCGTACCAAGAACAAAGAATTCCATCCTTGGAAACTGGCATACGAAGTCCGTAGCGAACCATATCATACTTAGGTGTAAACTTAAGTGTAACCTTAAGTGTATCCTTAGTAGGAATCTCGTAAAGAACCAGAACATCACCCTTCATAGCAAAGGACTTATAATGAGAAAGAATAGTTACGACACCACTCTTAACTCCATAGCTACATCCAGCAAACTGAATTGACTGCTGAATATCTTCATAATCTGTCTCCTTAGAGAAGATTGTCTTAGCAAGAATAAAGCTTCTGTCAGTTCTATCGATATTAGATGGACATCTATAGAAACTTGGAACGATAGGTCCCATAAGGAACTCTCTTCCACCAACATTAATACCAGTAATTGCACCAGAATTACGGCTGAAAGTGAGCTTGCAGTTCATACCGCCAACATTGATACTATCTGGAAGTGCAACAACATTAACCTCATCGCTTTCAGGTGCAACATACTCCTCAGCCATATCATCTGGTACGTAAGCAACCTCATTCAAGAATGAAGTATCATTACCACCCTCGATAAGGCCCTTAGTTACTGTCTTAGGGTTAGCGCAGTCATCTGCAAGTACTTCCTGGTAGAAAGCGATTTCGTACCCCTCGTTAGCATAGTAAGTGCTAGACGCCAACTTTAGGCTGATGTCGAAAACAATCTCATGAGAGAGTGCAGTCTCGTACATAGTCTCGATATTCTTGTTACCGTTACCCCAACCAGGAACAAGGAACTGATCAACATTAATAGGGAATCTTAAGCTTCGTACACCAAATGGTTCGATTTCAGGCAGACGTCCCTTACCCTCCATAACGGCTGTTCCACCAATAAGAAGTCTCCACTCCAGGTTCATTTCGTCAGTGTATGCGAAAGGATGCTGATTACGCATAGTAAAAGATGTTGGATCATCCGGTGATGAGAAAATACTTATGGACTGGCACTGATTCTTAATATCGTGATAAATAGGATGAGGATTACGCTCACTATCTACTACACCCTGTCCAATACTACTGTTTTCCTTAAGCTTTCCGCCAACGAGATCAGCGTGATGGATCCATTTATAATCTGCGTTATCGTCCGCAAAACGGGATCTTCCTGGGACAGTCTCAAAGAGGTTCTTACCTAACTTGTTCTTCTCAAAAATCGCTTTACGATCGAGACACAAATCCTGCCATGGACCAAAAACGATACCTGACTCAGAAGGCATTGGGTACATATCAGAAATGCGCATATCATAATCACAGGCCACATACCATGGTCTAGTGTCATCAATCTTCTGACAGAAGCCCTTAATCTTTACGCATACCTTAGGGTCAAACTCATAGTCACCCATAGACCACATAATTACAGATGGGTGATTCATGGCGCCCTCGATATAGTCTGAGATGAGCGACTTATCACAGGAAGCGATTACATAAATTCCATACTGATCACAGAGATCAAGGAAGTCGTCGCTCAGAGGGAATCCCTGGCTGATAACACCATTAATTCCGCCTCTCTTCATGAGGATAATATCGTGACGATAAACATCTCTTGGAACAGAGATACCAGATACAGAATCAAACTCATAATACTTAACAAGATTAAGTGGAGTTGGTGTATCGTTGATGCTGAACTTACCAAGAGAGATAGTTGTTGTTCTGAAACCGAATCTCTTCTTCTTAACACAGATAGTTCTCTTCTCAGAATCCTGAATCTCGAGAATAAGATCATACTGAACAGGTGTAGCATCAGTCCACTCAGCAACATTCATAGCAATAAATGAGCAGTGATCGTCATTAGTCTGAAGGCTCTCTACTACTCCGCCTGGCTCCTGCTGCATATGAAGATTTACATATGGAAGCTTATATGGGTCGTACTCAGAACGAGCCTCCATAACGGATACCTTAATGCTATAAGGCATAATGAAATCAGTGTGATTAGTAATATCAAAATCAGCCTTTACGAGATAATCATCTCTAGTAATCTTAGTAGCAGTATTGCCCTTAACAGTTGCTACCTCATTCATGTTCTCTAGGTAAGCTGCAGGTACCTTCTCTGTTCTAATTCTAAGATGGCTTAACTCGAGAAGTGGCTCAGCTACAATCTGAATTGGTCTGAAAATACCACTAAATCCATGGTTCATGATGCCTCTAAGGATATGACCATGTCTGTCTCTGTCCCATCTTCTAACGAGAATTGCAATAGAATTCACACCAGGTCTAGCAGAACCTGAGATAAGAAGCTTCTTATTAGTAAATACAGAATGAGAATTTGTCTGCAACTGGCCATTCACATACACGCTGAAGCTACCGCAAATACCAGATACTTCAAGATAAAGAGCACGGTCAATATCTTCTGGTGAGAATACTACAGTAGTTCTATACAAACCAACCTCATCAGCATCTGCGTGATTAGAGTGGAGCATATACTTATCGCTAATGGACTCCTCACCTCTCTTGGATAACATATCCAACTCTTCTGGATAGTTATAAAGGAGGTTCTGAGGAAGGCCATAGCCTTCTGTCTGCCATGTGGATGGAACATTTATAAGATCCCAGTCGGAATCATCAAAGCTAGCTGCCTCAAATCCGAATGGTACCTCACCGTCATTATTTGCTAAATAGAAAGACCATGTAGTAAGAGTCCTGACATATGGTGACTCAGGATTTCCGAACTCTGGAAGCTTTCTATTACTATATATCTGATCAAATGATTCATATGGCATGAATCCACTATTTCCGTACTTAAAGTCCATAATGCTATCCTTTGAATACAATAATATAGTTTATTTTAACATGATTGGATGCTTCGCTAAGTTTCATAGTGGTTACATTTTGTACCATAAAAGTGTAATTGTTAGAGAGTAATTAACTCTGACAGTTGCACT
>JAKSRI010000034.1 GCA_024403695.1 Saccharofermentans sp. | reverse complement strand
CAGTTCTCACAGTGACTTCCCTCTGAAAGTCCTGTTTCCTGACAAGTTGGTGCCTTATAAGGATCAACTACAGCTTTATGCCCTGTTGCAGGAACTAACTCACGTTCTTTGATAACCTCATGGCAACGATTACAGTAAGAGCCAATAGTAAATCCATCACTAGTACATGTAGCAGGAATAGAGTCTTCAAACACTTCTTCATGGCCAAGAGGATCTATTTCTACGATTCCCTCTGTTACTTCACCACATACCGAACACTTCAATCCAGCAGTATACCCAAGCTGCTCACATTTAGGCTCAACTTTATCAACAGACACTAACCTATGATGAGCAGGAATCACCTTACCTGGATAAATTACTTCTCCACAAGCCGTACAGTATCCAGCGCTCTCATAGCCATCCTCAGTACATGTAGCTTCAAAACAATCACTCCACACAATATCGTGACCGAGGCGATAGTCATTTACAATCTCGCCATTCTCATCCTCAAATGAAGCATGGCAAACAAGTGTATCCTTGATGTTGATTTTATTAAATGTATATTGATGCTCGAATGCTTCGTGCTGAATAACATCTCCTGTATAAGAGATAAGAAGCTTGCGAATATAATCGTTGTTATACTGAGTTTTATCAGGAAATGCCTGACGCAAACATGCTGCTACACCACATACTACAGGGCCAGCCATAGATGTGCCCTGAAATGGAGCATAATATCCATTAAGAACAGTACTATAAATATATGTACCTGGAGCGATAAGCTCATAATCAATTCCCTGACCAGGCATATAGTCCCAGTTAGAATAATTAGCCAAACCTATACAATTAATATCCAAAGCCATAACGCCAATAACATTTGGATAACCAGCTGGATACTGATCTGCTTTCTTACCTATAGGAGCATATGGATCATCGTTTGTAGTCTTAGAATCATTACCAGCACTGGCAATCAAAACAACACCCTTACTATATGCATAATTAATAGCAGCTCTTGAAAGAGAAGATTGACCAGTAGAACCATAAGACATATTAATTATATCGGCTCCATTATCAGCGGCATAACGAATACCTTCTGCAGTACAAGAATTAGGAAGGCTCTTACTCTCACCTGCATTAATTGCCATAATCGTAGCACCATATGCCACACCTACACCACCATAACCATTAGCAGACATAGCGATAATACCAGCACAGTGAGTTCCATGTTCATGACCACGTGCCATAGGATCCCCTTTAGCACCACCATTCATATAGTAATAAGTGTTTATTCCATGAACATCGTCAACATAACCATTGCCATCATCATCTATACCATTATCAGGAATCTCGCCTGGATTAACCCAAATATTATCGCGAATATCAGGGTGATTATAATCAACGCCAGTATCTACGACAGCAACAATAACACCTTCACCTGGCTTCTGTCCTGTAATATCAATAATTTCTTTCCACACTGGTAGAATATCCAGACAGCCAATCATTACTGAACAATGATTAATTTCCACTTCATTAGGGAATGGAACCTCTACAGGAGTTGGTTCCTCTGTAGGAGTTGGCTCCTCTGTAGGTGTTGGTTCTTCTGTTGGAGTTGGCTCCTCTGTAGGAGTTGGTTCTTCTGTTGGAGTTGGCTCTTCAGTAGGAATAGGTTCCTCTGTTGGAGTTGGCTCCTCAGTAGGAATTGGCTCCTCCTCATCACCATCAACAAGTTCTGCCAAAACATCTGGCTCCGCACTAATAATATCGTCATCTGTTCTAAGCAAATCTACCAATGCCCAGATATCATCAGCCTCAACAGTAGCTTTGTAGAATACCTGATAAGCATCAACACCCTTAACTTCAGTCTCTCCAACCTTAATATCGAGGATATAGGTAACATTTCTGAAATCATACTTACTGCAAATCTCATCATCATCAGAAAGTGTACCAGTTGAAGAATTAGCATCCTTATATTCAACAACAGAAAAAATTACTGTGTGCTCCTCATATCTAAGCGCACTTCTAACAACAGCATCATCGTCACCTACATCATATATAAGCTTATAATTGGCATACTCTTCAGAACGATCCATCTTAACTGGAACGATTGTTGGAGTATTTGTTATAACAGGCTTATCTGATATAGATGGAACCTGTAAAGCCACTTCATTACTTTCTGTAGCTTCACTTGTATCAATAATAGATGAACCAGGTTTATTAACCGGCTTATTAAACACTAACAAAGCGCCAATGATCAGCAACACAGCGATCATCGCGCACATAAAACGTTTATGTGATTGTGACATACTTCTCTCCCCACGAGTTGTAATAAAATAATTTTAACAGATTACAATTCGTAGAATCGTCCTAATCACACCTTCAAATGGAACTTTTTTGTTAATAAAACAGCAAATCAGGCTTTCTTCTTTCTAAATACAACCAATTTACTAAGAATATAGTTAAGAATAATAACAATAACATTAGCAACCAACTTAACAATATATTTGTTAAATCCAAGAACATCAGCAAAGACAAACATGATAAGTGTCTCTACACCAAGTGTAGCAAGTCTGCTGATATAGAAAGAAACTGCCTCTCGAATAATACCCTTCTTGCTTTTCTCCTGACTGTCAAAAACCCAGAGTCTGTTAGTAATAAACGCGAAAGTACAGCTAACTATCCAGGCTACAATATTTGCAGGAACTGTAGATGTAGATGAAAGTACAACCACACTGGAGAAGAACCAGAAAGCTATATAGTTAACAACTGTTGTAAGCACACCAAAAACAGCGTAGTTAATAAGTTCCTTGTACTTTAAGTACATTTTCTTAATAAACTCAACCATTAATCTCAGCCTCCGCCATAGAAAGCGCCTTATCTACAACAACATCCATATCGTAGTACTTATATTCACCAAGACGTCCACCAAAAATTACATTTGGAACGGTCTTGCTAAGCTCTACATAAGACTCATACAACTTGCCATTTTTCTCATCATTAACTGGATAATATGGCTCATCACCAAACTTCCACTCAGAACTATACTCACGGCTGATAACTGTCTTCTCCTGAGTGCCAAACTCGAAGAACTTATGCTCGATAATACGTGTAAATGGAGTCTCGCTGTCAGTATAGTTAACAACTGCATTTCCCTGGAAATTATCTGTATCCAGAACCTCTGTCTCAAATCTTACTGATCTGTACTCCAGATATCCAAGAGAATAATCAAAGAAACCATCGATAGCGCCTGTGTAAACCGTCTTGGCGGCCACACCCTCGTAGGAGTCCCTTTCGAGCAGATAATCCACGCCCAGACGCACCTCGATTCCCTCCAGCAGACGCTCCACCATGGCTGTATAACCACCCATAGGAATGCCCTGATAAAGAGCGTTAAAGTAGTTGTTATCAAATGTCAGACGCACTGGGAGACGCTTGATAATAAATGAAGGAAGTTCAGTGCAAGGACGGCCCCACTGCTTCATGGTATAACCCTTGATAAGCTTCTCATAAATATCAGTACCTACGAGACTTATTGCCTGCTCTTCGAGATTCTTTGGCTCAGTAATACCAGCTTCCTTACGCTGTGCCTCAATCTTTGCCGCAGCCTCCTGAGGAGTAACAACACCCCACATCTTATTGAAGGTATACATGTTAAAAGGTAAGGAATAAAGCTCACCCTTATAGTTAGCTACCGGAGAATTAGTATAGCGGTTAAACTCCGCATATTTATTAAGGAAATCCCAGACTTTCTTATTGTTGGTGTGGAAGATGTGCGCACCATACTTGTGCACGTTAATCCCCTCCACTGACTCTGTATAAATGTTTCCAGCAATGTGGTCACGCTTATCGATAACCAGAACCTTCTTACCTGCGTCTGTCATTACGCGGGCGAAAACAGCACCATAAATACCTGCACCAACTATAAGATAGTCGTATTTCATATGAAATTACTCCTTGATCATGCGATTATATGCACTAATAATAGCACGAACTGAGGATTTTGTTACAGAACTTGAGACACCTGCACCAAGGAAAATCTGTCCATCACTTTCGCGCTTGATCTCGATATAAGTGATAGCAGCAGAATCTGTACCTGACTTGAGGGCGTGCTCGTTATACATGTTAATGCTGAACTTCACTCCAGTGTGGTTACTAAAAGCGTTTACGAAAGCGTCAAGGAGACCCTTACCAACACCATTAATCTCTTCGTCCAAGCCATTATGTGAGATTACTGCTGTAACCTCAGAATTCTTCTTACCAATAGAATGCTCCTGGAAATTAACAAGCATATATGGTGAGTAAACATTTATATAATTGTCATCAAAGAGCTGGAATACCTGCGCTGGCATGAGTTCCATCTCATTATGATCAGTGTAATCCTTAACAACCTTGAGGAAGTCTTTCTGGAAGCTCTTAGGAAGCTGCACACCATAAGACTGCTCGAGCACGAAAGCGATACCACCACGACCAGACTGGCTGTTAATTCTAACGATAGGCTCATAAGCACGGCCAACATCAGCTGGATCAATTGGAAGATATGGAACTGCCCAGACATCAGAATTACGTTCTGCCATCTTCTTCTTACCCTTGTTAATAGCATCCTGGTGAGATCCAGAGAATGCAGTAAATACGAGCTTTCCTGCCCATGGGTGACGAGGACCAACTGTCATTCCGCAGAGGTCTTCATAAACATCTACGCACTCATTAATATTTGAAAAATCGAGTTCAGGATCAACTCCATGCATCAACATATTAATGGCCAAAGTAATGATATCCACATTACCTGTTCTCTCACCATTACCAAAGAGAGTACCCTCTACTCTATCAGCACCTGCCAACATACCGAGCTCAGAAGCGGCAACTCCAGTACCACGATCATTATGAGTATGAAGTGATACCTCCATGCAGTCTCTCCACTTTGTATTTGTACAGAAATATTCGACCATGTCTGCATAAACATTAGGAAGAGTGTACTCTACAGTCTCAGGCAAATTCATAATTACCTTTTTCTCTGGAGTTGGCTGCCATACATCACATACTGCGTCACAAATCTCCACAGCAAAATCAGGTTCAGTAGATGAATAACTCTCAGGTGAATACTCGAGGATCCAGTTAGTATCACTCTCATCTTCATCAATATATTTCTTAATCATCTTAGCGCCCTCTACTGCGAGGTCGATACACTGTTGTCTATCAAATCCAAATACCACATCACGCTGAAGTGTACTTGTGGAATTATAAAGATGAATAACTACATTCTTGGCACCATAAACAGCTTCCATTGTCTTCTCGATAATGTGCTCTCTGGACTGTGTAAGAACTTGAATAGCTACATCATCAGGAATCAAATTATTATCAATAAGCTCACGGCAGAAATTGTAGTCAGTCTCAGATGCTGCTGGGAATCCAATCTCGATTGTCTTGAACCCAATCTTATTTACCAAGAAATCGAAGAACTTCAACTTCTGATCCATATTCATAGGAACTTCAAGAGCCTGGTTACCATCTCTAAGATCAACAGAACACCAAATTGGCGCCTTATCGATAACCTTATTAGGCCACTGACGATTAGGGAGATTCACTTCTGGAATCTTCACATAATGCTTGTAGTTCATTGTGTTTGCTTTGTTGCTCATTTTTTCCTCCGCTTTATGTTTGCCATCTTTCAAACATAAAAATGACCCTTCATCTTCTAATAGAGACGAAGGGTCATTCGCGGTACCACTCTACTTCACTGCTATTGCAGTGCACTCACGGATACGAGATACATATGTCTGATATCCTGTCCCTGTAACGGTGGACGTCCGTTCCCATCTAATTAGTGATCTGTTCCTCTTAATATGATCCACAGACCCTGTTCAACAAGAATGCTCAGAGGTGAGTTCGCAATCATCGAATTAACTGACTCGCACCACACGTCAGCTCTCTGTATAACTCTTTGAAAGTTACTATTCCTCATCAACGCAAGAAATATATGTGTTTGAAGTTTATAAGATGTATCGGGGGATGTCAAGATAGTTAATATCCTGATTCTTAATGCACAAAGAACTATTGCAGAGGTTAAATACGTTAGTTTCATAAAATCGTTCATAACTTTTCGAATTTTATGAATGTTTTTATGAAATATCGCCTATTTTATTCGATTATTCATAAAAAGGTTCATAAAAACTAAAATCTTATGAACAAATTTATGAATAATGGAATACAAAAAAATCCCGAGCCGCCATATTCTGACGACCCGGGATTATTAATACCTCTTAATGAGCAAAATTATTAATCGTAAGCGATAATTCCTGCCTGCTCACAGAGATTTACAAACTCAGGTGACTTTGTAAATCCGTTGAACACCTGCTCACGTGTAGCACCATCCTTAAGTGCCTTAACCCATGAATTAAATCCAGCTGGATCTGGCTCACGATCCATGAATGTGAGATAGCATCTTCTTACAAACTCTTCATCGCTAAGTTTCTGTGCCTCAAGCTCTGCAGAGAAGAAGAATCCATAAGCAACCTTTGCTCCACTACCCTCACGATTTGCGAGTGCCTCGGCCCATGCCTTAAGACCAGCAGGATCTGCGCTACGGCCAAGACATGTTGTATAAAGTCTCTCTGCGAAAGAAGTAATCTTTGCAGTAGGTCTGAGTCTGATATTTGGAGATGCAGAACCACCAGACTTAATACCGTATTTGAAGCAGACATTAGCCCACTCCTGTGAATTAATAAATCCGTTGAATACCTGCTCACGTGTAGCGCCCTTCTTAAGTGCCTGAACCCATGCATTAAGACCTGCAGGATCTGCTTCTCGATCCATAAATGTCTTATAAAGTCTCGCTACGAACTCCTCATCACTAAGCTTCTTAGCCTCAAGTTCTGCAGAGAAGAAGAAACCATGTGCAACTTTCGCTCCATCTGCTCCACCGCGGATAGCGTCTGCCCATGCTTTCGCACCAGCTGGGTCAAGTGAACGTCCGAGAGCCTCTGTGTAAAGTCTAGCGCAGAAAGCATCTACTCCGCCCTCTTCCATTGGTACAAGGCCATCGTCTGGTGTAGGTGTAGGAGCAACACCTGTTGATTTAACAGGTACAAAGATTAGATTATCATAACCAACATGATGTCTAAGAGTTGGCTCATAGCCATCAGGTGCATAGTCATAGAGATCATTTACAGTAAAGAAATCTAATCCGCCCTCTTTTTTCACAAGAACACTGAATGGAACTGAAGTCTCACCTACTACGCCATCAGGACTGAAGAATACAAAGTGTACAACAGGCTCTGTAACTGGCTTGCAGTGTACAATGAATCCCTTTCCATAGTTAGAAAGAGCACCTGCATTCTTAATAGGACCGTTACAGTATTCTACAGATACTACATCATAATCCACAAACAAGTCTGAATAAGTTCGAAGCCAATTGTAATCGAACTCTTCTCCATGTACAAGAACGCTATCACCAGCAATTACATTGCCCTTCTCGTCAACAAAAGCGACATAACCATTGTAGCAGTCAATAAATGCATTAGATGTAAGCTTATCAAGATCAATGAGAACATAATCATACTCATAAATAATCAAGCTGCCATAGAAGGCATCATACATGTAGTCCACACCAAGTCTATAGCTATAATTCTCAGGCAAATTATTGATTACGAATTTTACAATAGATTCTTCATCATTAGCATTCAACTTACCCTCTACAGTAACAATCTTGTTGTTAGCAAGATAGTCTACTCTAAAGTTGTGAGAATCACCATCCATCAGTGCTGAACATTCACAAGTAATTTTCATCTTTGTGCCTGCAAAAGCATCTAACTTAAGGCTCTCAACCTTATAGCCAGCAGGCACATTTGCAGCAGCTGAGCTCTCATACATAGTTTTGTAAATATAAGGGAATTCATTACATGGAAAACCAAGCACATCTGCATTTTTAATTGCTATTACTCTGCCCTCATAATTTACATAGTTAAACTCAACTGTGAAAATATGAACATCATCACATGTATAGTATGTCTGTGTGAAACTATTTGTAGCAGGGTCATAAACTATAGGATCACTAATATATCTATCATTAGGGAAACCATATTCTGTATAAACCAGTTCACCATCACCATCGACATAAGCCTCTGATTCACATGAGTACAATAACTCACTAGGATTATCAAAATTTCTTACATCCACATATAAAGGTACAGCGGATAAAATATAACCAGGATCGTCATCAAGGCGATAATATACTACGCCTGGTTCATAATTAACAATATATCCGTTTACACTCAATTTTTCCCAGATTGTTTGATCAAGAGAAAAATATGGAGCAAGTGTATCAAAGTCAACAGATGTAGTAGAAATAACCTTCTTGCATGATTCATCTGTTACAAACTTTACAGTAACTGTATCAATTGTTCCCAATGGAGCTGCTATAACGCGAATTACATATTTATCTGGAGAACCTGCAGAAGTGTCAATATAGGACCACATAGCTGCAATGTTATCTGCATACAAATCAGACATATTGTAATTATAGTTATATGTAATTCCATATACATCATCATTACAAATATAAACTGAACCCTCATATGTTCCCATAGGCTTATCAGTCAAATAATCTGTAACGATTATCGGAACTCTAATAACGTCATAATTCCTTTCAGACAACTGAACAAGAACATTGGTATCATCGATATAAATAATATTATCTACGTAAATTTTACCTTCAGATTCAGCAGCTACATTAGAATTAATATAGTCCATTACAGCATAGTAGTTATATGACTTATAGTCATAAGACTTCTTTTCTGTCTTAACTACCTTATTAGTAGCAGAATCTTTATAAGTGATATTCATCTCAATAACAGAGCCAAGCTTATATGTATATACATCCATACATAATCCTTCACTAGATGAACTCATTTCATAGTAAATGTAGGTAGTATCGTAACCCTCAGGGAAAAGAGAAAAATCAATATCATAATCTGTATATGTTTCTCGATTAATTACTTCTACTTTACCCGCACAAGAAGAAATCACCTTATTAGCAATACGATCATGGAAAACGTAAGTTACATCAACTATCTTTGAATCAACATAATCATTTCCATAAAGATAAAATCTTGGCTTAAAGCTCTGCATAGCTTCAAAGCGGTCAAGACGTGCTCCCTTTGGAACATTAGCCTCAATTACATCTTCTACAGGAAGAGAAGAATCAAATGTAATATTTACATCTACAGGAGTAAACTCAAATTTATCCAAATCTGGACTATAACTATAGAATCTCAATGTAGCTGGAACTACATCTCCTTCATTACAGAGAATTAAGTCTAAGTAATACCAGTCATACTCATCATCATAATCAAAATATGGTGTAAGTTCTGGATAGAAATAATAATCATATCCATACAAGGAAGGATCTACGTCACTATAGTCAACAATATAAACTGAATCTTCCTCAGAAAAATCATAAATCAAAGTAGAAGTTACCTGACCTACAGGGTTCTCAGGAAGCTCACCATTTGAATTCAATTCATACAAATTAATAAATACATAAGCCTGATTTGCACCAAGAGGAATCTTCTCGAGATTTACATAAACGCACATTGCATCATGATCACAGTCAAAGCTGCAAACCTGATATCCAAATGGCAAATCTTCTTCATAAATATAGTCAAAAAGATCAAAAGAGTTCTGCCAGTTATAACCAGAAACCTCTATTGTAGTACCACCAACATACTCTTCATCTTCATTGAAGAAAACAACTTCGATATCTCTTGTATCAGAATAGTCTCCAACATATACGCTTAATACAAAATTACCAGCGGAATTTTTTACTGGAGTTCCTATGCTAATAATATCGACTGAAGATGGGCAATATTCATATGCAAGAGACCAATGGTCATCAGTCTCATCGTTATATGTATAGTTAACAAGGCGACTAGTCACCAATTCACTAGTAGCATAGTCATAATACAAAATGGTAATCAACTCTACTTTACCCAGAACCGCATTTACTCTCTGGTTCTCGTAGTCAAAGCGATAATCAACTACTACATATCCAGCAGGTGCATTTTCATAACAATAAGCATAAAGCTCATTAATATCAGTAACAGCCTTTATAATATTTTTTCTGGAATCACCGTTATACGTAAAAGAGACGCTGAATTTTATAGACGCATTCTTAGGCATAACATATACATTAATTGCATAATGACCATTTTTATAAGTAATTTCAGATGTATCAAGATAAACAAAATCACCTAAAGAGCTAACATCTCTAATCTCATCATCATCATACCAAAAGTCACCGCCATCAGAAATATACATAGCCTGTGATCTGACCTGCTGAGGACTCATAAAAGCCCAGTTAATGTAAGTAACTTCGAGCCAGGTAACGTCATCATTAGGAACTACTACAATTTCATAAATATTTGACTCATAAGAATCATAAGACTGTACAACAGTATAGCCTGAAGGCGCCAAATCCTTTGCAGCTAATCTGAAATTACCCTCATAATCATCATACATCCAGTCAACTGGAAGGTTCTCAACACTTACTGCTTCATAAGAATGAGGACCACGGTAATAGAAACTCTTCTGATTAATATCTTCTAAGTATGTATTAGTCTCAAAAGTAAGCTCTCCAGAATAGCCCAAATAATCACAGAATCTAACACCAAGATAAAGAGTTCCGCTTGTAGGTACGTCTGCATTAAACCAGAAATTTCCTCCTACACCAGTTCCACTTGATATTGTCTCTATTATTTCCATATCAGAATTAAAGATTGCAGCCTCACAATCACGATCTGTAGTACTGAAAATGTCTACCACATATTCAGATGTGCGCGCATTTGGAAATTTGAACATGGAATATTCAGTACCATCATTTATTACAGAATTCGTATAACTATAATTCTTAATCTCATCAAGTGCTGAATCACCTTCAACTACAGCCTGGTCCTCTGTTATATCTGGTTCTTCTGTAACGACAGGTTCTTCAAGCTCTACAGAGTCTTCAGATTCCCCTTCCTCTACTACAACCGGAATGTCCTCATCGCCCTCGTCAGCAAAGACGTTCATAGCGATAGTTGGAAACACCATAGCTGCAGCTAAGAAACTAGCAACAAATTTCTTAAACCTCATACAACACCTCATAGTATGTCAAAAATAATTATACTTTAAATTAATGTAACTTGTCTGTAACAATTTACATCGACATATAGAAGTATTAACGAACAACGAAATATAACTTACTTGCGCTTAATGCGGTTGTATCTAGGCATCAGTTTAATAGAAGGAACGCACACACCATCACGCATACTAAGAACCGACTCCACCGCCTGTGCCACATCCTCCGGCTCCAGACGTGCTTCTACATCAGAATCGGTAGTAAAATCAGCATTACGATACAGATTACTCTCTGTCATGTCAGGACAAATGTCTGTGATGTAAACCCCATGCTTTCGTGCCTCTTCCCAGATGCTAGCAGAAAATGCGGACAAACCAGCCTTACACGCACCATAGCACGCCCCGTGTGGAGCCGCTTTCGAAGCAGTAACAGAAGACACGTTAATAACAAAGCAGTTACCCTTCTCCTTAAAAGAACGCATTACTACGTTGGTCAAAAGCATTGGCACCTCGAGGTCAACCGTAACCATCTCGTGAATGCTAGAGGCGGAAATATTCTCATGAAGTCCATAATATGCACTTCCTGCGCAGTTAACGAGAATTACCACGTCGTCCTTGGCCATAAGTTCCTTAACCATAGAAGCCGCCACAGTTGTATCAAGAAGGTCACACACAACACTAGTAAACTTCTCATCACCACTAAAATTACGGCCAATGCCATAAACTGTAATGCCGTTATCACACAGCATATTAGCGATAGCCAGACCAATACCAGAAGACGCACCAGTAACAATACATGCCTTATTCTTAAACTTAGTCAACAAAGATTCTGTCATTGTCAAAAACGCCCTCCAGTCTGGATCTGATAAGTCCTGTCATCTTCTCATTAAGTGCGTCAGGATACACACAGTATCCCTCCTTCTTCTCGAACGGGAACTGCACCGCCGCAGAGTCAGGACTAATCCTGCGGAACTTCTTGATGTAGTCACTTGAAATTCTGACCGTGCCGATACTTACGTCTTTAATGGCACCAAAATCAACCCTCTCCAGCACTTTGTCCATCATGCTATTGTAGCACGCCTCATAATCCCTGGTGTAAACCATAGGGTCAAAGCAAAGGCGCACCTGGCACCCCATTTCGCACGCCTCCACCACGTTACTAATACGTCTGTCTAAGCTGGCTGTGCCGTGCTCGTATTTACTAACAATCTCATCAGGAGAGATGGAAAAGGCATAAATAACGCGCTCGTGTGGGATGAAATCCGCTTTCGCCGCCTTTGTTCTGATTTCCACTGTGAGGTTAGGAGTCCGGGCCGCCAGTCTGGCCCATCTGTCAGAGTAATCGATAATGCCTCTGAGGGCCTGAAGGTCAGTGTCATAAGACGCACACAGATAAAGTGGTTCCTCTGCACAGGCCTCCAGAACATCTTTTACATAGTCCTCGAAATTAACAAAAATCACCACGTTTCCAGTGGCGTACATGCCCTTAAGGAAGCAGTAATCACAATTATAAATGCAGCCCTGAACTGAGGCCGTGTACATGAAGTTATCGTAACCAAAGTCTTGGCACACGGGTGCGCCCTTAAAAAGTTTCGCGCCAGTGTTCTGCGCCAAAATCAAATTACGGCACTTGCTCTGAAGGGACACATTCTGACGTGGTCTGTTAAAGACATCTTTATAGTGCCTGATGGGAATTATCACACTCTTTTCGAAATGGGCCAAAATCTCTTTAGTGTCAGGGTTGTCCATAACACTTTCTTCCACGTAGACATGGGCAAAAGGCTTATGAAGTGAGTCTTGATTTAAACGCATCTAGAACCTCCCTACCATCCTTACGGGAAACAATATTCTTGTTGCTAATTATGTCATCGAGAAGCGCTTCGGCATCCACGTCAAGTGTACGCGCGAAGTTAACCAACTGAGCCAACTCATTACGCATATACTCAGAGCAGAATAACTTCTCGGAATAAACATCCACAATATTGATAGGGTTAATATAAATCCTCTCATCCAGAGTAAGTAATTTCTTAATCACTTCCACCTGTGAAGACATGAGATTACTTACGTATTCAGGTGTGAACTTAGTATTTTTGTTAGCACCTGCATCAGACACCGTCTTTACAAAGAACATATTATCAGGGCTTATATATTTGCTAACTGTCTGATATATAGCAGATGCTTCCATATCGTAGAGATTATCATCAACTGTACTAACGACGCTGGATACAGTTGTGAGTGCTTTCTCGGCAAGGCCGAGATCGTAAAGCATATCTGGATAATAATATTTATCGGTATCTCGATCATGAATAGAATTTATAAGAAATATTGTACCAACGTCACTTCCCGCAGCGATTCCGATATTCACTGCCATGTCATCATCTGATGGCGTATAAACACTCATGGTACGACCAACTGAAAATGCAGCATTCACCTTACCAACACCAGTCACTGTCGCCACAATATTATCGCCGACATAAACAGAATCTCCCTTATTAATAAGAGAGAATTCCTTAATTACTGGCTCAAGTTCCGGATATAAAGCTGCGAAGATATAAATCATATCGTCCTCTAGTTCTCAGTCGAATTAGCAAATGTCTCTTCTGTATCCTCTACAGAATAATCCTCGTAGTAAATAAGTCCATACTGGATAGTAGCGTAGTCTTCAAGGTTCTGAATAATACGCTGATTCAAGTCAGAAATATCAAAATGTGGTGTTCCATACTTATCATATACAGCCAAAGCGTTCATCGCAGAAATACGTCTCTGAAGAACTCTAAGACATGCTCTGGATTCAGGAGATGGCATACCTGACAAGTCGAGAATTGTCTGACCAAGGAAGTTAGGACTTGTTACACCATGGTCACCTGGCTTTGTATTAATAATTGTTCCACCCTCAGACATATCGAAGTTTGCCCAGATAAAGTAAGGTGTCTCATAAATAGGCAAAGATTCCTCAACTGAGATGCCACCCAAATCAGTCTGGAGAAGCGCATCATAGAAACCTGAATCAAGTGTTGGGTAGTGATCGCCAAATAATACGATAATTGTTGGCTCATCAGTATTACGGAAATACTCGATGAGATACTGAAGTGCATCATCGGACTCACGCTCCAGAGAAATATAATTCTCAGCATAATTGTATGGATTGCCCTCGCTGTCAGCCATATCAGTAATCTTAATATCGTAAGTCATATTGTCATATCTGGCAGAGAAATCAGCATGGTTCTGCATAGTAACACAGAACATAAACAATGGCTCATCACTTTCCTCATAGATATCAGTAATCTTCTGGAAAGTACTCATATCAGAAATATAACGTCTTACATATCTTGCAGACTGATCGAAGTCATCTCTAGTGTAGAACTCATTGAAGCCGAGCATTGGATACTTCTCTCTTCTATCCCACCAGTCACCATCGAATGAATGAAGAGCTACAGTTCTGTAACCATTCTCAGAATAGATTCGTGGAAGAGCATCGATACCGTTATTAACATAGAATGTATACACAGAAGATCCTGGAAGCAGGTTTGCAACTGAATATCCTGTAAGGAACTCAAACTCTGTATTACATGTACCACCACCAAAGATTGATACAGCGAGACGACCATTAATAGACTCATCCATAAGAGAATCATAATAAGGCATTATAGGCTCACTAGTCTTAAAGTCTCTAATAGTTCTAAGGTCTGTATAAGACTCACTCATAATACAGATAACATTAGGCTTAACATCAAAATTGTTAATCTCCTTATCGAGCTTCATCTTAGACTCGATACCCTCATACTGGTAAATAAGGTTACTAACATTCTCAGGGGAGTTATTCTCACCACCATGAGCCTTAATGTTATTAAGATGCATAAGGAATGCGAGAATTCCACCATTCTCGTTATAACTCTGAACCGGTGGGTTTACCTGATAGTAAATATTCATTCCATTAAGAACAGTAGGATTAAGAACAAATCCTGTGAATACAAATAACACGGAAAGAATTGATGTAAGCAACAAATATACTCTTCCCTTCGTGAATTTAACGTATTTTGTAATTGTAAGTCTTAACAAGCAAAGAATAGCAACACATACAGCAATACCGGCTATAAAGTTAACCGTAACATGGAAATAATACGTAGAGCCGGTCTTAACCGCTATACCCGCAGATACAATATCCCATGGCATAAATGAGTCGCCACGCATTACAAGTTTACTGTGGTTAACAAAGCCGATAGCTGCGCAAAGAATAGTAACGATAACAGATGCTACAAAGCCTGTTCCTGTCATCATGTAGAACATAAAATAGAAAGCTGCTACCACAATCAACGTGAGGAGCAGACAGAAGTAATTCTTAATAGAAAATGGCAGGAACAACTGGAAAGGTCTTGCCTTCTCGATATTAAGAATCTCTACCATAACATAACAGAAAACAGGCACCATAATCGCTCTCATGATTTCCTTAAACTTTCTGTTAGCGAGGAACTTATCATCAAAAATAATAAAGGCAAATGCCAAGAAGAAAACTAACTGAATTACAAAACTAATATAATTTGTTTTATTGAAGTAATAGCTGATATTAGGAACTTTATTAAAACCAATGGAATAGTCCAAAGATAGTTCTTCATTGTTCTCATCTGCACTTTTCTGCAAATCTGAATTAGAGATAAAAGCCTGGTGGGCCTTCAAAGTAATGTAAGACCCCTTCTCCATTCCAGTGAAATCCATATTAAGGATATACCACTCACCAGTTTCCAGCTCTACATTATCCATATCAACTCTGATATATCCACGCTCTGCATTGTAAAGATAAGATTCACTCTCGGCTAACAAGAATCCCTGCTCATCACTTAATGTAAGCTTCATCTTATCTCTAGAAGATAAGGAACTCTTATTGGAATCAAAATAAATTCGCAGATAACTAAGTTCACTGGACTTAGCCTCAAAAGTCATCTGATACTTTGTGGAACTACTTACCTGGAATGTCTTTATGTCGTCTTCTGTATAATTTCTGAACACCTTATCAGATGAGAAACTGCCCCAGAATGCAACAAACAGAAAAATCAGTACGCCATAAATAACGAACTGATAAATCTTCTTCTCATATAAAAACTTATCGCCTTTAAGAATCGCATCCAGTGCCTTCTTAAAATAAATCTTAATCTTTTCTTTCATCTAATATCTTTATACTTCGCTCTAATATTCCATTCATACTAGCAATTGCTATACCATAGTTTGTAATTGCCACGCCCTGACTGGCAGCTAATTTATAACGGCCAGATGCCTCTCGCTCTGTTAATGTACACGCACCACAATGAATTATCAACTTATAATTTGTAAGATTTTGAGGGTATTCGCCTCCTGAAGTGAACTCAAAAATCGGATTCTTCCCAGTAAACTTACGTATAAGATTAGGTAATTTAACTGTACCAATATCTTCGCACTGTCTGTGGTGAGTGCAACCTTCGCTTATAAGAATAACATCCTCGTCAGTGATGGTATTAATTACACGGGCACCCTTAACTGATGGGATGAGGTTCCCTTTCGCCCTCGCCATAAGAATGGAGAAAGACGTAAGCGGGGTGCGTTCCGGAACAATGGCGGCCACCTCACGAAATGCCTGACTATCAGTAACCACTAACTTTACGTTATCCCCAAGTCTAGCAAGTGTAGAAGCCAGTTCATCAACCTGACAAACCACAGGGACAGCACCTACCTCAAGCGCATCCCTTATAACCTGCTGCTGAGGCAAAATAAGTCTTCCCTTAGGAGCACTGGAGTCGATAGGCACTACAAGTACCAACATATCGCCCTTATTAACGAGATCTCTTACAAGAGGTTTGTCTGCACTCTCCGGCAGCAGATGTCCCACCTTCTCACGAAGCTCGTTAACGCCCTCACCTGTAAGTGCATTTGTGTATATTTTGCTGGCGTCTTTATTTACAGCCTGATCTCCCTTGTTGTAGACGATAAGATAGGCAATCTCTAATGTCTTAAACTTCTCGATAAGTTCCTCGTCAGTAGCTGTTATACCCTTAGCCGCATCGACAACAAGGATAGCAATATCAGTCTTAAGGAGCATATTCTGGGTTCTCTGGATTCTTAACTCACCAAGTGCAGTGGTGTCATCGAGACCCGGAGTATCAATAACAACTACAGGACCTAGAGGAAGAATCTCCATTGCTTTACGCACAGGATCAGTAGTAGTTCCCTCTTTGCTGGATACAATTGATAAATCCTGATTGGTGAATTTATTTACAAGCGAAGACTTGCCCACGTTGGTGCAGCCATAAAAAACTATATGGGTTCTTACCCCTGATGGCATCTCATTAAGTGACATTAGAAACGGAAATCCCTTTCGCCAAGTGTTATTTTGTTAAGTCTCTCCCTCAGCACTTCCTTTGCCTTAGGATTAGTAACATCCGGTATATATTTCTCGATGATGGCGTCGCCCACCTTCTTTGTCTCTGGTGAAGCATAGTCCTCGAGATATTCTTTCAAAGTCATAAGCGCATTAGGAAGACAGCAATTCTGAATCTGCTTTGCCTTACAAAGGGCCATAAAGCGGTCGCCAGTTCTTCCCTCACGGTAGCATGCTGTGCAGAAAGATGGAATATAATCCAGATCCATAAGCCACTTGATAACCTCATCAAGTGTTCTTCTGTCTGACACATCGAACTGAGTTGTGTCTTCAGGACGCTCTTCCTCTGTATAGCCACCAACGGATGTTCTAGATCCACCACTAATCTGAGAGATACCGAGGTTAAGCACACGTTCACGGGACTTCTGGGACTCACGAGTAGAAACAATCATACCTGTATATGGAACAGCTATTCTTATGCAGGCAACCAGCTTTGCAAAAGTGTCGTCATCAATAGCGTCTGTAAAATCCTTAACATCAATATCATCTGCAGGGCAGATTCTAGGAACCGAAATAGTATGTGGACCAACTCCAAAAACAGCCTCAAGATGCTCTGAATGCATAAGAAGTCCAGCAAACTCATATCTGTACTTATCAAGTCCGAAGAGAACTCCAAGACCAACGTCATCTATACCGCCCTGCATTGCACGATCCATAGCCTCTGTATGGTAAGCATAATCGTGCTTTGGTCCAGTTGGATGAAGCTTCTCGTAATTATCTCTGTGATATGTCTCCTGGAAGAGAATATAAGTACCGATGCCCGCTTCATGGAGCTTTCTATAGTTCTCCACAGTAGTAGCTGCGATATTTACATTAACTCGTCTAATCGCACCATTCTTATGCTTAATAGAATAAATCGTATTAATACACTCAAGAATATATTCGATAGGGTTATTCTTAGGGTCCTCACCAGCCTCGATAGCAAGTCTCTTATGACCCATATCCTGAAGAGCAATAACCTCTTTACGAACCTGCTCCTGAGTCAACTTAACTCTAGGAATAGTCTTATTCTTGCCGTGATAAGGGCAGTATGTGCAGCCATTTATACAATAATTGGAAAGATAAAGCGGAGCGAAAAGCACGATTCTGTTGCCATAAAACTCTTCTTTTATCTTACGAGCCAAAGCGTAAATCTCTTCGTTAAGTTCCGGAATATCACATGCGAGAAGCACAGATGCTTCTCTGTGGTTAAGGCCTTTACACTCCTTAGCCTTCTCGATAATAGCTTTTATTGCTTCTGCATTATCCTTATTGTCATCAGCGAATTTAAGGCTATCAAGAATCTCCTGATTATCAATAAATTCATCAGCTTTCATAGACTTAGGATTATACATAAACTAATCACCTCTTAATCTCTTCTACTATCGCCGCGATCAATAACAATATAGTTACCTGTAGCTAACACTCTTTTCTTAAGGCATTCTACACATTCTGCAGCTTCTTCTCCAGTACATATTTTACTATCATACAAATCGTACTTTTTTCTTACTGTTATTGGTGATAAATTCGGCATTACAACGTTAGCACCAGCATTTATTCCCTGCTCACGACCTGTCGGATTAATAGTGCCGAGAGCAGTTGTAGCAGGCAATAACACATCAGGAATCATAATTCTTATGAGTGACAACAAAAGGAGCGTGTCCTCCAAGGTGCCATTTGCCATGTCGGCGAAAGGGGTGTCATGGTGTGCGATAAAAGGACCTATCCCAACCATGTGAGGGTTAAGTTCCTTAAGGTAAATAAGGTCCTCGGCAAGGTTACTGACAGTCTGATAAGGAGAACCTACCATAAAGCCGGCACCTACCTGATAGCCAAGATTTTTAAGCGTTTTCAGGCACTCTTTACGGTGCTCGCCGCTAAGATTTGCTGGATGAAGTCTAGAATAATGCTCATTGTTATAAGTCTCATGACGAAGCAGATATCGGTCGGCACCTGCCTCCTTGTATCTTCTATAGCTTTCATCGCTCTTTTCACCGATGGAAAGCGTTATAGCAACATCAAGTTCAGCCTTAATTCTGCTGATAATGCTGCAAATCCTGTCGTCATTATAGTAAGGGTCTTCACCGCTTTGGAGCACGATTGTTCTGAAGCCAAGTTCATAACCATTTCTGGCACACTCCAAGATCTCATCTTCAGTTAGTCTGTATCTATCTGCATTCTTATTAGAACAACGGATACCACAGTAATAGCAGTCATTTTTACAATAATTACTAAACTCGATAAGTCCTCTTATATAAATGTCATCACCATAAACAGACTTCTTAATATCTACTGCTATACCGGCTGCGTATGCTCTAATCTCAGGGGTATTATGGGACAAGATCACCTCGAATTCTTCCTTGGAAAGAATCTTATTAAGGTTAAGTTTATCAATTAATACTTTTACTTCTTTGTCCATGTTACTACCGT
>JAKSRI010000033.1 GCA_024403695.1 Saccharofermentans sp. | reverse complement strand
TACGACCGAGACCAGCGCGGGCTCTAACGATATTTACTACAACTGCTGGAAGCTCAGCACCAGCGATGTAAGAAATACCCTCCTGCTTAAGAGAAATTCCTGGAGATGAGGAAGATGTCATTGCTCTACAACCAGCAGCAGCGGCACCATAAACCATGTTAATAGCAGAAACCTCAGACTCTGCCTGTACGAAATTACCACCGATCTGAACCATCTTCTTAGCCATGTAATGCATAACTTCAGTCTGTGGTGTGATTGGATATCCAAAGTAATTACGGCAGCCTGCTCTGATAGCAGCCTCAGCAATTACCTCATTACCTTTCATCAAAACTCTTTTCTGTGCCATCTTATCACCTCTCGACCATGATTACGGAATCAGGACACTGTACTGCGCAGAAAGCACATCCAATAC
The DNA here is from genome assembly GCA_024403695.1 of Saccharofermentans sp. Classification (GTDB taxonomy): domain Bacteria; phylum Bacillota; class Clostridia; order Saccharofermentanales; family Saccharofermentanaceae; genus Saccharofermentans. Next base: position 19,618 of record JAKSRI010000033.1, on the reverse strand, counting down.
ACTTGGACAAATCAGTGCAAACTGCAGGATGGTATCCCTTAGTATTCAATCTGCTCTTATCGAGCTCAAGAAGGTTCTTAGGACAGGCATTAACACAAAGGCCGCAGCCCTTGCAAAGGTCATCATTAAATGTAACGTTTGCCATTAGTCATTCCCCTTTTTATTAAACTTACAATCAAAAATTATAAAACAGATAATATACATCTGCAAATACATATTATTTGATATTTTATGAACAAAAGTGAGCTTTTTAACGTGTCAGACGTTATATTTGACCAAAATAATCAAGATAATTGACAAGCGTAGATTTTATTCAATGATTTTCTCGAACCACACCATGTCATAAACGTGGCCAAATTTCTTGCCGCATTTACTAAAGGTGCCCACCTCTTTGTAGCCCATCTTTCTGTGGAAACAAGGACTGGCGTCAGTAAGGTATTCGTCCTGACCGATGGCGACGCAGGCATATAAGTTTGTGTACCCTTTCGCCGACAGCTGGCGCTCCAACTCAGAGTAAAGTGCCTCACCTAGCCCCTTACGTCTGTCGTCCTTTCGGATATAAATCGTCACCTCGACGCAATGGTCATAAGCCCTCCGGGAGCGAAATGCGTGCGCGAAAGCAAAACCATGGATCACGCCGTCATCGTCCACCGCCTTAAGGTAAACGTGCTTTTTAAGGGCGTCCTCAATTCTACTGGTAAACTCATCCAGGGCAGGAACATCGTACTCAAATGTCACTGCTGTCTCAAGAATATATGGTGCATAAATATCAAGGATTGCCTGTGCATCATCCAAAGTTACGCCTGTTATGTTCATGTGTTTACCCACCTTAGGAAATTTTTCTTAATTATACACAAAAAGCCCTGACCGAAGTCAGGGCTCTTATAGTTGTTTGAATCTTAGATCTATTAGATCTTGTTACCGCACTCTGGGCAGAACTTACCGAGAGGAGATCCATCAGCTGGCTTATAACCACATACTGGACAAGCTGTAGGAGCTGCTGCTGGCTGTGGCTGACCACAGTTACCACAGAACTTACCTGTGTTTGTCTGTCCGCATGAGCATGTCCAACCTGCTGCTGGAGCTGGCTGAGGCTGACCGCAGTTACCACAGAACTTACCTGTGTTGCCTGTCTGACCGCAAGCGCATGTCCAACCTGCTGCTGGAGCAGCTGCTGCAGGAGCTGCTGGTGTCTGAGGATTCTGTGCGAGGAAGTTGAATGCTGCCTGTGTATTACCAGCTGCGCCTGTCATACCGCCCATCATACCGAGACCCATCATACCTGTTGCTGCGCCGTTAGCGTTAGCACCAGCAAGCTTCATAGCCTCTGTCTGACCAAGAACAGCCTGAGCTGCAAGAGCGTTAGGATCAGCGCTGTACATCTTAGCGTTATCAACCTCTTCGATTCTAGCACGGGACTTGTCGTCTGGTGTGATACCACCGATAGCTACTGTATCAATGATAAGACCTCTCTTCTGGAGCCACTCCTCATCGAGAGCCTCCTGCATGTATCTTCTGAGTCTTCCCTGCTCAGCTGGGAGATCAGCGAACATAACCTTATCAACAGAACCACACTTATTGAGAACCTCTGTCAAATTGTCAATGAACTCTTCTCTTGGCTGCTTAGGACTAGCAGGAGTACCCATGAGGTCCTCAACTGTGTAATCAGAAGCGAAGTTACCAGAGATAGCTCTGAAGAATGTTACAGGATCTTCAATCTTGAAAGAGAACTTACCGTTAATTCTGATGTAGATATTACGGTACTCAGGATCATGGTAAGGAATTGGAGACTTAGAACCAAAGTTCTGATCTCTCACTTCCTGCAAGTTTACGAAGTATACTCTCTGCTGCTTAGCGAGCTCTCCACCGTTCTTCATACGCTCCCATGTATCAACTACAGAAGCCTTTACGTTCTGAAGGAACTTTCCAGAACCAAATACTGAAGGGGATGATGAAGAATCCCATGTGTACATACCAGCCTCAGTTGTGAAATCAACGATCTTACCGTTATCTACGAGAAGAAGTGCTGTTCCCTCTGGAACTGCAATCTTAGAACCATTAGAGATAATCTCTGCACTACCTTTATTCTTGCCCTTAACAATCTGAGCTGCTCCTCTTCTAGCGAGAACGTTCTGACCAAGTGCATCACAAGTAAAGAACTCGAGATACTGATCAGCAAACTCAGAATTAATGGACTCACGTACGTTGCCAATAACATTAGCAGCAAGCTTAATCAAACCCATTTTGTATTTCCTCCAAAAGAAAAATTTGTGCATAATGTTTAACACATTCTGCGTAAATAGTACCATAATAGAACAAAGTTTACAATTTCTTTTGACAACGAAATAGACAAAAATAAGCCCTCTTGTTGGTGAGAATACGAATAGTATTTCGCCTCCAGAGGGCAATATTTATAAATTAATAATTGTACTCAATAGTTCTCTTAAGAGTGATGATTTCCTTACACTCCAAATTAATAGAGCTAATGTCAACATTTTCCATAACTGTAGTAGCAAGAAGAGGGATGCCTGTGAGTTTGGATGCTTCGAGAATTATTCCTTCACCTTCGAGAATTTGCTCAGGTGTTGTCTCCTCGAGAAGATTAGTGTTATTGATGAATCCAGTAATCTTCATTCGTGCAGCCTCCTGGAGCTCGTGAACCATCTGTGCGATACCGATAGCATCGGATGTAAATGGTCTTAAAGTATTTACTGCCATATAAAGCCCAGCGTCTACACCCTCAAGTCTTGATTTAAGTGAACCAAGAACGTTAGCTCCCATATCCTCACCTCCGATGTCAAACACACCAGAATATGACTCGTCATCGAAGATAACATACATCTCACCACTTAACACAGGTGCATCCACATTAGAACCTGCATAAGATGGCAAAACAACCCTAATATCAAGGTCTTCAAGCTTTTTAGCAGCATCTGCAGATCTATAAAAAGGATTAACAATATCCATATCTGCAATAAGCACCTTGTTCTCTGGCTTACTCTCCTTCATGATGCGTGCAGCATTAACAGAAATCTCGGACTTACCACTACCGTAAGCTCCGATAATAATATTCAGTCTCTTATCATCAAAAATACTCATAATCTCTTAAACATCAGGCAAGGGCATCACCCATATATGCCTCGAACTCCTTCCATCTTTTAAGCATATCTTTACGGCCAAGATGATAGATACCACCAAGCTTCTCCATGTCTGGTTCCAAACGACTAATTTCCAATGGTTCAGATGGAGCCATAACAAATAAACGACCTGTCTTTCCAAGGTAATCAAGTTCATCCAACTCTCTGTTGTATCTATCATTCATATTTTTAAGAGCTTCCGCAAACTCAGGATAGTCTCTATAAAGTCTGTCAATTACCCTCTTCTGGGCGAGTCCCATAGGCGGATCTCTATAATCCGATGCACGACTCTTAATTACAACAATCTTCTCGTATCCTTCATCAATAGCCCACTGATATGGGATGTTGCAGCTACATCCACCATCTAAGAAAATTCCGTCATTCACAGGCACCGGCTGAGAGATAAACGGCATAGATGCAGAAGCTCTTATACACTGCAGAAAATCCTTTTGGAAATTCTTCTCAAAATACACCGGTTTACCAGTTCTGACATCAGTAGCAGTACAGACCATCCTCCACTTCTTATCAAAAAGTCTGGTATAATCCAGCGGCTCCACACCAGGCAGATCACCAAAAATATAATCGAAACCAATCACACCACCATCAGTAAACAACGGCTTAACCCCAACATAGTTAGGATCATGACGATAACGAAGATTAATTCTAGCAGAACGTCCTATCTGACCAGCAGTATAGTTAAGGCCATTCATAGCTCCGGCTGACACCCCAATAACGCACTCAAAATTGATACCACGTTGCTGAAAAAGGTCAATAATACCTTCCTCGTAAATACATCTAAAGGCACCACCTTCCAGGACAAGGCACCCTTTCGTCACCTTGTCGGAAGCATAGCCCTTAGGAAGTTTATCGATTCCACTGTAAACGTTACTCAATTTATATATCTATCCTTTGTTTAATAAAGTTCCGCGATAGTTACACCATCGTCGCCCTCACCTGGATAACCCAGTCTGTGGGACTTAACTCTGGAGTCGCCTCTGAGCATCACATCAACCGCTGAGCGAAGCGCACCAGTACCCTTACCATGAACAATTCTAATGTTATGAATGCCAGCCAACTGACAATCGTCGATATAACTATCAAGCGCACTTTCAGCTTCTGTCATGGATTTACCAAGAAGCATAATCTCAGACATTACCTCTGTAGCCTTCTGATAACGCATCTGAGTAGCAGAATCTGCCTTATAGTTAACCGGAATATCACGTCTAGTCTTGGCAGGCGCTTCCTTCTTCTCAGTCTGCTGTGCAGTCGGCATTCTGAGCTGGTTAATGTCAATGTTATATGTCAGGCTTCCGCAACTAATTCTGACCTTCTTATTACGGCCATTTGGCGCAGAAACAATCACACCTGTTGTATTCATAGAAGGGATGAAATACGTCTCACCTTCTTTTACTGATTTTGGTGGCTCACCTGGGAGCGCAATTTCCAAAATCTTATCGTCCTCATCATCAGAAGTTAAGTCTTTAATGCCAGCTCTGAGTCTTCTTCTAATCTTGTCGAGCTCCTCTGCTTCCTCTTCCTTACGGGACTTGCTGTTCTTCTTACGAGCAGCACGGATAAGATTATCAAGCTCCTCCTCTTTCTCCTTCAAAAGCTCCTTCTGCTGAGCACGGGAATCATTAAGAATTCTAGTCTTAGAAGCCTTAAGACCAGCCTTCCCATCATTAAGTTCCTTTCTCTCCTGCGACCGCTCTAGGCTACGCTCCTCATCCTCACCCTCAAGTCTCTCCGCTTCCTTGTTATTAGACTGAGCCTGCGCGATAAGCGTCTCAAAGCTAACTTCCTCTTCTGAAAGTCTAGCCATGGCATCATCAATAATTCTGTTAGGAAGGCCAAGCTTCTTAGAGATAACGAAAGCGTTACTAACACCAGGGGTACCAATAACAAGCTTATATGTTGGCGACAAAGTGTCTGTGTCAAACTCACAGGAAGCATTCATAACGCCCTCTTTGGTAAGAGCATATGCCTTAAGTTCCTTGTAGTGAGTTGTTGCCATAGTAATACACTTCTTCTCATACAATTCATCGAGAACTGCGATAGCCAGGGCAGCACCTTCTGCAGGGTCAGTACCTGAACCAAGCTCATCGAGAAGAACCAAAGACTTACCTCTTATGTTCTTCAGAATAAATACGATATTAGACATCTGGGCAGAGAAAGTGGAAAGGCTCTGCTCGATACTCTGCTCATCACCAATGCCTGCAAGAACTCTGTCGAATACTGAAATCTCTGAACCTGTACTACAAGGGATCATAAGACCAGCCATAGCCATAAGTGTAAGAAGTCCACATGTCTTGAGAGATACTGTCTTACCACCTGTATTTGGACCAGTGATAATGAGAGATCTGTAATCAATACCATTCTCAATATCTACAGGCACAACCATCTCTGGATCAATAAGTGGATGTCTGGCCTTAATCATTCTGATATGTCCATCTGTATTAAGAGATGGCACAACAGCATTCATCTCGATAGCGAGATCAGCCTTAGCACAGGCAAGATCAATACAGGAAACGATGCTGATATTAGACTCAATTCTAGTACGCTCTTTCTTAACACCGAAGGTAAGATCCTCGAGAATCTTCTCTATCTCTGCCTTCTCCATGGAAGCGAGCTCTCTAAGTCTGTTATTTGCATCAACAACAGCCATTGGCTCTACAAAAATAGTCTGTCCAGTTGAAGAAGTATCGTGAACAATACCTGGAAGTCTGGACTTAAATTCGCTTCTTAAAGGAACGCAGAAACGCTCTCCTCTAATAGTGATAATTGCTTCCTGGAGAATATCTTCGTTATTACGAATTACTCTGTCGAGAATAACTCTAATATTACGTGCGATATCTTTCTGCTCACGTCTAATGTTATACAAAGCATCAGAAGCTCTGTCGTAAATCTCATCCTCAGATGCGATGGCATTACTGATACGCTTCTCCAATGTCTCTACAGGGTCTAATGCACCAATGGATTCAAACAAGTTTGTCTGAGCCATATCAGCATGTTCATTAGATATTACCGCCTTAAGTCCTGCTGTATTTCTTAGGAAAATAGCAATATCCAAAAGCTGACGTGTGGACAGAATTCCTCCCGCCTTAGTATATGTCAAAGCATCGTTAATTCTCGGAAAACCACTAACTGGGAGTGGTCCATACTTATTGATGTATGTAAATGCTTCGTTGGTATCATTCAGTGACTGGGATACAACGCTATAGTCTGTTGTAGGAACCAGCTGAGCTGCCAACTCCTTACCATATTCAGTTCTGGCAAGCGATACGAGTCTGGAAATAATCTTATCAAACTCAAGGACGCGTAAAACGCGTCCTTTTATCTGTTTTCTTATAGCTTCTTCTTCAAAAGTTGTGTATTTGTACATTGAACTTCCTAATTAGTATTTTGATTAAGAAAGACGCTTTGCTGTCTCGATATCCTTAGGAGAAATTGTCTTCTGCATAGCGAGACCTTCCTCGATATCAACATCTGTAATAACACCATTCTTCTCAATAATAAGTCTGTTATATCTACCCTCGAGGAGACAGTCGATAGCACGAGCACCCATGAGGGAAGCTGTTGTTCTGTCACGAAGTGTAGGAGAACCACCTCTCTGGAGGTGACCAAGGATTGTAGGTCTGGACTCGATACCTGTCTGAGCCTCGATCTTCTGTGCAATCTCTGTTGCATCACCAGCACCCTCAGCAACAATAACAATGTAATGTCTCTTACCCTTATTACGTCCATCAAGGATTGTTCTGATAACGTCTCTATTGAAATCTGTCTCAACTTCTGGAATGAGAATAACCTCAGCACCAGTAGCGATACCTACGTTAAGTGCAATATATCCTGCATGACGGCCCATAACCTCGATTACAGAACATCTCTCGTGTGAAGAAGCTGTATCACGAAGCTTATCGATAGCCTCCATAGCAGTATTCATAGCTGTGTCATAACCGATTGTGTACTCAGTACATGCGATATCGTTATCGATTGTACCTGGGATACCAATTACTGGAACACCAAGTCTAGCAAGAGCTCTAGCACCCTGGAAAGAACCGTCACCACCAGAAACGATAAGAGCATCGAGGTCATAAACCTGCATCATTCTAGCGCCCTGGAGAACACCTTCCTTAGTCATAAATGTCTTGGATCTAGCAGTCATGAGAAATGTACCACCACGCTGAAGTGTCTCAGATACATCTCTTACACCGATTGGGGAAATCTCACCCTTCCAAAGACCGTGATAACCTCTTGTTACACCATATACCTCAAGACCGGAGTTAATACCAGTTCTTACTACTGATCTGATAGTAGCATTCATTCCTGGAGCATCACCACCAGATGTAAGAACACCAACTTTCTTAATTTTTTTCTCACCTGGTTCTGTTACACCATTGTAGCTCTTAGCTACCAGAGTAGAAATCTCAGGAATATTACTCTCATCATAAAGTAAATCAAACATGTACTTGTCCTCCAACGTCAATAACTTTTACGTTATCATTTTCCTAAACACAATTATACACTATTAGTCATCACAAAATATGTAAAATTATTATGTTATCTTTGTGGTCTTAACACCCTCAAGTTTACTAAGTCTTTCCAGAACTTCAGGACTGGCATTAACATTACACATGCTATGAAGTCTCATTGTGCTTCCATCAGCACTAAACTTCACATCTACAGGAATACTTCCGTGGAAGAACGCCAGGAAGTTAAGAAGTCTCTGGAACTGCTCTTCAGATGGATTACCGTTATATTCAATAGTCAATAATTGTTCCACATCGTTAGATGGAGCTACTTCAGGAACAGGCGCAGCAACTTGGGCCTTTGCACCAGCATTATACGAACCGGAATTGCCATAGGTCTTAATAGCAAAGTTATATAATCTGTCTCCGAGAATAAGTCTAGCCTCTTCATCATTAGATGGCATATTGAATACTCTGTCGATGGTAAGAGATACCTTATCATCTCCACGTACTCTTCTCTTTCCGACCATAATATATGACTGATTAGGATTAACTCGGAAGTTATTCTCCTCGAACACCTTACCAAACATCACAGCCTCATACTGACCATAAAGATCTTCCAAAGCCAATGTAGCCATGGAATTCTTAGACTTAGTTGTTCTAAGTTTCTTACCCTGAACAATACCTGCCATAACTACCAATGATCCATCATCCATAGAATCGATATCATCTTCTTCCACTGCTATCTGGAACATTCTGACATTAAAATTAGTAAGCTTATCGATATAATTTCTGTACTTCTCCAATGGGTGGCCAGAAAGATAGATACCAATCATCTCTTTCTCAAGCGCCAATAATTCATCCTTGGAATATTCCTCAGTATTAAGAATATGCACGGATGTTGAAGAAGACACTGAAGATCCTATATCAAAGAGGCTAAGCTGACCTTCTACCTGACTGTTATTACTTGAAGCCAGTTTATCCAACTCTGCTCTAATGGTAGCAATCATTGTGGATCTCGTAAGTCCTGTCCAGTCAAGACAGGATGCCAGAACAAGCGCCTCTGCTGTATTACGCTTAAGCCCAAACTTTGCACCACGGATCAGGAAGTCCTCAAAATCCTTAAACTTACCGTTCTTGGCACGTTCATTCTCCAAGTCTCTAACAGCACCTTCACCAACATTCTTAATAAGTGCTAGACCAATTCTGATAGCGCCCTCACCTTCAGTTGTGAACTTGGCATAACTCTCATTTACACTTGGTGGAAGAATAGTAATTCCCATATTCTTTGCAGCATCCATGTATCTTGAAGACTGACCAATATTTCCACGATAAGAATTAAGAGTCGCTGCAAAGAGCTCACTTGGATAGAAACACTTCATATATGCTGTGTAATAGGCTACGACCGCATAAGATGCAGCATGTGCCTTATTAAACGCATAGCCAGCAAATCCACTTACGTCATCGAATATCTTCTCTGCAACCTCGGCAGGCACTCCACGCTTGACTGCACCATCGATAGTCTTACCAGTCTCATCTACGCCACCGTGCACGAAAAGGTTACGGTAGCTGTCCATCATCTTTCGACTCTTTTTACTCATGGCACGTCTTACGTTATCAGACTGACCCATGGAGAATCCAGCAAGATCTCGTACCACCTGCATAACCTGCTCCTGGTAAACCATGCAACCATAAGTTACGTCAAGAATCGGCTCTAAAAGTGGATGGTCATAAACAATCAAAGAAGGATCATGCTTACACTTAACATACTTAGGAATCTGCTCCATTGGACCAGGACGATACAAAGAAATACCGGCGATAATATCCTCTATGGAAGTTGGCTTAAGCTCCTTCATAAAGGATGTCATACCTGCACTCTCCAACTGGAACACGCCAACGGTATCACCATTACCAATCATCTTATATACTTCAGGTGAGTCAAAAGACAACTTATCAAACACAATATCTACACCATGGTTCTCTTTAACCATAGCGGCAGCATCTCTTAGCACAGTAAGAGTTCTTAATCCCAGGAAGTCGAATTTAAGAAGACCAATACTCTCGATATCAGGTTTATCGTACTGAACAACGACAGCATCTTCATTAATAGAGAGTGGAGCAATGTCTGTAATTGGCTCACCAGAGATGATTACACCAGCTGCATGAGTTGTCGTATGACGAGCCATACCCTCCAGTCTCAATGCGATATCGATTACCTTATGAATAGCCTCATTTGTATCGTATTCCTTCTTAAATTCAGGTACGTTGGCAAGTGCAGTCTTAAGGTCCATATCAGCAGATGGAATCATCTTACTGAGCCTGTCAGAATCATTTAATGGAAGTTCCATTACTCTGGCTACATCACGAATACAAAGCTTAGCCTTCAGCGTACCAAATGCTATTACCTGAGACACATGCTCAGCACCGTATTTATTTGCAACATAATCGATAACTTCCTGTCGTCTCTCGACACAGAAATCGATATCAAAATCAGGCATGGATACACGTTCTGCATTAAGGAAACGCTCGAATACCAGATTATATTTAATAGGGTCAAGATTAGTAATTCCTATAGCATATGCCACAAGAGAACCAGCACCTGATCCTCGTCCAGGACCTACCATAATGTCACACTTCTTAGCATAATTTACGTAATCCCAGACAATGAGATAGTAATCTGTATAACCCATGCTACCGATTACGTTAAGCTCATACTCCAGTCTATCCGCATACACCTTTGCTTCAGCAGACATTCCATTAACCTGGAAACGCTTCTTAAGTCCATCGATAGACAGCGCCTTAAGATAATCTTCATGGCTCGCATAACCTGCGGGAACCTCATACTTAGGAAGATGGATAGTATTAAAATCGAACTCCACATTACACTTCTGTGCAATTAATCCTGTATTATCAACCGCTGCAGGAATCTCAGAAAAATACTTACGCATCTCAGTTTCTGACTTAACATAGAACTCGTTAACAGACATCTTCATTCTGTTACTATCAGACACCTTGGCACCAGTTCCAATACACATCAGCACGTCGTGAGCTTCAAAATCATCTCTCTTAAGATAATGGCAGTCATTGGTCGCAGCCAAAGGAATACCTGTCTTGTTCGAGAGACGAACAAGTGCAGAATTAACTACTGCCTGCTCAGGAAGAGTATTAGCCTGAACCTCAAGGTAGTAATTCCCTTCTCCGAAAAGGTCTCTATACCACAATGCTTCCTGTTCTGCCTTATCCATATCACCAGCAAGAATAAGACTAGGTATTCTACCGGCAATACATGCGGACAAACAGACAAGTCCTTCGTGATATTTCTGAAGTACTTCCCTGTCTACACGTGGTTTTCTATAGAAACCTTCAACATAACCTATAGAAACAATCTTATTCAGATTCTTAAGACCCTCATTATTCTTTGCAAGGAGAATAAGATGGTTATATGGCTTGGCACCCGTAGAAGCTTCCTTATTAAATCTAGAATCAGGAGCAACATAAACTTCACATCCGATGATAGGCTTAATACCCTGCGCCTTAAGAGCTTTATAGAAAACTACCGCACCGTACATAGTACCGTGGTCAGTAATAGCGCATGCTGTCATGCCCATCTCCTTAAGACGGACTGCAAGGTCATCTATCTTAATGGCACCATCAAGAAGACTGTATTCAGTATGCAAATGTAAATGTACAAAATTACCCACTATATCACGCTCTCGTCTTCAAAGAGATAATTACATCTCTAATCTCAGCAGCACGTTCGAAGTCAAGATCCTTAGCTGCCTTCTTCATCTCGAGTGTAAGCTTCTCGATCATCTTAGCCTTATCTGCCTCACTCATCTTGCCTGCATCACCCTTATTAACAAGGTTCTTAACATCAGCCTTCTTAACCTTACTATCCTTAGCAGAATCGTTAACGACTTCGAATACGCTACGAATCTCCTTCTTAATAGTCTTAGGAATGATGCCATGCTCTTCATTATATTTCTTCTGAATATCACGTCTTCTGTTAGTCTCAGAAACTGCCTTCATCATGGAATCAGTAATCTCATCTGCGTAGAGAATTACCTTACCATTAGCGTTACGAGCACATCTACCGATAATCTGAATAAGAGAACGTTCAGATCTTAAGAAGCCTTCCTTATCAGCATCAAGAATCATTAGACGAGATACCTCTGGAAGGTCGATTCCCTCTCTTAAAAGATTAATACCAACAATAACATCAATCTCATCAGTACGAAGCTTATTAAGAATCTCCATACGTTCTACAGTCTCGATGTCAGAATGCAGATAAGATACTCTGATACCTTCCTTCTCCAAGAACGCTGTCAGGTCCTCACTCATTTTCTTAGTAAGAGTCATAATAAGGCTCTTCTCGCCTCTCTTATTATTCTCAGAAAGCTCATGGAGAATATCTTCAATCTGACCTTCAACAGGACGAATAGCTATCTCAGGCTCCAAGAGACCTGTAGGTCTAATTACCTGTTCAACAATCTGCTCTGAATGCTCCTTCTCATAGTCGGCAGGAGTAGCAGATACAAAGATAGTTCTGCCCATTCTCTCCTCGAACTCAGGGAACTTCAGAGGTCGGTTATCGTATGCAGATGGAAGTCTGAATCCATAATTAACCAGCATATCTTTACGTGATCTGTCACCGTTATACATGGCGCCAACCTGTGACACTGTAACGTGAGACTCATCGATAAATAACAAGAAGTCCTTAGGGAAAAAGTCCAGCAAAGTACAAGGTGGCTCACCAGCCTGACGCTGTGCGATATGTCTGCTGTAGTTCTCGATTCCCTTACAAAAACCAGTCTGTCTCAGAAGTTCCATATCGTATCTAGTACGCTGCTCCAGACGATATGCCTCGATAGGCTTACCCTCATCACGGAAGTATGCAATACGCTCATCCAGTTCTTCTTCGATAGTCTCGATGGCATGGTCAAGCTTAGCTCTACCAGTCGCATAATGAGACGCAGGGAAAATCTCCACAAAAGTCTTCTTCCACTCTGACTTACCAGTAAGATAATGAACGATAGAGATACTCTCGATCTCATCACCAAAGAAACTTACTCTTGTCAGAAACTCCTCAGAATCAGGTGTGAAAATATCGAGCACATCACCGCGACATCTGAAGCACCCACGCTTCAAGTCAAAGTCATTACGCTCATACTGAATATTAATCAGCTGAGCCATAACTTCATCACGTGAAATCTCCTGACCTACCTCTAGACTAACCATCAAGGACAGATAGTCTTCCTTCTCACCAATACCATAAATACAAGATACAGATGAGATAACAATTACATCATCACGGGTAAGTAAAGATCTGGTCGCTGCATGACGCATACGGTCAATCTCATCATTAACTGAACTATCTTTCTCGATATATGTATCAGACGCTGCAATATATGCCTCTGGCTGATAATAATCGTAGTAGGATACGAAGAACTCTACTGCGTTCTCAGGGAACAATTCCTTAAACTCTGAATAAAGCTGTCCTGCAAGAGTCTTATTATGAGCCAGAATAAGAGTTGGGCGATTAATACGCTCGATAACATTGGCCATGGTAAATGTCTTACCAGAACCTGTAACACCTAATAAAGTCTGAGCCTTCTGGCCCTTCTTTATACCTTCAACAATACTATCTATGGCCTTAGGCTGATCACCTGAAGGCTTATACTCTGAAACTAATTTAAACATAGAAAAATTATACCACGAAGGGCAAATAAAGAAAATATGTTCGCTTTTGTTTTTATGAAAAATTATGCAAAGAATTTATTCCAGAATGCGAATACGGACATAGGCTTACCAAAGAGGTATCCCTGGAAGATATCAACGCCAATATCACGTAATTTAGCTGCCTGGGACTCAGTCTCTACACCCTCGATAACAACGCCCTTATTAATGGAGTGAGCGAGCATAGTCATAGCCCTAATAAAGGAAGCATTAAACTCTACTGTCTCCATATCATCAGTAAATGTCTTATCAATCTTAATCTCATCTACAGGAAGTTCCTTAAGATAATTAAAAGAAGAATATCCAGAACCAAAATCATCCAACGCAGTACGTATTCCTGACGTAGCAAGCTCTAAGAGGTTCTTACGGCATTTCGCCATATTCTCCATAAGAGAGGTCTCTGTAAGCTCGATAAGAATGTTATCTGGTGACAGATTATATTTACGCAGAAGCTCATTAATCTCAGCCGCATAATCAGAACGGATAAGATCGTCTGCAGTAGCATTTATGTGGATGTAGAAGTCACGTGGCGCACCCTTGGAGATCCATTTCGCGCACTGCTTAACCGCCTCGTTCGCGATCCATCTGCCAACTTCTGCCATTCTGTCGGTAGACTCGATAGCTGCCACAACAAGCTCAGGATTAACGAGAACACCCTGGTTAGACTGCCATCTAAGAAGTGCCTCCGCACCAACCAGATTACCTGTATTAGCGTCGATCAGAGGCTGATAGTACATCTGGAAATTCTCCATATTATTTATAATGCAGGATGAAATCTGCGCCACAAAATCCATACGGTTATTCAACTCCAGCTTATCTGCAGGAGAATAAATAGCATATTTCAAAGACTTATCGTTCTTAATCTTATGAAGTGCGATCTCAGCATTAGAGAAAATCTCCTCTGCAGTATCGCCCTCCGGATACATAGAAGCCGCCAAGTTATAAGTAACAAAGAAATCACCCGCCGCAGTTACCATTGAGGTATTACTATGCAACACAAGCTCTTCGAGGAGCGCAGAAACACTCTTACGTGACACCTCATTCCACAGGATGGCGAAAGTGTCGACACCAATGTGGTAGAGCTTAGCATCAGCAGGCATAATCTCAGCAAGGAAGCCCGCTACAGACTGCACGATAGCATTTCCTGCCTCTCTTCCATAGTTGTCGTTAAAGACATGGAAATCGTTAATATCAACGAGAAGCAATGCACCTGAAAGGAGCTTAGGGTTACGAATCATGTTAGCAGTATCGTTCATGAGGGCATCACGACCAGGAAGACCTGTAATCTCATTAGATGCCTCTTTCTTCTCTACAATATCCTTAACCATGTTAAGTCTAGAGAGGTTCACAATAACACCTGTAAGGGCATTAGAATTAAGAATCTCATCATAGTATGACTTTCCGCGCAGAGCCAACCAGATAACAGGGCCATTAACTCTGATTCTGAACTCTACTGAGAATGTGCTGCCGACCTCATTTACCGCACGATGCATGGCATTACGGAATCGCTTTCGATCCTCCACCACAATACTTCGTGCAACTTCTTCAACAAAGTCTCCCGTAATCACTTTACGTGCGTTAGGGAAAATCTCCGAAATATCATTAAGGAAAGTAAGCGTCTCTCTGTTAACGTCAGCAATAAATCTGATAGCATCAGAACCATCATCCAGCGCCTCAGCCTGAATCTGTCTAGCACGCTCCAAAGTAACGTCAGAAAGGATTCCGGACACATATCTACTGTCCTCTTCATCTGCACTAGATCCTATACCGCTGATACCATCAAGGCAAAGATACAAATCACCTCTACCAGGCGCCAAGAATCTAATTATCTGACCAGTAACATCCTCTCCAGTCTGTAAATAATCACCAAAAATCTCATTAAGAAGATTAAAGTCTTCCGGATAAAGATACTTAACACAGTTAGCAGTAAAATTCTCGAGAATTCCACTAGGAATATCAAAATCCTCTCTGAACTTCTTACTCAGATAAATCTTATCTTCAACGACATCATAAGTGAAAACATACGCTCCAATACTGCCAGACATAAGCTGATCAAAGACCTTCTGTCCCATAGTATCAGTAACTTCCTTAATAAGTCCCACAAGGAATCTGTGATTATCGATAGTTACTTCCTTAAAATCCAACTCCAGACTCTTCTTCTCACGAGCCTGTGCAGGCTTAACATCGTGCTTAATAGTGAGAACAGGATTACCGCCCGCGATAACAGCATCGATCATCTCTTTATACAAATTGGAAATTACAGGACGCTGACTTTCCGGAATAAGCTGAAAATATGTCTCCAGATACATCTCCTGAAGAGCAGCTGGACCAAGAAACGGAACCATTCCGTCATCAAAAACAATACGTTTGCTGGCGATGTCAATCAGTGCGATTCCGGCCAAAGCCTTACCGACTGAATCACCAAGCTCATCAAGGGAAAGGCTATGTGCTAATTTCAAAAGAATTTCTCTATTAAGCTCTTCCATAGCGTCCTCCCTTACTTATCAAACTTATTGTAACAGATTAAGGATATATGAGTAAATTTCTTTTTTATTACGACCAGTAATAGAGGCCACTTCCTTAGCAATATCCTTAGTAGACATTCCCTCTTCACTTAATCTGCGAATCATATCATCCATATCTTCCTGGCTCATATCCTCGCCCTTTTTCTGTGGCACAGGCTCCAGGCAGATAACAAATTCACCCTTAGGCGGTGTATTAGTAAAATGCTCATTAGCCTCATCAACAGTGAGTCTTAGAACCTCTTCGTATTTCTTTGTAAGCTCTCTACAGAACGCCGCCTTACAGCCACCAAAACCATTTTTCTGAAGCTCACCAATAAGTTTCATAAGTCTGTGTGGTGCCTCATAAATAATCATTGTCTCAGGAATAGATTTAAGCGCCTCAAGTCTCTTACGTCTTGGACCACCCTCAGATGGCAGGAATCCTTCATAATGGAATTTGGTTGTATCAAGTCCGCTTAACACCAGCGCAGTAATAGCTGCTACAGGACCAGGAACCGCAGTAACATCCAGCTCATTCTCGATACATAGCTTAACAAGATCCTCTCCAGGGTCATTAATAGAAGGCATACCTGCATCAGATACCAATGCCACATCCAGCCCCTTCTTCATCATATCCACCAGAACAGGACCCTTGGCAGACTTATTATGCTCATGGTAAGCAAACAGCTTATTCTCAATGCCAAACTGCTGCAGTAAAAGACCTGTGCGTCTGGTATCCTCGCACGCAATAACATCTACAGAAGACAAAACCTCCTGGGCTCTGCTGGAAAAATCTCCCATGTTACCAATAGGTGTACCAACTAGATAAAGCAATCTGTGTGTGCCTCCTCATAAATGCGTCTTAATTTATCAGTCATTATTATACCATCATCTGTTCTTCTATTAAGAATAAGCGGTGGCATTACTTTGGTGTCCGTTCCTGATGCGCCCTTCTTACCTGCCACCAACACCATCTCTGCCTCACGGTCTTCGAAAGGGTGCACGCCCATGACACAGGTTGGCTTTACACCATGGTGTACGAAAGCCATAAGTACGTCATTAAGCCTCTTTCCGTGCATAATAAGCACTATGTGTCCCTTGCTCTGCAACACCCTTGATGCGGCAATCCTTACGAAATCCTCAAGGTCACCGTTTTCTTCAAATCTGGCACCAAGCTTTCCATCACCCTGGTTACTAGTTTTGGGACCACTTCCCTGAGAGAAAAAAGGCGGATTAAACATGACCACGTCATACTGAATAGACTTAACGTCAGCCGGCAAATCTCGGATGTCGCAGTTAAAACCGCGCATCTTGTTTTCCATGTTGTTAAGCTCAATGTTCTTAGTCAAAACATCAGCGTAAACAGGTTCTATCTCCACTGCATCTGACAAAATAAATCCCTCATATCTACCCTGCACAAGAAGGCTAGCAGTTCCAACTCCCGCACCAAGTTCCAGCACGCGCTGAGGGCATTTCGCCGCCTTGGAAGAAGTCCTCAAAAAAGACGTAGCAAACCAGCTAAGGAGCACCGTATCCGTACCATAACGGAACCCCTCCTTAGGCTGATAAAGCTTAAGCCCTTTACGTCCTAGATCTTCGATTGTAACGCCATTCATATCCATTATTTATCACCAAAATAATACTGCATCTTAATGTGTGGAATGCCTACATCCAGGAATTCTTCTGAAGTCTGCACAAAGCCGATTTTCTCATACATATCTCGAACATAGCACTGAGCTTCGATAGTAATAGTATCGCATTCATATAGGTCTTTAATAACACGTATACCTTCGTTAACGAGCTTAGTTCCAAGTCCCTGACGTCTTCTAGTAGATAGCACTCTTCCTATTGATGGTTCAGGAAAAACCGTATCAGGAGGAAGAACTCTAATATATGCTGCTATGCCATCTTCATCCTGAAACCACATATGGGTTGATACAGGATCAAACTCATCTGCATCCTGATAACAGCACTGCTGTTCCACAACAAAAACATCAAATCTTACTTTATAAATCTCATAAAGCTCTCTTGTGGTTAACTCATCAAAACTTTTAACTATCAGTTCCATTATTCTGCCAATTCCTTCAGATAGAATGTTTCCGCACTGTTATCACCTGTGAGGTGAATATAATCGATATCGTACCCTATAGCACCAGCAATATCACTGGTCAAACTGTCGCCAATCATGACCGCAGTAGCTTTATCTATATTATGAGCCTGGAAAAGTGCATCATAGAAAGCTTTCTCAGGTTTCATGGCCTCCACATCACTCGAGATGAACACGTCATCAACCAGCTTCTCCATACCAAACATAGTAATCTCTGGCCATGTATAAGAACGCTGAGCATTGCTTAAAATATAGAGTTTCTTACCTTCGTAGCGGAGCTTCTTAAGATAGTCCTCAACACCAGGAAACAGCTTAATATAAGCTCTTGTCGCCTCTCGGAAATCATAAGCCAGTTCGTTAAGGAGAGCATCATCCAGTATGCCATTGCCATAACGTTCAAACAGATCACGATACACATTAATTATGTCGATTTCTGGGTATGTATAACCCTTCTTCTCAATGATTATCTTTCTATACTTACGATCACCCTCAAAGAACTCTTTTCTGAAAGTTATGTAATCAGGATGCTTTATTCCCTTTTTATCAAGAACTCTGAGCCACTTCTTCCAGTACTGCGCAGAATGCTCATCGTTAAAAGAATCCAGCAACGTTCCATAGTAATCAAAAATATATGTATCGTATTTAAGATTCATGCTCGCCTCCAATTAGTAGGATTGTAACATAAAAAAGAGGCTACTCCCTAAGGAATAGCCTCTAGACTAATTAATTCAATTATTAATTATGCGTATGTCTCGTCAAGAACAAGAATACCAGAATTTGTAATTGTAATTGTGAGGTTGAAGTAGTCATCAACTACAGTGTAAACAACACCCTCGTCTGTCTCTGTCTTCTCGAGCTCAGCAAAGTCTTCCTCTGTAAGGTCCAACTCATCAAAGAGAAAAGCCTCAGCAGACTCCTTGCTATCAAACTTTGCAGCGAGCACCATAGCTGTGAAATCATCAGACATACCCATGAAAGACTCAGAGCAGTTCTCTGGCATTTCTTCACCCATATCCTCCATAGAGAAGAACATGTAGTCCTTAGCAAGGAACTCCTCTGCGATAGCCTTCAACTCAGCATCCTCAATTGTAGAAACATCAAACAAATCAAAACCGAGGTCGATATCATCAATATCTGTCTCAACTGGAGCATCTGTCTCTTCAGCCTCTGTTGTCTCTACAGGAGCATCTGTTTCTTCAGTCTCCTCAGTCTCCTCAGCCTCTGTCTTCTCAGTCTTCTTATCGTCCTTCTTGTCGTCCTTATCATCCTTGGAACAACCTGTAGACATCAAAGCAAAAGAAGAGAAAGCAATAGCTGTACCTGTAATAAGTGCAAGCTTCTTAATTAAAGATTTCTTCATAATAATCATATCTCCTATATTCTTAAATATATGCGCCACCCTAGTGACGCATGGATATTAACAAACGATTTTTTCCAATTCAATCACATTAATGATTTCTTTAACAAATTTGATTACTTTCTCAATAAATCCCGCGAAATGAAAAATAAAATATAGTTAATCTCACAAACAAAAGAATATACACATTTCAATATATATAAAATAAATTGAGTTACAGAGCCTATGTATAAAATTGAGTTTTAAGCAAAAAAGAGGCTCTTCACGTTTTCTTGGGGAGAACTAAAAATTTAGTAGGCAAAGAAATATAG
>JAKSRI010000032.1 GCA_024403695.1 Saccharofermentans sp. | reverse complement strand
GCTCTGTGAAGATGTACTCCTTCATCTTAGGGTTCCAACGACGTGTCTGGTGACCGAAGTGTACACCTGCTTCCAAAAGCTGCTTCATTAAAATAACTGGCATAAAATTGTCCTCCTTGTTAGTACTTCCGTAGTGTCAACGCACTGGATTTGCATTACTATTTATATTTATCCAGGCGCACAAAAAGACACACTACGTGTTTTATGCTCGAATATACTACCAAAAAGGAATTATAAAGGCAAGGTGTTTTTTGGATTTATACAAATCTTCTAATAGTAACTACAGAGCCCATAGGATAAGAAGATGTTATAACACCTCTTCTGCTGTCTGAAGCATGAATACAAGTACCATTACCAATATACATTGATACGTGGTCAATATATCCATCACCATTATAATCATGACACAAAACATCGCCACACTTTATTCCTTCAGTAACACTTGTACCTCTCTGAGAAATGGAGTGTGCATTATGTGGAAGGCTTATTCCGTAATAATTAGCATACAAATATAGAATAAAGCCAGAACAGTCAAAACCTGACGGACTAGCACCACCGTATACATAAGCAGTTCCAACATACTGTAATGCATAATTAGCAAAATCTGAATAACCATTATCTGCAGGTGGAGGTGCTACCTCCTTCTGAGGCATCTGATCAAGTGTGTAATCTTTCTTAATATAAGAATTGTCAGATAATTTGTACCATCCGTTATCTGTTATCGCTACAACACTTACCTGTGTTCCGTATGAAAGTACTGTCTTCAACGAATAGTTAACTCCTGGACCAGATCTAGCATTAAGGTCGCATGAAGTGTATTTCGTAGCAGTAAAAGCTGTCTCACCCACAGCAGGGACTGGAGTTGCAGTAGGTGCTACTGGTGCTGGCTGAGTTGGAGTAGGATTAGTAGGAACAGGTGTAGCTACTGGCTGTGGATCTGCAGGAAGATTTTCCTTCTCTACAGGTTCTTCTTCAACTGGATCTGGTTCAACTTCTTCATCAGATAATAAAGAAGTCATCATATATCCTTCAGTACCATCTTCTGTACGGATTTTGGACCATTCCTCAGTGTAAGACACACGTAGAACAGGAGCTCCTCTGTTTAACTGATCAAGAATATCAGATTCAACATTCTCTTCTGCTCTGAGGTTCGCTGTCTTAACATTTATCCACATAGGACTACCATCGTACATGATAGAGTCACCAAAATCATTAAGTGTAGTTGAATATGCAGGAAGAACATAGGTATTTGTTTTAAGGGATATCTCATCTCGTTTCTCTACCAAATTAGTATCTTCTTCTATAGGAGATATATAAGTAACCTGAGATGATCCATCAAGTATTGGATGTAAATCAGCCGAAGTAAACATTCCGACGTCACCCTGAATGGCAACCTCGTTATCGACTCCGGCATCTCCAAAATTAATCAAGGAGACTACGGTGCCTGCAGATATAAGAAGAAGTAAACATAGAAAGAGTTTACGCTTCATAGAATATCCTCCTTGATACTTATATTATAAGAGATTATCAAAGCTTAATGTTATACAGTTCTGTTACGGTCACGGCAAGTCAAACAGAATAACAATAATATAGCAACAAAAAAAGCCGGCCCGCAATACGAACCGGCTTCATAATTAACTTAAGTTAAGAATTATTCCTCAGCAGGAGCTTCCTCATCAGCAATAGCGAAATCATCATCGGATGCTGGGTTGATAGGCTGAACTTCCTTGATGGAAATAGAGATTCTTCTCTGCTCTGGCTTAATATCGATAACCTTAGCAAGAACTTCCTGACCTACAGAAAGAACATCTGCTGGCTTATTGAGTCTTACATCAGAAATCTGAGATACGTGGCAAAGAGCATCGAGGTCTGGCTCGAGCTGTACGAAAGCACCGAAGTCAGTAAGTCTAACAACTGTACCCTTTACGCAAGAACCAACTGGGATTCTCTCTTCGATATTGTAGTATGGATCATCCTCAAGCTTCTTGTAACCAAGAGAAATCTTCTTAGTCTCAGCATTGAAAGACTTAACATAAACATCAATCTCATCACCAACAGAAAGAACATCAGATGGCTTTCTGATTCTCTTCCAAGAGAGCTCTGTGATGTGAACGAGTCCGTCTACACCGCCGATATCTACGAATGCACCAAAGTCTGGGAGGCTTCTAACGATACCTGTGTAGTGCTTACCCTCTTCGATATTGTTCCAAATCTCATCTGACTTAGCCTTACGCTCAGCAGAAAGAATAGCTCTGTGTGAACCAGATACTCTGAGTCTGTGCTTCTCTGTATCTACCTTAGTGATAAGGAGATCGAGCTGCTCACCCTTATAAGACTCAAGATCAGCTACATCACCAATCTTAATCTGTGTGCGGTGAACATAAATATCAATTCCACCGTAGTTAGCAATAACGCCATCCTTAACAACACCAGTAACAGTTGCCTTAACAGGTGTCTTGCTCTCGTATGCTTCCTCGATGAGCTTCTTGTTCTTCTCGTAATCGAGCTGAGACTTAGAAAGGATAATCTCCTTACCCTGGTCTGTATTTCTGATAGACTTAACTACTACTGTAACTTCCATTCTATCAGCAATTGCCTTCTCGATGTCGAACTCAGGATCTGATGCGAATTCCTTACGGGAAATCTTACCTTCGGACTTGTCGCGAACGTCTACGTATACATAATCGTCATCAGCCGATGTAATAGCTCCCTTCACAATAGAATTTCTGCGGAGCTGTGGAATACTTTCAATGTACTCAGCGAAATTTGTATCAGCTGCTTCCTGATCAATCATTGTTTCTTTGTTCTCGTCCATTCTGCGAACAACCTCCAAAATAATAGCTTCCGGTGTAGATGCACCTGCTGTAACACCAACTGTATCTTCTTCCTTTATCTTACCTTCAGCAATTAGGGAATCGACTTCATTAACATCACTAACAAGATACGTTCTATCACATTGACTGAGACAGATATCATAAAGCTTATTAGTATTAGAACTACGAGAAGATCCGATGACAAGCATCACATCTGACGAAGCAGAAATACGCGCAGCTTCAGATTGCCTAATATCAGTCGTATTACATATTGTATCAAAAATAAGATTATTTGCAATTTTATTTTTAATATTTGCACAAATTTCTTCAAAAATAACTGAGGAAAAAGTTGTCTGAGATATCAAGGATGTTTTATTTTCGGTTATTTCGACGTTTTTAAGCTCTTCAACAGAACTTATAACCGTTACGTTTTCAGGGGCTTCGCCGCATATCCCTACAACTTCTGGATGTCCTTTACCACCTGTAAGAATAATATTGTGTCCTGCCTCAGCCTCGCTTCTAACGATTTTATGAATCTTTTCCACAAAAGGGCATGTGCAGTCCACGACCTTACACCCTTTCGCACCGAGAATCGCTTTCTCGCCTGGAGTGACACCGTGTGCTCTAATAATAACTGTAGATCCTTCTGGTACCTCTGCCGCACAAGAACAAACTTCAAATCCCTTGTCCGTCAGACCTTTAACCACGCCCTCATTATGTGTAAGTTCACCAAGCATAACCAAGCGCTCACCTTCAGAACGCTCTTCTATCATCTTATATGCAGAATTTACAGCATTCTTAACGCCAAAGCAAAAACCTGAGGAACGGGCAGCAATAACCTTCATAATTATTCCTTAACGTAAGACAACAATGTATTAAGAGTCTCTTCGATAGTAATCTTAGATGTATCGATCTCCACTGCATCATCAACCTTAACAAGTGGAGCTGCAGCTCTCTCACTATCCTGCTTATCACGCTGGATAATATCACGAAGTACCTCTTCATAATTCTGTGAATAATCGCCTCTGCCATTAAGCTCGAGCAAACGACGCTCTGCTCTTGTCTCAGCTGATGCAGTAAGGAAGAACTTATACTTAGCATTAGGAAGTACGTTAGAACCAATATCACGACCATCAAGAACGAAGCTCTCTGACTTAGAAATCTCACGCTGATAATCAACCATTGCCTTACGAATTACAGGCAATGCAGAAATCTTGCTGGCAGCCATAGAAACTTCAGGAGTTCTGATAAAGCCGTTAACATCTTCACCATCGAGAATCATGTGCTGCTCACCATCAACGAACTTAACTTCCAAAGACATGGACTTAAGCATATCAGTTACAGCGTCAACATCAGATGGATCAATACCCTTTTTGATAGCACTCAAACCACATGTTCTGTACATAGCACCTGTATCGAGGTACATAATACCTAATGCCTTGGACACACCCTTTGCAAGTGTGCTCTTACCTGAACCGGAAGGACCATCAATCGCAATCTGAAAAATACTCATAACTGTTCGTCTCCTATATTTTTTCTATCTTCATAAACTCTATATCTGGACCACAAATCCTCAAGTGCCTCAAATGAGCTAAGGATGTGCTCTCTTCTATGCATACCAAGGGTAACAAGAAGTGCGTTAATAAGCGAAAGTGGTGCCGCCAAGGAATCTACGAAAGACGCCATGGATGACTTAGCAAGAAGCTTAACGTCAGCATACTCTGTCATGGCTGTGTTGTCCTTGTCTGTGATGGCAATTACTTTCGCGCCCTTTTTCTTAGCGTACTCCATGGAGTTAATTGTTCTCTGTGAGTAACGTGGGAAAGAGATTCCGATGATAACGTCATTAGCAGAAATTGGCATAATCTGCTCGAAAACCTCGTTTGTGCTGTTACTATGAATGTGTACTACTTCATCAAAGAGAAGTGTCATGTAAAAGTGCATGAAAGCACTAAGAGGAGAACTTGCTCTAAGGCCCATGATGTAAATCTTACGTGCGTTAAGGATAGTGTTTACTGCTTCTGACATTGACGCCTCATCAAGGTTAGCAATAGTTTCCTTAAGGTTCTCCATGTCTCCCTTCATAACATCAAGGATAGCAGTGGAATCGTCTGTAAAACGCTCTGTATAGTTAAGACGCTGAACAGATGTGAGCTTTGACTTAAGTTCTTCCTTAAGTGTTGCCTGGAAATGAGGATAACCATCAAAACCCAACTCTGTAGTAAATCTTACTACTGTAGACTCAGATACACCTGTCTCCTCACCTAACTTAGCTGCTGTCATATAAGCTGCCTTGTCATAGTAATTAATAATATAATTAGCTATCGCCTTGTGTCCTTTACTCATATCAGAGAGCTTGGACTCGATAAGATCTATAGTACTCTTCATGATTAACCTTCTTCTTCGCTATTCTCAGCCATAATATTTTCAATACTAATCTGTCGATCATCATTACCAGCAGCCTTCTCGAGGGAATCCTCCAGGTCACGAATGGTCTTATAACTCATAAGCTCCATTGATGGGAGTTCATCTACAGAACTGATACCAAACTCCAAAAGGAACTGCTCTGTTGTAGAGAACAATGTTGGACGTCCAGGTGCATCAAGATAACCAGATTCACAAATCCAACCACGATCAAGAAGTCTGCTTATAATACTGTCTGAAGATACACCTCTTACCGCCTCTACCTGAGATCTTGTAACCGGCTGGTTATAAGCAATAACTGCCAGAGTCTCATAAGATGCCTGCGAAAGTGGCGGGTGCATCTTAGGAGAGTAAAGTCTCTCCATAACCTTCTTCATACCAGGCTTAGTACACATTATATAAGCATCATCTATTTTACGAATAAGAAGTCCGCCCCATGGGTTTGTCTCATAATCCTGTATAAGTCTTGCCATAGCATCTGTAATTACTTTCGCATCAACGTTTAAAAGCTCAGTAAATCTACCAATAGACACGCTCTCACCACAGGCAAAGAGAATAGCTTCACAGGCAGCAGAAACTTCCTGTACCGGAATTTCAAATTTATCTTCTGAATTAACTTTTGCCATTACTTATCACCTATTCCCTTTTCTTCGAGAAGAATTACATCAAATGGTTTCTTCTGTTCTGCCTTAATCTTATTGCTTCTAAGAAGCTCCAGGATAGCTAAGAAACCTACAATCTTATCCATTTTCTCTGGTTCTTCTTTGCCAAAGAGTTCGTGGAAGAACATCTTACCCTTCTTGGTAATTGTAAGCCATACAGACTTCATACGTTCTTTTACAGACAACTGATCACGCTTAAGAATATGAGTAATCTTAGTGGAAATATCAGCAAATCTAATCTCGTTACGCTTACATACATTCTCTACGGCTACATCAAACTCAGATGGAATGAACTCCTGTGGCGGATATACAATCTCCACCTCCATATCCTTAGCTGTAGAAGGAAGTCTGTAATAACAATCCTGATATATCTCGTGACGCTTTTTAAGTTCACCAGACAAAAGCTTACATCTCTTATATCTAAGAAGACTAATAACGAGCTCTTCTCTAGGATCATCAGACTCGTCACCATCGGATGTATTACGACCTGGAAGCATCATTCTAGACTTAATATGAATAAGAGTTGCAGCCATCACGAGGAACTCTGAAGCAACTTCCATATCAAGTTTCTCCATCTCCTTCAGATAGTTTACATACTGCTCTGTAACCTCTCTAATAGGGATGTCATAGATATCAATATCATTTTTTTCAATAAGATGGAAAAGAAGGTCCAATGGACCTTCAAACTCTCTTATCTTTAAGGATGGAACGCTCTTCTCACTCATTACAGGATACTCCATAACAAGTTGCAAATGAGCTGAATAATAAACTCAAATGGCATCTCAATCCAAACAACAATATAGCTAAGGACATGAACACCAGTCATAGAACCAACAAGAATAAGTACCGTAAGAACTCTTGGACCAATAGTACAAAAACCTTTCCACAAATCAGAATACTTGAACTTAATTGGAATAAGCTCTTCTAATACATGGAATCCATCGAGCGGTGGAATAATCAACAGGTTAAATGCCAAAAGACCAAGACTAAACTGGTGAAGATAAACTAGCACCAACATCATGGAAAGACCGTTACTAGTGTTAAAAACATTGAAACCAATCTTGGCACCAACAATAGTCATAATAATTGAAGCAATAAGTGCCAAAAGGAAATTACCGAAAACACCTGCAAGTGACACAAGAATTCTCATTAATCTCTTGCTCTTAAATCTTGTAAGCTTATTAGGGTTAAAAACTACTGGTTTACCCCAACCAAAACCAAGAAGCAAAATGCAAAGAGTACCAACAGGATCAAGGTGTGCACCAGGGTTAAGTGTTAGACGACCCATATATCCTGGTGTATCATCACCCAGCCATGTTGCTACTGCTGCATGCATAAATTCATGGATAGAAAATGAGAGAGTCAGGGCAAACAAAGTAACAAGAACTATAAATAATAATTCTCTTCCTGTGTAATTGCCCTTTAAAATCTCTACTAGCATTTTTTACCCTTTCGTGCGGCTTAAAGAAATTCTTAATTAAGCCTTAGCGATGGAAAGCATTACCTTCTCACCGTTAATGTTATTTTCCTTACCATTCTCACAAGAACCAGCATTAATCTCTACTGCGAGAACCTCAGAAGCGATGTACTCCTTGTTCTTCTCGATGATAGCTGCAATCTTGTCATTATTAGCATATGTAAGAACGATACGATCAGTTACCTCAAGGCCAGCTGTATCCTTACGCATATTCTGTACCTTAGAGATAATCTCACGTACATTACCTGCCTCGATGAGCTCATCTGTGAGCTTGATATCGATAGAAACTGTAATTCCGTTATTAGCCTGAGTTGAAAGACCCTCGAGCTGAACATTCTCAACAATAAAGTCTTCCTTAGTCATCTCGAACTCTTCGCCATCAACTGTAATCTTGATAGAACCACTATCGAGAGCAGCCATTGTCTCCTTACCTGGGAGATTAGCAATTACTTCCTTAGCAGCATTAAGCTTTGGTCCGAACTTACGTCCGCAAGTTCTGAGCTGTGGCTTGAACTTATAGTCAACGAGACTTGAAGCATCCTCGAGAAGAGAAATCTTACGGATGTTAAGCTCCTCGAGAACAATGCTCTGATACTCCTCATCAAGCTTTGTATCTGCTACTACAAAGATATCAGAAAGTGGCTGTCTGTTCTTCATGTTAGAAGCGTTACGTGCAGCACGACCAAGTTCTACAATCTTCTGTACGAGATCCATCTCCTTCTCGAGCTCGCTATCGATGAGTGACTCATCAGCTACTGGATAATCACAGAGGTGAATTGACTCTGGTGCGTTAGCATCAACAGACTTAACGATATTCTGATAGATAGACTCTGTAACAAATGGGATAAATGGTGCGCAAAGACGGCTGAACTGCTCAAGAACAGTATAAAGAGTCATAAATGCATCTACCTTATCCTTGTTCATATCTCCAGCCCAGAATCTCTCACGGCAACGTCTAACGTACCAGTTAGAAAGCTCATTTGTGAAGTCATGAATAAGTCTAGCGGATGAGAAAATATCATAAGCTGTCATCTTCTCATCAACTGCCTTGATAAGAGTATTAAGCTTAGAAAGAACCCATCTATCCATAGCACAGAGATTCTTAGTATCAAGAGTGTACTTAGTTGGATCGAACTGATCAATCTCAGCATACATAGTGTAGAAACAGTATGTATTCCAGAGTGTACCGATGAACTTGCTCTGTCCTTCCTTAACTGCATCCTCATGGAAACGGTTTGGAAGCCATGGAGCAGAATTGCTGTAGAAATACCAACGAATAGCATCTGCACCAAACTTGTTAAGAGCCTCCATAGGGTCAACAGCGTTACCCTTGGACTTACTCATCTTATTTCCGTCCTTATCGAGAACGTGACCAAGTACGATAACGTTCTTATAAGGAGCCTTATCAAAGAGCAAAGTGGAAATTGCCATCAAGGAATAGAACCAACCTCTAGTCTGGTCAACAGCCTCTGAAATAAAGTCTGCTGGGAAGTTCTCCTCGAAGATTTCCTTGTTCTCAAATGGATAGTGCCACTGTGCGAAAGGCATTGCACCGGAGTCAAACCAGCAGTCGATAACCTCTGGAACTCTCTTCATCTCACCACCACAATCAGGACATACAAGTGTTACCTCATCAATATATGGACGGTGAAGCTCAATCTCATCTGGGCAGTTATTGCTCATAGACTTAAGCTCGTCGATAGAACCGATAGCATGACGCTTACCACAAGAACACTCCCAAATATTAAGTGGTGTACCCCAGTATCTGTTACGTGAGAGACCCCAGTCCTGAACATTCTCAAGCCAAGCACCGAATCTTCCCTTACCGATACCCTCTGGGATCCAGTTAACTGTATTGTTATTAGCAACAAGCTTGTCCTTAACAGCGGACATCTTGATGAACCATGTATCTCTAGCATAGTAGATAAGTGGACGATCACATCTCCAGCAGTGTGGATACTCATGCTCGAACTTAGGAGCATCAAAGAGAAGACCTGCTTCCTCAAGGTCTACAAGAACCTTGCTATCAGCATCCTTAACCCACATACCAGCGTATGGAGTCTCTTCTGTCATCTCACCCTTACCGTTAACGAACTGTACGAATGGGAGATTATACTTACGTCCTACCTGAGCATCATCCTCACCGAATGCAGGAGCGATATGAACGATACCTGTACCATCAGACATTGTTACGTAAGAATCACATGTGATGTAGTGACCCTTCTCAGGAAGAGAAGCAACCTTAGCCTTAGTGCACTCGAAGAGTGGCTCATACTCTTTGCCCTCGAGATCGATACCCTTATATGACTCGAGAACCTCGTAAGCAGCGATGCCATCCTCAGAAAGCTTACTGAGAACTGTATCAAGAAGAGCCTCAGCCATGATATAAACACGACCGTCAGCAGCCTTAACCTTGCAGTATGTCTCCTTAGGGTTTACGCAGAGAGCAACGTTACTTGGGAGTGTCCAAGGTGTAGTTGTCCATGCGAGGAAATATGCATCCTCACCTACAATCTTAAAGCGTACAACAGCTGAACGCTCCTTAACTGTCTTATATCCCTGAGCAACCTCGTGTGAAGAAAGAGGTGTACCACAACGTGGGCAGTATGGAACAATCTTGAATCCCTTATAAAGGAGTCCATCATCCCAAATTTTCTTAAGAGCCCACCACTCGGACTCGATAAATGTATTGTGATAAGTTACATATGGGTCATCCATGTCAGCCCAGAAACCAACCTTGCCGGAGAACTCCTCCCACATGCCCTTGTACTGCCATACAGATTCCTTACAGTGCTTGATAAATGGATCAAGACCATATGCCTCGATCTGCTCCTTACCATCAATGCCGAGCTTCTTCTCGATCTCGAGCTCTACTGGGAGACCATGAGTATCCCAACCAGCCTTACGAATGATCTTATGACCCTTCATTGTCTGATATCTAGGAACCATATCCTTAATAACACGTGTCAAAACATGTCCAATATGTGGCTTACCATTAGCTGTTGGTGGACCATCATAGAATGTATATGTTGGAAGATCCTGCTTCTCAACAATACTCTTCTCGAAAATCTTATTATCCTTCCAGAATGCAAGAACTTCCTGCTCTCTGTCAGTGAAATTCATATCAGTTGATACTTTCTTGTACATATTCAACCACCTGTTATTTATTATTTTCGAACATGCAAATAGACGCAGTCCGGTAATTTATCGACTATAAATTATAATAATTAGACGGAAGTAAAGTCAAGAGAATAGAGTATATTCCATATATTCCTTTGTAACAGGATGAAAGAAGCCAATCAAATAAGACTGAAGGTGAATTTTACCGCCATCTGCAGGTCCTTTGTACTTCACATCACCAACAAGAGGATGACCAATATGTGCAAACTGAACACGTATCTGATGAGAACGTCCAGTTCCGAGCTTAACGTCAACCCAAGTAGTAGCTTTTCCCTGAAAAGTCTTTTCCTCCATCACTTCATAATCCAGCGTAGAAAGCTTGGCATCCTTAATACCAGGATCCCTGTCAAAGACTTTCGTAATATTAGTTTTCTCATTCTTAAGAAGATAATTTGTGAGGGTTCCACTCTTGTTAGAAAGCGTTCCTGTAACCTCTGCTCTATACTTTTTTGTCACTTTACGGTTACGCACCTGCTCACTAAGGCGTGACGCTGCTTTCGAGGTCTTGGCGAAAACCATTACCCCCTCCACGTTACGGTCCAGTCTGTGAATCAATCCCAGATAAACGTTACCAGGCTTGTTATCCCTAACTTTAATGTAATCCTTAATAATGTTAAGAATGTCAGGGGCGCCGCTTCCATCGGACTGGGACAAAACACCTGCGGGCTTAACTGCCACTAACACGTGGTTGTCTTCATAAACTATCTCTGGGGTCATGACTTACTCCATCTGGCAGTCTGGCCACAAGGCAAGTCAATACCCATATTCTTAATTGGCAGGCCAAGTTCCTGAGCCTCTACCTGACCACCAAACTTAGACTTAACAACAACTTCGAGCACGTTACCTACTGCCTGACAACCAAGCTCAGTCGCGTAAGAACTAATTACAAAGAATAGAGGATCATCTGACAACAAAAGTGCCACACGCTTTACAAAATCATGAAGGTCCTTCTCAATCTGCCACAACTCACCTGTTGGGCCACGTCCATACTTAGGAGGATCCATAATAATGCCGTCATACTTACGGCCACGTCTTATTTCGCGCTCTACAAACTTCTTGCAGTCCTCTGCGATATAACGGATATAACTATCACCGAGACCAGACTTCTGAGCATTCTCCTTGGCGCGCATAATCATGCCCTTAGAAGAATCTACGTGAACGACTTCTGTGGCACCATGAGCTGCGGCTGCAATTGTAGCACCACCAGTGTAAGCGAAAAGGTTAAGCACGTTAATCTCGTTACGACCTTCTGCTCTGGCTTTCTCTATAAGGTTGCCGCAGAAATCCCAGTTCGCTGCCTGCTCTGGAAAAAGTCCTGTGTGCTTAAAGGCAGTTGGTTCGATAATAAACTTCAGTTCCTTACCAATAGAGTTATAACCAATAGTCCATGTCGCAGGCATTGGTTTATATCTTCCCCATGAACCGCCACCTGTACTACTTCTGTTATAAATCGCATGTGGCTTATCAAGGTCGTCCCATGTAGCCTCCTGCCCGTCTTTAATAACTGGCCAAATTGCCTGAGGATCAGGACGTCTTAAAATAACATCGCCCCAACGCTCATATTTCTCTTCGCTACCTGCATATAAAACTTCGTAGTCTTTCCAATTATCAGCAATAAACATTTCTTTTCCCTTTACTTAACATTAATTACAGGAGATGTAGATACTAGATAGTCTCTCACGTATAACTCAACAGTATATTCGCCTGAATCAAAACTCTTATTCTGCAAATCATAACCAAAGTCGCATGTGGCAATTACCTGATTATTAATTGGCAGTTTAAGTCTCATAACCTCACTACCTTCGTGCATAAGCACTGCTTCGACTTCAAACTTCTGTGGCTTATTAAAATAGAAAACACACTGTAAATATGGAGTCGCTTCCATCTTATTCTCTTCTAATGGGACACCCATTATAGGATCGTACCACAAACAATCGACAATATTATCCTTAGCATATTGCTGAATATATTCAGCGCTTAACTCCTCAGGAAGTCCATCTGAACCAACAAAATACACATTCTGATATGGATAGAAAAACATTTCTACAAATTCAGATAGATCCTCATAAATCCAGTCACCATCTATTCTTACAACATCCAGAACCAATAGTACATCATTTTTTCTGGATTTGTTTATCTGTTTCTGAATTGCATCCTTCTCACCAGTATAAAGCGCACCGTCTTCAGGAACAAAAACATCATAGAAAGTAATAGAAATCGTTGCTGATTTTCTGTCTTCTTTAACCTTAATCTTATCTATAGAATAATTTTCATTAAGAAGTTCTAGGTCTTCACTAACAAGTTCAGACTGTTCATCAGTCAGCTCAGGAAATTCTAATTTGGAATCTGAGTGCTCACTGATAATGGCCAGTAAAGCATCATTATCTGATTCAGAAGCAATACACTCTAGGAAATCAGCTGTATATTCAGTAATATTATCTTCGCAGACTTCAATGAACATAGCACTACAACCAGTGAATGCCAATAACACAGACACCGTTAATATGGTTGTAATTATCAATCTAGCCAAATATTTTGCTTTTCTTTCCATGCCTCGTATTATAACAGATATAAAAACGCTCTTTATGTAGATATTTATTGTTATTAAAAAAAGTTAATGATATATTTATTATGATTTATTTAGTATTTTAGGGAGGAATAATCTATGAATTGTTCTAAATGTAATGCTCCTATCGAAGACGGCGCAGTTTTCTGTAGTGAGTGTGGTACTCCAGTAGCAGCTCCTGCTGCAGCACCAGTAGCAGCTCCTGAAGCAGCTCCTGTTAATCCAGCTCCAGTAGCTCCTGAAGCTGAGGCTCCTGCTCAGGCTGATCCTAATCAGCAGAACTTCCAGCAGAAGACAGCTCAGTTCGCACAGAACGCAGCTCAGGGTGCTAAGAACTTTGCTAAGAATGCTAAGACTGCTGTAGCAAACAATGAACTCGCAACAGGTACATTCGATATCTTTAAGTTGTCTTTGCAGAAGCCATCCGCAGCAGCTAAGACTGTAGTTGCTAGCGCTAACCTTCTTCCAGGTATGCTTCTCGTTGCTGTACAGTGTGTTGTTATTATTCTTCTTTACATGATCAAGGTACCAGGCGTATCTAACGATTATGTAGATTTTGGTAACAGACTCGGTTATGCATTCATCCTTGCTATTGGTTTCGCTGCTCTTTATGCAGTAGAGGCAGCAGGTATCGTTCTCAAGAAGGATCCTACAAAGAATGTTACATTCCAGTCAGCATTCTCCGCTATCGGAACACAGACAGTTTACCCAACATGTATTCTTGTTCTTACATTCATCTTCGGTCTTTTCACATCCGACATCTCTAGCATGCTTTCACAGCTCACAACAATCGTTTACGCTACAGTAAGCAGCCGTGTTATCTATGATAACGTTGAGGGTGATGATGATACAAAGAACATCACAACAGTTATTATCGCAGCAGTAGCTTTCCTCTGCATGTTCCTCTTGAGAATTGCAGCATCTAAGGTTCTTTACGCTAGATAATTAGATTAAACAAATCAACAATAAAAGGCATCCTTCGTGGATGCCTTTTTTATTGCCTGAAACTATATTAAGTAAATCAAGTATCTTTCTCTTCAAGGATATCAAGCCAGTGCTGATAATCACTTTCTAGCGCACTCTTAATAGTGGACTTCTTCTTATGGTCAGCGATATCTCGGGTAGCTGCCTCACATGGTGACAAAGTGCCTGCCCCCGCTACACAACCTCCTGGACATGCCATTCCCTCGAGAAGATATCCATTATACTTCCCTGCCTTCGCCAGCATAAGCATTTTCTTACACTCAGCAAGTCCATTAGCACGCTCTACATTAATCTCACCGTGCTCAGGATAAAGTTCTTTTATAGCATTTACAACAGCATCTGCCACACCACCACTTACAGCAAAACCACGTCCGTCAGCTGATGCTCCATGCATAACCTCTGACTCCTCGAGTTCCTCGAAGTTAACGTCACGAGCCTCGAACATGCCCATCACTTCCTCAAATGTGAGCACGAAATCAATATCACTTCTTACAGTGCGGCGACTAGCCTCTAGTTTCTTCGCAGCACAAGGTCCAATAAATGCAACCTTACAACCAGGGTGCATCTTCTTAAGCAAACGACCTGTGAGCACCATAGGAGTAAGTGCCATGGATATACACTCCGCCTGTTCTGGGAATAACTTCTTTGCCATGGCAGCCCATGATGGACAACAAGACGTACCCATAAACGGAATCTTCTCAGGAACCTCGTTAACGAAATCACGTGCTTCCGATAGTGTGCAAAGATCTGCGCCGATAGCAACTTCCATAATATCTTCAAAACCAAGTTTCTTAAATGCAGTTCTCAACTTACCAGGAGTAAGGTCTTTTCCAAACTGTGTGGAAACAGCTGGAGCAATTGCAGCATAAACAGGAGTGTCGCTCTTAATTGCCTGGATAAGCTGGAAAATCTGCGCCTTGTCAGCAATAGCACCAAACGGACAGTTAGCAAGACACATACCACAAGACACACACATATCATAATCAATTTCGGCGCGACCATATTCATCTGACTTAATTGCATTAAGGCCACAAGCGCGTGCACAAGGTCTCTCAAGTTTCATAATAGCGTTGTAAGGACAAACTTTCGCACACTTTCCACAACCAACGCACTTACTCTTATCTATTACTGACTTACCGTTAATTAACTCGATTGCCCCCTTAGGACAAACCTCCTTACAAGGATGCGCGAGGCATCCCTGACAGCAGTCAGTAACTCTCATCTCATTATCAGGACACTTGTGACACGCGAACTTAATTACATTAATGAGTGGTGGCTCATAGTACTTCTCAGGAAGAACGCACTCTTCTGCACCCTGCGATACAGGCGCGTGCTCTGAAAAAGATCTAAGATTTAGACCCATAGCAAGTCGCATCTGCTCTCTAACGATAGCACGCTCTAAGAATACGGATTCTCTATACTGGGAAACTTCACCAGGAATTACACGATATGGAATATCATCCATCTCTTTAAGGCTGCCATCTTTATAATCATAAGAAAGTCTGGCAACTTCCGCATAGACTCTCTTCTTAATATCTGTAACTGATGTATATATTCCTCGCATTATTACCCTCCCAATAAACAGCTTGATATTATTCTATCATTAATAAGTATATTATTCTCAAAAAAATTACCCGGCTTAACTAAACCGGGTAACTACAAAGGGGGTAATATCATCGCACTAAACTGTTATTAACATGAATGAGTTTGATTGTAGTAATAGTAGAATGAATTAGCTGAATAATGTGAAAAAGACTGTGAATGTCTATGGTGATGCTTATGGCTCTGCTTTGTCTTAAACTTACGCCACTGATGTAATACGATACAACCAAGGAAAGCACCTATTGTGTTGCCGATAATATCATCAATCTCAAAGCATCCTCTTGTTGTAACGAGCTGAAGGACTTCGATAATAACTGAGAAAATAAGAGAAGCTTTTACAGTATTCTTATAACTATGAAGTCTAGGAAGCATAAAGCCCAATGGGATAAACATTATGTAATTAAGAATAATCTGCTCTCCAGAACTTGTGAAATATGAGAAGAAAGGAACGAACTCGTACTGAACTGTACCTGTAGGCTGTCTAGAAATAACAGTATAGAAAAGAACAAGCATCATATAGAATGTGGAAACACCTGCATAGATTCTTTTTCTGGTACTCTTCTTACCTTCAAGTGCTCTAAATGTAGCCCATCCAAAAACAAATGATGAAATAATCCAGATTAAATCAATAATAAAATAGTTATTTAAAATATAGTCTAGATAATTCATATCATTTTCCTCTCTTTTGAGATTAATTAATTTGATAATTAAATACTAAATTTAAGACAAATGTTTTGCTTGAATGACATATAAACAAATATGACACAATACTAGTAATTGTGCGCTTTTCATTCGTTTAAATGTTCGTTTGTTCGGTTACAAATGCCAATTGTGACAACTATGACACAATTGACGTAAACTGATACTGTCAGCAAGTACAGTATTTGCAGGAATAGTTTTTGTTATTTTTTTGATTTTATATTGAAATGTGAACAAATTGTGTTATTATATTCACAGATAGGACATATTTGTCACATTTCTTAATTTGGAAAAAGGGGTATAAATATTATGAAAAAGCTTTCTAAGTCACGTAGTTCTAAGGGATTCACATTAATCGAGATGGTATTAGTTATTGCCATAATCGTAATTCTTGCAGCTGTAATGGTATTTAATATTTCTGGTTATCTTGGCAGAGCAAAAAATGCAGCTTCATCACTTAAGTCACATAATAGTTCTATTAGCAAGGCAACTTCTGAAATTGATGCACAGACTAACTCTTAATTAATACGTGAACAACATATTAAATATGCTCCTTTCCTACGAAGGGAGCTTTTTTTATGTCTTCTATCAACTTATAATGTTTATGGGAGATGTTTTTTGTTAAGTGCGATATGGAGGGCGCGCTATGTCTATTATCAAAACTATATTTAATTCCTATTTTAAAATTAATCCGTTGTGGATTATTTTGTCTATATTAATCGGTTTTATCATATATTTTCTTATACGATTATTCAGACCCAAACTTCCTAAGGATCAGAAAATTGTAATACCTCTACTGATTAGTTATATATTTCTCATGCTTTCCTATCTGGTATTTTCTCGACATGGAACAGGAATTTATAAATATGAATTAAATCCATTTTGGTCTTACAAGTTCATCCTAGTAGATAAACACATTTTTCTATCGGCTGTTCTTAACACAATACTCTATATCCCAATTGGATTCCTACTCCCTGTTAAGACAAAAAGTTATCGTAAGGCAATAATCATTGGATTCTTTATCTCATGGGTAATAAATCTATTACAGCTTATTACCACTACTGGCAAATTCGAATTCGATGATATATTCCATAATACAATTGGTATTTGCATAGGATGCTGGTTATTACATAAATTCAGACGATTTATTGCCTGGAGAATCAGAATTAATAGACATCGAAAATAATGCACATAAAAAGAGTCACCTTCTAACGAAGATGACTCTTTCTTAATTAATTCCTAAAATCTATTAGTATGGAATAATCTCAGCCTTATTACACATATTTACGAACTCAGGAGACTTAGAGAAGCCATCAAGAACCTGATCACGTGTTGCACCCTTAGACATTGCTGTTACCCAGCTGTTAATACCAGCTGTGTCACCCTCACGGCCCAAGAATACTCTGTAAAGAATCTTTACATAAGCTGTGTTGCTGTACTTCTTGTTAATGAACTCTGGTGAATTGAAGAATCCACGAGCTACCTGAGCGCCTGTTCCCTGTCTGTTAGAAAGAGCACGTGACCATGCATCAAGACCAGCAGCATCTGGCTTTCGACCAAGACAGTTTGTATAAAGACTTGTAACAAACTTAATTGTGGCAGCATTTGGTGTAATGTTAGGACTTGCCTGACCACCAGAAACAATGCCGTACTTGCAGCAGAGGTTAGCCCACTCTACAGAGTTTACAAATCCCATAAATACCTGCTCACGGGATGCGCCCTGATTAAGAGCCTTTACCCAAGCATTAAGACCAGCTGTATCTGCCTCACGATCGAAGAATGTACGATAAAGTCTCTTTACGAACTCAGTATTAGAAAGCTTCTTACTTGTAAACTCAGTTGAGAAGAAGAAACCATGAGCAACAGCTGCACCTGTAGCACCGTCACGAAGAGCACAAGCCCAGTCATTTACACCAGCAGGATCTGCTGTACGACCAAGTGCCTTTGTATAAAGTCTTGTTGCAAAGTTAACAAGTGGAGTAGATGGAGCTGGCTTCCAGTTACAGTAGCTAAGATCAAGATGCTTAAAGTATCCTGCCTTACAATAAGAGAACTTAGTTGTCTTCTGTGTCTGGAGGAGCATATTCTTAACAAATGTTGGAGACTGACCTGGATACTCACCCAAGATCATTGCAGCCGCACCAGCTGTAATAGGACAAGAGAAAGAAGTACCATTCTTAGAATCATAACCACCTGTATATGTTGTGGAGTAGATGCTAGAACCAGGAGCAATAATCTGATACTTATTACCTGTGTAATCCCAGTTAGAGAAATTAGAAAGAGTATTGCTGCTTGTAGAAGACATAACACCCAACACACAGCTAAATGCTGCTGGATAGTGATCCATCTTTGTATATTTAGTACCTGTATAGTCAGCAGTTGCATGGCTATCATTACCTGCAGCTGCTACGAGAACTGCTGTATTAGATGCCTGCTGACAAACAAGCTCCTTAGTTGCACTGTAAATAGAACCACCAAATGACATATTGATAACATTAGCACCCATTGTGAATGAATACTGAATGCCCTTTATAATGGAAGCATCTGTAAGACTATTACCTGTTGCTGCTTTAACTGCCATAATCTTGGCACCATATGCAACACCTACGATACCAGTATTGTTACCACCCTGAGCAGCAATCAAACCAGATACGAATGTACCATGACCCTGTGTATCTGAAATATTTCCATTAAAAGATGTATCACATACACGAGCACCATAAACGTCATCGATATAACCATTACCGTCATCGTCAATACCGTTACCTGCAATCTCACGAGGATTCTTCCACATCTGATTCTTAAGATCTGCGTGACCTGTATAAACACCGGTATCAATAACAGCTACAACAACACCCTCACCTGGATTGTGATTTGTAATACGTGCCCATG
Organism: Saccharofermentans sp.; assembly: GCA_024403695.1. Taxonomy (GTDB): domain Bacteria; phylum Bacillota; class Clostridia; order Saccharofermentanales; family Saccharofermentanaceae; genus Saccharofermentans. The sequence goes on along the minus strand of JAKSRI010000032.1, from coordinate 4,994 downwards.
CATACTCAACATTGATGGCCTTCATATACCAACAATTCTTAGAAATTGTAGTAGCCTCTGAAGATGAAACTGGAACACGACTGTCCAAATAGCTCTCTTCTGCGTCACCCTCATCATCAATATAAGAAATGTAGTTAGGATCTGCGTGAACAATTCTCTCATCTGCTTTGAGATACTTGGAATATGCCAAGATATCATCTGTCTCAACCTCAGCAAGGTAAATAACCTCTACTGGATCAACACCATCAACAGATGCGATTCCATCAGCTGGAACACTTGCAATGCTTCTTGCATTGCTGATACCAAGTTCCTCACAAATAGGACTTGTCTCACACAACTGGTTTCCATCAGAACCATACTGAATTACTGTGAACAAGATCTCACCAGGAACATAAGTACCTTCTGGAAGTGGCTCTTCGTCACAGAAATCCTGCCACTGTGGACCAACAACGAGATCCTCGACCTCAAGTTCAGGAAGAATTTCTTCTTCACTCTCAGGATCTGGTGTTTCCTCATCCTCACCAGGAACTTCTTCGTCCTCTGGAAGAGTAACTTCTGGCTCAGGCTCGCCATTGTCTTCTGCACCAGTCTCAATAGCTTCTTCATCATCCGCTTCACTAGCAAGAACAACTCTAGAACCTACCTGAAGCTCACCGATTAAGGCAATTGCCAGGAAAGCACTCATAACTTTTAAAAATTTAGAGTATTTCATATATCCCCCTTATTCAAAAATTTTTAACAAGAAATAATATATCACAACAAAATAAAAAAAGAGCCACCTTTTATAAAAAGATGGCTCAATATTTATGCTAAATAAGCGAATTAGAATGGAATAATCTCTGCCTTCTCGCACATCGTTACAAATTCACTTGACTTCGCAAATCCATCAAGAACCTGATCACGAGTAGCGCCCTTAGACATAGCATTTAACCAGCTATTAATACCAGCTGCGTCACCTTCACGGCCTAAAAATACTCTGTAAAGAATCTTAATATAAGCTGAATTGCTGTACTTCTTGTTAATGAACTCTGGTGAATTGAAGAATCCACGAGCTACCTGAGCGCCTGTTCCCTGTCTGTTAGAAAGAGCACGTGACCATGCATCAAGACCAGCAGCATCTGGCTTTCGACCAAGACAGTTTGTATAAAGACTTGTAACAAACTTAATTGTGGCAGCATTTGGTGTAATGTTAGGACTTGCCTGACCACCAGAAACAATGCCGTACTTGCAGCAGAGGTTAGCCCACTCTACAGAGTTTACAAATCCCATAAATACCTGCTCACGGGATGCGCCCTGATTAAGAGCCTTTACCCAAGCATTAAGACCAGCTGTATCTGCCTCACGATCGAAGAATGTACGATAAAGTCTCTTTACGAACTCAGTATTAGAAAGCTTCTTACTTGTAAACTCAGTTGAGAAGAAGAAACCATGAGCAACAGCTGCACCTGTAGCACCGTCACGAAGAGCACAAGCCCAGTCATTTACACCAGCAGGATCTGCTGTACGACCAAGTGCCTTTGTATAAAGTCTTGTTGCAAAGTTAACAAGTGGAGTAGATGGCGCTGGCTTCCAGTTACAGTAACTAAGATCAAGATGCTTAAAGTATCCTGCCTTACATGAAGAAAACTTAGTTGTCTTCTGTGTCTGGAGAAGCATATTCTTAACAAATGTTGGAGACTGGCCAGGATACTCACCCAAAACCATTGCAGCAGCACCTGCTGTAATAGGACTTGAAAAAGAAGTACCATTATCATAATCATAACCACCACTATATGTTGTGGAGTAGATGTTAGCACCAGGAGCAATAAGCTGATACTTATTACCTGTGTAATCCCAGTTAGAAAAATCTGCTAATGTATTACTGCTTGTTGAAGCCATAACACCTAATACGCAACTGAAAGCAGCAGGATAATAATCTCTCTTACTTGAACTAGAATATGGATAATCAGAAGTTACACAAGAGCTATTACCAGCTGCAGCTACGAGAACTGCTGTATTAGATGCCTGCTGACAAACAAGTTCCTTTGTAGCACTATAAACAGTTCCGCTGAATGACATATTGATAACATTCGCACCCATTGTGAATGAATACTGAATGCCTCTAATAATAGCATCATCAGAAAGTGTTCTACCTGTTGATGCCTTTACTGCCATAATCTTGGCACCATACGCAACACCAACGATACCTGTATTATTACCACCCTGAGCAGCAATCAGACCAGATACGAATGTACCATGACCCCATGTATCTGAAATATTACCATTGTAAGATGTATCACATGTACGTGCACCGAAAACATCATCGACATAACCATTACCGTCATCGTCAATACCGTTACCTGCAATCTCTCGAGGATTTCGCCACATCTGATTCTTAAGATCTGCATGTCCAGTATAAACACCGGTATCAATAACAGCTACAACAACACCCTCACCTGGATTGTGATTTGTAATACGTGCCCAAGCGTACTCTACATTGATGGCCTTCATATACCAGCATTTATTAGCGATTGTAGTTGCCTCTGAAGATGAAACTGGAATACGGCTATCCAAATAGCTCTCTCCTGCGTCACCCTCATCATCAATATAAGAAATGTAGTTAGGGTCTGCGTGAATAATTCTCTCATCAGCTCTAAGATACTTGGAATATGCCAAGATATCATCTGTCTCAACTTCAGCAAGGTAAATAACCTCTACTGGATCAACACCATCAACAGATGCAATCCCATCAGCTGAAACACTTGCAATACTTTTGGCATTGCTGATACCAAGATCCTCACAAACAGGACTTGTCTCACACAACTGATCTCCAGTAGAACCATACTGGATAACAGAGAATAAAATCTGTCCAGGAACATACGAACCTTCTGGAAGTGGCTCTTCATCACAGAAATCCTGCCACTGTGGAACAACAGCATCCTCTACTTCAATCTCTGGAAGAATTACTTCTTCCTCTGGATCTGTTGTTTCTTCACCCTCACCAGGAACTTCTTCGTCCTCTGGAAGAGTAACTTCTGGCTCAGCCTCGCCATTGTCTTCGGCACCAGTCTCGATAGCTTCTTCATCTTCTGCTTCACTAGCAAGAACAACTCTAGAACCTACCTGAAACTCACCAATTAAGGCAATTGCAAGGAAAGCACTCATCAACTTCATGAATTTGCTTTTTTTCATACACCCTCCAAAAATAAAATTTCTAAACAAATTAAAATGTGAAAGAGAATAATCTCCTTATACTATATAGACAAATCAAAACCGTAATTGGTTTTATGAACGCAAAAATTTTTTTAAAAAAGCTGCCTATCAAGAGACAGCTTTCTACTAAATTCGCATAATTATAAATCGGAATACAAATCTTCCTTATAAACACCAGCATCAATAAGAGCCTTGAATGATTCTTTTACGTAATCTTTGTCTTCGGCATAAGTTACGCCAAACCAAGTGTCAGGAGTCTCTAACACCTTAAGCGATACCTTATTCTTACGAAGAAGTCCACCAATATGAACTGGAAGCAAATACTCAGACTTCATTGGGTTAGCTGGAACATCTATCTCAAAGAAATTTACAAACCCATCCCAAAGCATCTTCATGTATCTAGGTGGCTGTCCAGGAAATCCCCAGAAATTCATTGATACATAGTAATCAGGATCAAGAGGTACTCCATTTGCTTCTGCACCATTTGGAGTCTTCACAATATTACGTGTCTCGATAACATCTGTAGCATGTGTATGTCCCTGCTCTACAGCACAGATACCACGAGTTACTGCACCATTATCAGACAAAGTATTTTTAAGAATGAAACCCGCCATAGAAATGGCATTTCCTTCATGTGGCTCTGAAAGCCAGTCAAACATCTGTACGAAAGCAGTCTTGCCATAATAATCATCTGCGTTAATTACGGCAAAAGGACCGTCAATAAACTCTTTTGCAGACAATACTGCATGACCAGTACCCCAAGGCTTTGTTCTTCCCTCAGGAACCTCAGCTGGAATATCATTAATATCCTGGAAAGTGTAAACTACTTTTACACCCTTAGTCGCGCAAACAGCCTCAACTCTATCGCCAATTCTCTCTTTGAAATCAGCTTCGATATCTTTTCTAATTACGAAAATAATCTTATTAAATCCTGCTTCAATCGCATCATGAATTGAATAATCCATAATGATCTCATCATTAAGTCCTACTGGCTCGAGCTGCTTGATTCCTCCACCATATCTGGAACCTAAGCCAGCAGCCATAATTAATAAAGTAACTTCCATACATTCATCTCCCCTTGAATCTGTATATTAATTTTATAATATCATTTTATTTATAATAAAAATAGAGGACTCTTTTATTAGAATCCTCTATGACTTTTCTTATTCAAATCGTATCGCTTAAAAATGGGGTAGGGAGTAATCATAATGCGACACGAGTTGATTCTTAATACTTTTTATTGCGAACTGCAATCTTTATTTGTTTGGCAACCAAACAGGAAAAAATCATGAAAATTACAGCAAAAGCCAACAACAAAGAACGACCCGCTATAATCATATACAAATTACCCGTACCAGATAAAATTCCCATTTGACGCCTCCTTGTATATTCTTTATTTATAGATACATTTTATAACTTCAATTCCATATAAAGTTTTAATGAATAATAAAGAAACGTGAACAAATATGACGAATTCCGATTTATGCGAACATATTATTCGCCAAGCAAACTATATGCATTAATAAGGAATAATATTGGATTTTTCACAAAGACTCACAAACTCTGGTGACTTTGCAAATCCATTGAACACCTGTTCACGACTTGCTCCCTGACCAAGTGCATCAACCCATGACTTATATCCAGCAGCATCAGGTTCACGATCCATAAATGTCAGATAGCAACGGCGAACAAACTCTCCATTATCAGTTACCTTGCCAATAAACTCAGAGGAGAAGAAGAAACCATGAGCTACTGATGCTCCTGTTCCCTCGTGATTAGCAAGTGCATCTGCCCATGCCTTC
>JAKSRI010000031.1 GCA_024403695.1 Saccharofermentans sp. | reverse complement strand
AAATTTTCAGACTTATACAAATTTTTTGAAATAGCGCTGAAAAACCGCCCGCGCTTGGCAGCGCGAGCGGGTATTATGAAATTAAATTTATTAAATACTTAATATGGAATAATGCCGAACTTTTCACACAATGCAACGAACTCAGGTGACTGTGTGAATCCATCGAATACCTTCTCGCGGCTAGCGCCTTCGTTCAACGCCTTAACCCAAGCATCGTATCCAGCTGTATCTGGCTCACGATCCATGAATGTAAGATAGCAGCGTCTTACGAACTCACCGTTATCATACTTCTTGTTAATAAACTCATCTGAGAAGAAGAATCCACGAGCTACCTTAGCTCCACTTCCCTCGCGGTTAGCAAGAGCATCAGCCCAAGCCTTCAATCCAGATGGATCAGCACTACGACCGAGACAAGTTGTATAGAGTCTCTCAGCGAATGCGAGAATCTCTGCGGATGGCTCAAGACGAATGCTTGGAGTAGCAGTTCCACCAGACTTGATACCGTACTTAAAGCAAATGTTTGCCCACTCTACAGAGTTTACAAAACCATCGAATACCTTCTCACGGCTAGCACCCTTCTCGAGAGCTTCTACCCAAGCATTAAGGCCAGCAGCGTCTGGCTCACGATCCATAAATGTCTTGTAAAGTCGTGTTACGTACTCTTTGTTGTCGAGCTTCTTATTTATAAACTCATCGGAGAAGAAGAAGCCGCGTGCCGCTTTCGCGCCATCTGCGCCACCCTTGATAGCATCTACCCAGGACTTAACACCTGCTGGGTCAGATGCACGGCCCAAAGCACATGTGTACAAACGCTCACAGAAGCCTTCTACGCCTGTAGCAGGAGTAGGTTCTGGAGTAGGTTCTGGGCACTCACTAAGATCATAGTCAACTTTCCAATATACACGGTAATTAGCACCTTGGAGACTAAGCATTACGGTACAACTCTTAACCGCTGTCATTGTGGCAAGTGTTATTTTCTCTTTGTTGAGGGTATAGTCACTCGCCTTCACAGAATCTACATAGAGATTAATCTGAATATTATCTGTACCAATGTCACCAAAACGAATATTCTTGTTGGTATAATATGCATCAGGATCGGTATTATAGTAGTAATATTGCTGATTATTATCGAGATTAATAACATTAAAAGCAAATTCTGTCTCTGTTAGGGGCGTACTCTTTCCATCAACAATAACTTTAGTATTCTTATAGAAATCACTGATATACATATTAGGTGATATTTCAGGAGTCTTAAGTTCTACTGTGGAATCACCTTTAATCACAAATGTAATTTCACCAGTAACGGTATTCTCTGTTGTAGTCCACTTCTTACTTACATAACCTGAGGCAGAAATATGAAACGTAGATTCATCGATATAAGCATCTCTAATGTTAGCATCCTTAATTTTGGCGCTAATCACAAGTGTATAAGTGCCGTAGTCATAAGGTGTTCCCACGGCAAGTTTCTCACCACTAGAAGGTGTGCCCTTGTACCAGGCGTAGTCAGTCATTTCGAAAATCAGTCCCGCGTTGGAGTAACCAAGGGAAGGCGCCTGAACAGTCTGACCAATAGCAACTGATTTAGTGTTAACATTAAGATTAGTAACTGCTTGACGCGTATCCGGAAGCTCAATTGGAGCAAGGCACTCATCACATACGGAATACATCATGCCATCTTTAAAGGTAGTCTCGCTAAACACGTGTTTACCTTTGCCATAGCACTCTTCACAAACAGAACACTCACGCCAGTGATATTCATCATCATAGGAATACTGATCGACCCATTCGTTCTTTGAATGGCTGCAAGGAACATTAAACTCTTTCACCTCTATACCAGTATCTCTATCGAGAGTTCTACAAGCCTTCAGAGAATACTCAAGCTGATAATCATGCATTTCTTTGATATACGCTGACAAATCAAGGGTAAGCATTTCTCGTGCAGGCATAGGAACAATATTCTCAGCAACTGTAACATATTCACCCTCGCTATTCATTTCCTTAAGCACATAACTTAAAGACTTTTCTAAACCATTTTTGTTATCAAAAGAAAACTTAGCGTTGTCACTTGTTTTACATCTAGGAATAAGGTCAAAATATCTGTAAGAGTTAAAATAATCACTCCTTATTGTAGTTCTACCAGTTCTAGTGATAATTTCAACTCTTACTTGATACTGTACGCCACCATTGCCATATTTTTTAAAAACATCATCTGGAATTTCTATAGAATTAGTATCTGCATCATCGAAGAAAATATTCATACTTTCTCCAGCGGTATTTATGTTTTCCAGAACGACAATATAACGCATTGCATCATCGACTTTACTCCATTTAGCAGTATATCCGCCGTCACGGATTTTGGTGACAGAAACCGGATACTCCTCAGCCTTAACCACACGACTGAAAACTGGAAACATCGAAACGATAAAAATGACACTCAAAAAGAGGCTTAATAACCTTACCTTTGTCTTCATAAAAGACCTCCTATATCTATTCCTCATTCGTGATTGTACATTATATTGCTGCTCAATTTCCACTTGTTAGGTTAATTTACCAGTCGGCTTACCATTTTCGCGTCGAATTGGTAACGCAAGTGGTAAATGAGCCTCAAAATCGAAGATATTACCACTTGGCTTACCACTTTTAAGCTGAATGGGTAACACAACTGGTAATATCCAGCAGAATGCAATAAAAAACCGCCCGCGCCAGACAGCGCGAGCGGCTTATAGGAAGCTTATGATTTAATTTTGCGACCTCCGCACAAGCGAAGCGCGGAGGACCGGAGCAAAATTATTAATCATAAGCTTCACTCATATCTCTCATCAATAACTCTCTTACTCTTCTTCTCACTTCTAGGCAGGAAGCCGAGCTCGACAACCTTAACAATAGGAGTAAATCCGATCTTAGACTTAACAGCCTCTGCAACCTTAACAGACAAAGCATTAAAGTCATTGGAACCAGATGTCTCTACATAAATTCTCATGGAATCGCGGCCATCAAGATGAGAAATGCGAATCTGATACTCAGAAGACAACTCAGTAAAGGACTTCAAAACTTCCTCAATCTGAGATGGGAATACATTTACACCCTTAATCTTCATCATGTCATCTGTACGTCCCTGAATAATATCAATACGTGGGAACTTAGATCCACATGGACACTCACCAGGAATGATACGTGACAAGTCATGTGTTCTATAACGGATAAGTGGCGCACCCTCTTTAACGAGAGTTGTAATAACAATCTCACCCCACTCACCATCTGGGAGGTTCTCACCAGTTACAGGGTCGATAATCTCGAGGTAGAGATAATCATCCCAGTAGTGCATTCCTGTATCGTGAACACAGTTGATACCAATACCTGGACCATAAATCTCTGTGAGTCCATAGATATCATAAAGCTCGATGCCAAGCTCATTCTTAATGCGGTTACGCATCTTCTCGCCCCAGCGCTCAGAACCGATAACGCCCTTCTTAAGCTTGATCTTATCCTTGATGCCGCGCTTCTCGATTTCCTCAGCAAGAAGCAAAGCATAAGATGAAGTAGCACAGATAACTGTTGTGCTGAGATCCTGCATCATCTGGAGCTGCTTTTCTGTATTACCAGGACCCATTGGAACTACCATAGCGCCAAGCTTCTCAGCACCAGCCTGGAACCCAATACCAGCTGTCCAGAGGCCATAACCTGGAGTAATCTGAATGCGATCCATCGGAGTAATTCCAGCGAACTCATAGCAACGTGCAAACATAGTTGCCCAGTCGTCAACATCCTTAGCTGTATAAGGAATAATTACTGGAAGACCAGTTGTTCCTGATGATGAATGAATACGTACAATCTCCTCTTCAGGGGCTGTCATAAGGCCCAGAGGATATGCCTCACGAAGATCGTTCTTCTCAGAGAATGGAAGCTTCTGAAAATCCTCAGCTGTCTTTACTTCACTAACGCCAGCCTCAGCGAGCTTCTTACCATAAAAACTATTTGCCTTTAAAAGAGCCTGAATTCTGTCATTTACCTGTTCAAGCTGTAAATTTGAAATCTGCATAAAATACTCCCGTACATTATTAATCGTCTATCAATTTTACCACGTCATCGATGGAAATATTATTTTTCTTTGCAATTGCGGCCAAATCATCGTATTCGTATTTCGCGCGCTCCACACCATAGCCGGAGGACACCTTCACACGAACAGGTCCGAGGCTAGTAGAACGAGTCTCCACACGGCGTGTCAAAGTATAGCGGTTACTGACATTCTCGCGGATACCCAGCGTAGTTGTGTGCTTAAAAATCAGATCCACCATCTTCTCCTTATCCTGCTCCTTACACATTACGCAGAAAAGAAGGCCAGGACGGTTCTTCTTCATGTTAATCGGGATTGTGTACACATCCAGCGCACCTGCCGCCAGAATAGTATCCATGGCAAAACCCACCTTCTCCGGAGTCATGTCGTCCAGGTTACATGTGAGCTCTGTGATTTTCGCGCCACCCTTGGAAGTCTCACCAAGACAAGCGCGAACACAGTTAGCGGCCTCGAAATCCTTCTTACCCATGCCGTAACCGATACCACTAATAGTCATGGCAGGCATAGGACCAAACTCGTCCACGAAATTCTTAATAAGTGCGGCACCAGTAGGTGTGCAAAGTTCGCCCTTAATGGAGCCCCCATAAATAGGCATCCCCTGAAGGATGAGTGCTGTCGCAGGAGCAGGCACCGGCAAAATGCCGTGGGCGCAATGCACCTGACCGCTACCAACGTGAATTGGTGAAGCAACCACCTTGTCAGCGTCAATCATGTTCATAAGGAGGCATACTGCAGCGATATCAGCCACTGCGTCCATGCTGCCAACCTCATGGAAATGAATGTGGTCAACCGGAACTCCATGCACCTTACTCTCAGCCTCTGCGATGGTCTCGTAGATAGCAAGGATATTAAGTCTTACCATTGGTGGCACCTTAAGGCCACTTACGATGCCGCGGATGTCGTCCATGCCGCTGTGACTGTGATGGTGGTGCTCATGGCCGTGGTCATGCTCATGCTCATGCTCATGAGAGTGCTCATGGCATCCGCATGTGCACTCCTCGCCATGCTCATGGTGGTGATCATGTGACTCCTCCTCTTCACCATTTACAGTCACGTGGAAATGAGTGCCAACCACACCGCATTTCGTTGACGGATGGGCGTGAACGCTAACCCCTGGGATGCCCAGGTTATTCATCTTCTCGATGAACTCCGCCTTTGCCTTGTCATCAATAAGTTCATAAAGGGCCGCGGAGAGCATGTCGCCTGCAGCGCCCATTCCAAGATCCAGATATAAAGTCTTCATAAGTTAATTCGCTTTCGTAATGTGATTAATCATGCTGGCCAGATAGCCCGCACCAAAGCCGTTATCGATGTTAACGACGGACACGCCGCTGGCGCAGGAATTTAGCATAGACAGCAGCGCCGACATACCCTCGAAGGCCGCGCCATATCCAACACTGGTTGGAACTGCGATTACAGGACAGTCCACAAGGCCGCCTACTACGCTTGCGAGGGCGCCCTCCATTCCTGCTATAGCAATTACCACCTTGGCCTCCATAAGCTCGTCCATGTGGCTCAGAAGGCGATGCAGACCGGCAACGCCAACATCATAAAGGCGCACAACCTCCGAACCCAGCACTTCGGCAGTAAGAGCCGCCTCCTCCGCCACAGGAATATCGGATGTTCCTCCTGTAGCAACTACGACCTTGCCCAAGCCATCAGGCGCAGGAATCTCACCCACGATACCAATTCTAGCCTGGTCATAATATTTAAGCTCCACGGCAGCCCCAACAGCAGCCGCCTTCTCGGCATCCATTCGCGTAATAAGAACTGTCTTCTGACCGTTATCCACCAAAGTCTTAGCAATGGCGATAATCTGCTCAGGTGTCTTACCTGCACCATAGATTACCTCCGATGCACCCTGACGCACACGACGATGCAGGTCCACGTTGGCGAACCCCAGGTCCTCGAAGGGCTTGTTCTTAAGAGAAAGCATTGCCTCATCCACGGACACTTTGCCGTCCCTTACGCCCTCCAGGAGACTATAAATCTCATTATTCATCAGCGCCCCTCCGAATCAAAAATTATCTTGTCATAATATGGCCTGAGCCCGCTTAGGATCTCGCCGCGCATAACATCCAGATGGCGGAACTGTTCCTTCTTCACCTGCACTCTGGCGTTATTTCCTTCCATTCGCACTCTGAAATCCACAAATCCCAGCATGGAGATGTGGTTCTCCGCCATCTCAGTGATCTTAAGCTTCTCTTCGGTAATCTCCTCACCGCACTTAATTCTAGTGGCGAGGCACGCATAGGCTGGCTTTTGCCATGTGAATAAACCCGCCTCACGTGACAGCTCACGGACCTGTGCCTTGGTAATACCGCAGAGCCTTAATGGTGACAGCACCTGGTACTCCTGAAGTGCTTTCATGCCAGGGCGGTCATTAGCATCGTCTGAGGCGTTAGTACCGTCGAGAATGGTTGTGTACCCGTCCTCACGCGCCGCCTTCAAAATAGCGCCAAATATACCCTTCTTGCAGTAATAGCATCGGTTGGCCGGATTCGCTACTACATTAGGATCCGCCAGCACATCCACCTTAATTATCTGCATCTGTGCACCGAGCGTCTTAGCCAGGCTCAAAGCATCGTCCAGCTCGAACTGAGGCTGGAACGCAGACTTCACATAATAGGCCTTAACATCACAACCATACTTAACCGCCGCATACAGCAGATATGCCGAATCAACGCCGCCAGAGAAAGCCAGCGCCACTTTAGGGTTTTCCTTAAAAAAATCTTCTATATTCATATATCCCTATAAAGAAAAAGCTGCCAAGGTATTAACCAAGGCAGCTTACTATCGATACAAATCAATTACTGCTTAATAAGTACGCTCTTAACAACACCCTTAGGATCCTTAATGAGAAGTGTAACAATCCAGATAACCATAGCTAGTGCGATTACTGACAGGCCAAGGAATGCGTCATTAAGCATATCTGCACCGGATGGTGCAAAGAACTCTGCGCCCAACTCACGATACTCCATGATGGCGTCGATAGTCCACATAAGGGACGCACCCCAGAACATAAAGCAAAGAGTCGATATCATGAGCTTATTATCAGGATAATTCTTATACCAGATAACAGTGCTGATAATCGCAGCGAAAACTGTCAATAAAAGTGTCATACCTTCTCCTCCACAGTCTTAGCAGCGGCTGCCTTTTTCTCCATCAAGGAAGATACTGCAACCATGCCGCCCCATACAGCTGTTACGAGAACTGCCATGAGAACACCTGTCGTCAGAAGCTCATGAACCATAAGTGAAGTCTGGCCGTCCTTTGTTGCTGTAAGGAAAGGTGCTGTGGCGATAACCTCACCGTGCCAGATGTGCTCGAAAGCGAGGAGTGCGGAACCACCCCAAAGCATCTTGTTAAGCCATGTGAGCTTCTCAGAGAACTTGATGTGTCCCTCTGCTGCCTGCTCAGGCTCGTGCTTCTCTACTACCTTAGTTGCTACTGTTGTTACGATTGCCTCTGTAAGTGGTGCAACAAAACATGCCATAAAAATGACCCTCCCAATATATATTTATTAAAATTCAGATAAACAAAAAGAGGCGCGCCAAAAACTCATTCACGAGCTGCGCATACCTCCGTGTGTATACATATCTGTTAATCACTTTTTAACGATACACTTCTGTGCATCAATGTCAGCTTCGTGCTAACGATAGATAGATTATAACTTAATGTCGTTTATTGACGCAACTACCTCATCAACCAATTTGCCGATGGAATAATCGCTTACACCAACAATAGTGTTGTCACAGTGATTAATAGGAATAAGAATTCTTTTTGCTGAACTCTGGCCCACCGCCTGCGCCATCTTAGGAGTTACCTCGCCATAGAGGGCATCAGCAATAACGATGCCGATAGGTCCAACGATAATGTCATTATTACGACATCCCACGACCACAGCGTTCTCGCCTGTCGCACCGTGATCTGCGCCAGCCTTAAGCATGTTGGCAGTAGCTGCACTGTTAGTTCCTACCGCAGTAATCTCATGATCAGGATTATTCTTCTTAATAGCCGCGATTACCTGCTTACCGATGCCGCCGCCCTGGCTGTCAATTACTAGAATTCTCATTTTTCTTTCCCTCAATATTACAAATAACAAGTGCTGCAATTACCAATACAATTCCGATTATACCATTAAATGTAAATGGCTCGCTGAACACGATCAGGCCGAGGATTGTCGCAGTCACAGGCTCCACAGATACAATGATGGACGCCTTGCCATTCTCAACTTCCTTAAGTCCTGCTGTGTAGAAGAGATAAGGAAGCACCGTGCTCACGATACCGAATCCTACACTGATGAGAATGCACTTAGGGCTTACCGTTGCCGCCATAACGGTTGCCTTGGCATCTGAGATGAACAGCGAACCGATGGCCGCGATAAGGAAAGTATAAAACGTAATTGTGAAGGAGCCGTATCCCCTCTCGATGGCGTATCTGCTGAAGATGGAATAAAGCGCATAACCCAGGCCCGCACCAAGTCCAGTCAGGATGCTCATTGGCGTCATGGACACTTTCGAGCCAATAAGGCCGGTTACGAAAGCGCATCCCACGAAGGTCATGACGAGGGAGATAACCTTACGTTTAGTGAACTTCTCGCGGAAAAGGAAAAAGGACAGCACCATAACGATGGCAGGCGCTGTATAAAGCAGAACCGCCGCCACTGAAAGTGACGCCAGAGTAATTGTCTTAAAGTAGCAGAAATTGAAGAAATTCACTGACAGGATGCCCGTGCCGATAAAACACCACAGGTGCTTTAGCTTAATTTTAAGGAGCTTTCTGTCCTTAATAAGCAGCACGAAAAACATAATGATCGCGGTTACAAAAGACCTCAGGGCAACCAGTTCCATGGAACTTATGCCCCAGCCATTCAGAGTGCGCACGAACAGGCCAATGCAGCCCCACAGAACGCCCGCCGCGATGATATAAATTACTGCCAGATTTTTCTTACCCATTAGATCTCAACATACTCCAGTGCTTTGTTATTCATTTCCACGAACTGTGGCTTAACCTTGGCGATCATGGCCTCGCGGATATCTTCGATGCTGATCTCACCCAGCATACCAGCTCTGGCAGCCGCACCCAGAAGGATCATGTTAACAGCCTTTGGAGAACCAACATCCATTGACGCCTTCTCTGTATCTACAATAACAAGGCGGCTGATATCGCCCTTGGCCTCCAGCTGGCGTAAATAATCCACCATCTCGGCACCGCTATAATCAGAACCCTTAAGAGCAGCAGTTACAGGCATTACAGGTCTGTCAGAAGTAATTACCGCACCACCCTTCCTAAGAAATGGCATCATTCTAACTGTCTCAGCAGGCTCGAAGCCGATAATAAGATCCGCCTCGCCTGACTTAATCATTGGAGTGAGGGCATCCTCACCAACTCTCAAATGACTGAAAACGCTACCTCCGCGCTGAGCCATACCGATAGTCTCAGCAGACTTAACAGCGATTCCCTTCTTCATGGCAGCCGCCGCAGTCAGCTTAGAAGCAAGAACTGTACCCTGACCACCAACACCGCACAAAACAATATTTACACTCATAGTCTCATCCTCACTTCTTCTCGATTGCCTTAGTAGGACAAATCTGTGCGCAAAGTCCGCAGCCATTACACAGTGACTCGTCCACAGTTACTTTGCCGTCCATCACTACAAGTCCTGGGCAGCCGATTTCCTTGATGCACTTGCGGCAATCGATGCACTTCTCGCCACACACAGAATATGGCTTCTCTGGCTTAAAGAGCACGCAGCAAGGTGACTCGAAAATAATCGCTTTCACGCCAGGCATGTTAGCCACTTTCTTAACAGTATCAACCGCGTTGTCGAGCTCCAGTGGATTAACATGCTCCACCACTTCTACGCCACATCCGCGAAGCACCTGCTCGATGTCGAGCTTCTGTGTGAAATCGCCCATCATTGTCTTACCTGTACCTGGATGAGGCTGGTGGCCCGTCATGGCCGTTGTGGAATTATCGAGAACAACCAAAGTCATCTCCGCCTGGTTATAAACCGCATTTACAACGCCAGTGATAGCTGACGCGAAGAAAGTGGAGTCGCCCACGAAAGCAAAACATTTCGTATCCGGCTTAACTCTGCCCACACCCTGAGTGATGTTCACGCCCGCACCCATACAAAGGCATGTGTCCACCATATCAAGTGGCATGGCATTTCCAAGTGTGTAGCAGCCGATGTCACCTGCGAACAGGGACTCCTGGCCCTTCATTGCTTTCTTAACCGCATAGAAAGACGCTCTGTGAGGACAGCCCGCACACAACACAGGAGGTCTCACTGGGAGCTCTGGTGTGTTTGGCAATTCAAGATCTTGCATATAAAGTCCCAGGAAATATCTAATATCTGCGTCTATAGAATCTCTGGAATTCTCGCCTGAGAGCTGAATTGTCTGGTCGAGCTTACCCCTAATCTTCACGTTCAGGTTATACTTACCTGCCACCACCAGAAGTGCACGCTCGATAACAGGATCAAGTTCCTCGATACAGAGAACCTCATCCTTGCCCTGCAGGAACTCCAGTGCCAGCTTCTCTGGGAATGGGAATGGAGTCGCCACCTTCAGAACGTCAGGCTTCTTCTCCAGTTTTGTCAAAGTCTCCGCTGTGTGCGCGAAGCTGATGCCATGTGTGGCGATAGCCTTTGTGAGGCCGCTACCTTTAATGATGGCATTGCGACTATAAGACGAGAAATCATCCGCCAACTCCATGTTACGCTTCTCAATCTTAGCGTGATTAATATTAGAAAGGCGTGGGAAAATAACCCATCTGCTGGAGTCCTTCACGAACCCTTCTGGAATGTTCACGTAATAATCGAACTCGTCCTTAATCTCCACTGAAGCATAGGCGTGGCAAACCCTTGTAGTTGGTCTGAAGAACACAGGAGTGCCATACTTCTCAGAGTACTCGAAAGCCTCCTGAATCATGTCATATGCTTCCTGCGCAGACGTTGGGTCAAAGCAAGGAACCTTGGAGAACTGTGCGAAAGTTCTGGTGTCCTGCTCAGTCTGTGACGAAATAGGGCCTGGATCATCAGCAACCATAATTACCATTCCACCCTTAATGCCAACATACTCAAGGCTCATGAGTGGATCAGATGCTACATTAAGTCCCACCTGCTTCATAGTTACCATTGTTCTGGCACCGCTGTAGGATGCTCCCGCAGCAACCTCAAGGCCAGCCTTCTCATTTACTGACCACTCAACATAAATAGAGCCATCATTCTCCTTGGCGATTGTCTCTAAGACCTCAGTAGATGGAGTTCCTGGATATCCCGATACCAGATTAACGCCTGCTGCCATAGCACCAAGGGCGATAGCCTCATTTCCCATTAAAAACTTAGTAATCATACGCTAATTTACACCTTTGAAATTTTGTACCGTCATATTATATGTTGGCAGGTTGTTTTTATCAAATTTTCTGAGTGCGATATGCCTATAATCGTGCCGAATTTCAGACCTATATAAATTTTTCCATATAAGTCTGAATTTTTCAGCTCTATACGAAAATTTTTATATAAGTCTGAATTTTTCAGACTAAAACAAACTTTTTTCAAATAAGTCTGAAAAAAGCCGCTTCACCTTGACAGTGAAACGGCTTTGATAATCAGAATCTTAATTAAAGATTAGTCTTCGTTCTTACCAATTCTGGAGATGAAGATGCAACCAGCGATAAAGAAGAGTGCGATAGCTGCGATTGCTGTAACAGATACTGCAGACTCACCTGTAGCTACTGCCATCTCGAGCTTAGTTACTTCGATAACCTCTTCATGCTCGGATCCATCTGGATCTGTAACGATAACCTTATGTCTACCAGCACCGAGAACCTTCTTGTACTGATCAGATACACCCTTAGATCCATCTGGATTTGTAACTACGCCAGAAGAAGGAATCTTTGTAAGCTCTGGTGTAGGTGTAGCTGTTGGAGTAGCTGTTGGCTCCTCTGTTGGAGTTGGAGTTGGCTCCTCTGTAGGATCTGTAGTAGGAACAACTGGTGTTGGCTCTACTGTAGGATCTGTTGTAGGTACAACTGGTGTTGGCTCTACTGTAGGATCTGTTGTAGGAACTACTGGTGTTGGCTCTACTGTTGGAGCTGTTGTAGGTACAACTGGTGTTGGCTCTACTGTTGGAACAACTGTAGGTACTACAGGAACTACTGTTGGCTTTGGAGTAGGTGCTACTGTTGGCTTTGGTGTAGGAGCTACAGTTGGCTTAGGTGTAGGAGCAACTGTTGGCTTTGGTGTAGGAGCAACTGTTGGCTTTGGAGTTGGCTCAGCTGTTGGAGCTGGAGTTGGCTCAGCTGTAGGAGCTGGTGTAGGCTCAGCTGTTGGAGCTGGTGTTGGCTCTACTGTTGGCTCTGGTGTTGGCTCAGCTGTTGGTGCTGGAGTAGGATCCTCTGTAGGAACTACTGGAGCTGGAGTTGGCTCTACTGTTGGAGCTGGTGTTGGCTCCTCTGTTGGAGTAGGAGTTGGCTCCTCTGTTGGCTCTGGTGTAGGCTCTGGTGTTGGCTCCTCTACTGTAGGAGGAACAAGAGTACCCTTGAATGTCTGGCAACCAAACTCTGTGTTACCTGAATAAGACTTAGCAATAACCTGACCCTCGAAGTGATCGTTGGAATAACCACCCATTGCTGAAATATTTGAGTTAGGAGCAAGCAAGCAACCCATGCTGGAAGCAACAGCGATATTGTTTCCGCCAGGAATATTCCAAAGAATCTTGGAGTTATTAGCAGAACCGTTAGTAACAGCAGCGCCATTCCATCTGCAACCACAGTTTACTGGGATTGTCTCAAGGCCTGTACCAACGATATTAATCAAGATTGTAGAAGATGAAGGTGCATCGATAATAACGCAAGCACGTCCGTCGCCACCTACATAAGAATTCCATTCAGAAGCTGTGAGTGTGAAAACGTTAATCTGATCATCTGTACCTGTGAAATAAATTTCATCATTCCACTGATTCTTTGTAACTTCACCGTTTACTGGGAACTGAGCAAGCTTATTAGATGTAGCACGCAAGTTAGCAAACTCTGCTGCCATATCGATACCAGCCTCAGAAGGAGTCTTAACAACAACCTCCTTATTGAACTCAGTATGTGTACCACCAACTACTGCGAGATTATCAGCATCAATACCAATGCTATAGCTACCAGGTGCCTGTACGTTACCACCTGCAGCGAGGTTACCCTCACAGTCAGCAGCTGTTGCTGTGAAATCACCCTCTACGAATACGCTAAAATTCTTAGCAGCACCGAGAGACAATGGAGCTTCACCAGCGAATGAATGATAAGTCAAAACTGAACTTACTACGATAGCGATCATTGCTACGAAAGCTATCAATCTCTTAAAGTCGTTTCTCATAACTCTCCTACCTCGTATTCCAAAAATTAATTTATTACATTTATATTAAATCAGTTTACTTCGTTACTATACACATTTATGACACAATTGTAAACGGTTTATAAACACAATTTATCGAATAAAATAAAATTTTATTGTATATTTTCTACAAAAACCGCCATTTTTTGCCATAACCACAACAAAAACCACCCTATTTCTCAGAGATTTTTTACATCTCTAGGTAAATAATATCAAAAAAAAGCGAGAAATACAAATTTCTCGCCTTTTATTATTAATGAATTGTAAACGCCGTTAACAATTAGTCCATAAGCATCCAAGCAAGGATAAGACAAAGGATACCGATAAGGATAGCCAAAGCAATCTTCCAAGGTGACAATGGAGCCTTACCAGCAACCTTACCTGTCTGACCATTAATAGCAAAGTTATATACCTTATCTCTGAACTTAAAGTTCGCGAGCCAGATTGGAGCAAGTACATACTTAAAAGTAATATTGTCATAAGATGTGGACAAATTAATTGTTCCTACCTTATCTGCATGGTACTGCTTTCTAAGCTTAGATCCGAGATGATTCTTAAGAAGTGACTGAATCTTAACCTTAGCCTGTGTCCAACCATTCTCAAGACCTAATGTATATCTCTCAGCTGCAAAACCTGCAACAAACTCAGGTGAGTATGTACGAAGCTTCTTAAAATCAAAAGTAGATACACTCTTAATATTAGGATCTGTAGTCTTAGTTGATGCATAAATTGTCATGTCATCAATAAACTCTTCGTAGATACCTGAATAGTTACGCCAGTCAGTTACTGTCTCGTAGTGGTCTCCCCTCTTAACTCTTCTGTCAAAACCGAGCTTCGCATTATAAGAAGATGTTGTATCAGAGTCATATGTGAAGTATGGAAGATAAATACCATTGAAGTTCTTAGCCTCACATACCTTCTTAGCCTCATTAGGTACGAACCACTTGCCGCCAATCCAACTCTTAAAGAGCTGCTCAGCCTTCTTCTTATCAACCTCGAATGGAACTACTCCACCAGGAGCCATTACATCTTCCTTATCGTCTACAGGCATTACGCTTGTGGAACCACAGAATGGACAGTTAGCAGCAGTCTCAGCCTCATCGTAAATAGACTCAGCGCCGCACTGCTGACAAACAAGACTCTTCTTAGCTGTACCCCAGCTCTGTCCGCCCTTTAATTTATAAGAATTAAAATCAATCTCCTCAATTTCCTTAGACTCTTCTGGCTTAGGAAGTGATTTGGTATAACCACAGAATTCGCAGCTCATGGACAAAGTCGCAGGATCGTACTTTACAGTAGCACCACAGTTAGGACATTTTGTATCTGTAATATCCACTGTCTTAGCTGCTTCTATGTTATTTAGCGCCTCGCTAAAAGCATTCTCAGACATAGTTCTCTCTCCTAACAAAAATATTTAAGATATTATACAAATATTTTAATAAACAATAAATACCGGACTATTTGGCTCCAAAGTAAACTTATAAGCCTGGTCCTCAGCTGCGTAAACGATTACGTCACTAAGAACATTTCCTGTTGCAGTCTTAAGTTCAGTGCACTTAGCGCAGGCACCCACCTCGACCTTGTAGTGCTTTCGTTCACTGCTTCTGTTAATAACCACCACCACGCGCTTACTACCAGTAGCATCCTTGCCAAAGTAATCCTTGCCGTCCTTAAGGGCGCGCTCGAAAGCAAAACTTCCGTCACAAGCCAGAAGTGTCTGGTAATAACCAGTACGCATTACCTGGTTGTTAACGCGAACAGAGGCAAGCTTCTGGATAGTCTCGAGGTGATCCTGCTGACGCTTTGTAACCATATCCCATGGGTAAGTTCTTCTGTTAAATGGGTCCTTGTAACCCTCCATGAGAATTTCGTCGCCATAATAGAGGCAGCACGCACCGATGTAACCCACCTGAAGCGCATACGCCAGTGTGGAAAGATTAGAGCACTGATCGAAAATCTCCTCTGGCACCTTAATCTTCTGCTGCTGTTCCCTGTTATCAAAATCCTGTGGCTTACTGAGCATGGTAAGTGCACGTGGCACGTCATGGGATGACACAAGATTCATGATGGAGTAATAAGCCTGTGCTGGATATCTCTCACGGTAACCCTCAAGTCTGCTGTCGAGCACTTCCGCACTAATGTAACCACAAAGGAAGTCCAGAACCTCCTTACGGAATGTGTAACCCATTACAGAGTCATGTGTTCTGCCGAGCATGAAGTCACGGTAGGAACCATAACTACACTTATTGGAAGCATCCTCCCAAACCTCACCAACGAGAATTCCCTCGCCGTTAGTGTCGGCCTTAAGTGTGTCACGCATCTGACGGATAAATCCATCAGGGAGCTCATCTGATACATCAAGTCTGATACCGGAAGCACCACGACGTGTCCAGGTATCAACTACGCCATCCTTACCGAAGATAAACTGGCGATAGCTAAGGTTATTCTCGTCAACATTTGGCAAATCTGGGAATCCCCACCAGGAATCATAAGTAACTTGGCCATTCTCATCGTGGTAGAAGTTGTACCATGAACGATACTTACTCTCCTCACCTGTAAGATAAGAACGATATGCGCCTGTGCCGTCATATCTGTCGAACTTATTAAAGTATCTGCTGTCAGCACCTGTGTGACTGAATACACCATCAATAATGATAGAGATACCCTTCTTCTTGCATGCTTTCTGAAGCTCATCGAAGGCCTCATTACCACCAAGAATTGGATCCACTTTCAGATAATCGGCTGTGTCATATCGATGAGATGATCTCGCCTCGAAGATTGGATTAAGGTAAATGATATCGATACCCAAAGACTTAATATAATCAAGTCGCTCTACAATTCCCCTCAAAGAGCCACCAAAAAAGTCACATGCCAGATAACCTGTAGAAGGCTTTCCGTAAATATCAACGTCATCATACCAGTCCTCGTGATAAACTCTCTCCTCACGTGGAGATGCGCTGATAAGTTCTGTGAACTTGAACTTCTTATCCCTAGCGAATCTATCAGGGAAAATCTGATAAATCATAGAGCCCTTCATCTTGTCTGGTGTCACAAAGCCCTTCTCATAAGTAGTTATCTGCCATGCATAAGGATACTTATCCTCATCTGCACCAACCTTAGGAGGAACGTTAAAAATCTTACCTGTTCCCTCCTTAGTATCGCTCTCAGCAACATAATAAAGGACTGTGTAATCCTCATAGTCACCGGATGTTACATCATAAAACTCTCGTGGAAAGTACTCACTACCTCTAGGCAATCTGAAACGGAACCAATAAAAAAGCAGACCAGGCTCGTGAGGCAACATAATATTAACCTCGAACTTCTTATGGTCTGTCTTCTTATCTTTGAGACACATAGGCTCTTCATGGTATGTCATACCATAAAGGCCATATGTATAACAAAGGGTAACGTTCTGTGCATCTAATGGTGTATCAAAAATGATATTCACCCTGGAATCTACAGGCTGAGCACCAAATGGGTTCCTATACTTAAGGGACCTGGATGCGTGTAAGAACATATATTACTTCTTATCCTCAGCTTTCTTAGCTGTCTTTGCAGCTGTTTTCTTTGCTGGAGCTTTCTTTGCAGCTGGCTTCTTCTCATCAGCCTTAGCAGCTGCCTTCTTAGCAGGTGCTTTCTTTGCTGCTGGCTTCTTTGCAGGAGCCTTCTTAGCTGGAGCCTCAACTACAGGAGCGTCGAGTGGAACCTCAACTGCTGCAGGTGCTGGCTTAGCCTCCTCGAGTGGCATACCTGTGATGAGTGAGTAAAGACCTGCATACTCAGATGCACTCTTTGTCCATGAATAGTCACCCTTCATGCCAGCCTCAATAATCTTCTCCCAGATATCCTTGTGGTTTCTGTAGAGGTCACAAGCATACTTTGTGATGAAGAGGAACTCATGTGCGTTAATGTTAGCAAATGAGAAACCATTACCCTCACCAGTAAACTCGTTATATGGCTGAACTGTATCCTTAAGACCACCTGTCTCTCTTACTACTGGAACTGTACCATAAGCCATGGAAACGAGCTGTGAAAGTCCGCATGGCTCAAAGAGAGATGGCATAAGGAAGATATCTGCTGCAGCATACATTGTGTGTGCGAGAGCGCCGTCGAAATCGATACAAGCGCACATCTTACCAGGGTTACGGTTAGCAATCTCAACGAGTGCGCGCTCATAGTAAGGATCACCAGTACCAAGGATAACTACCTGCATACCGTCAAAGAGCATCTCGTCGAGAACGTAAAGGAGAAGGTCAAGACCCTTCTGATCTACGAGACGTGAAATCATTACACAAAGTGGAGCACCTGGGTTAACCTCGAGGTTAAGCTGCTCCTGGAGGCTCTTCTTACAGATTGCCTTACCTTCCTTGTAGTTAGTGATATCGTACTTAGCTGGAATCTTGTCATCAGTAGATGGATCATACTCAAGGTCATTAATACCATTGATGATACCGGATACCTTATAAGCATATCTCTGGAGAGTATAGTTAAGACCCTCACCATAGTAGTCAGTCATAATCTCATAAGCATATGTAGGAGATACTGTTGTTACAGAGTTAGAGTAAACAATACCAGCCTTCATGAAGTTGATAGCACGATCCTTGATACAGAAATCGTCTCTCAAATACTCATCAGGAAGGTCGAGCATCTCTCTTACTACATCTGTAGCATGAACACCCTGATACTTAAGGTTATGAATAGTAAATACAGTCTGAACATCTGTGTGATATCCGTGCTTCTTGAAGTGTGCATCGAGAAGCATTGGCATCATACCTGTTTGCCAGTCGTTACAGTGGAGAACGTTTGGCTCGAATCCCATGAAGTCGCCCATGAAATCGAGTACAGCTCTCTGATAGAAGCAGTATCTCTCAATATCGAATACATACTCTACATAAACCTGATCAAAGTTGAAGTAGTACTCATTATCTACGAAATAGAATGTTACGCCATTCTTCTCAAGGGAGAAGAGACCTGCATAAAGAGATCTCCAACCCATGTGAACCATCTTCCAACCAAGGAACTTGAGTTCTTCGTTGTACTTAATCTTAATCTTTCTATAAAGAGGAAGAATTACTCTCGCATCTACACCCTGCTTGTTAAGCTCTACTGGAAGTGCGCCAACTACGTCAGCAAGACCTCCAACCTTAACAAATGGGCTAACCTCAGATGATGCAAATAAAACTTTAATCTTATCCATAATTAAATTCCAGCTCCCTTACCAATTACTACAGGATAATCAGAATGTCCTACAAGTCTTACACCTGGACGAACGAAGGAATTCTTATCAAGAATTACATTCTCAAGGTGACAGTTCTCTGAAATATGAACGTCCTGCATCAATACACAGTTCTTAATAGTTGTATTCTTAGATACTGTAACTCCACGGAAGATAACAGAATTCTCAATCTGACCATAGATTCTACAACCATCGGAAACGATTGTATTGTTAACGCTAGATCCATCAATATAAAGTGTTGGAGCCTCATCCTTAACCTTTGTATAGATTGGCTCTCCACTCCAGAAGAGGTCATCACGAACATTCTCATCGAGAAGGCTCATGGAAGCCTTAAAGTAAGCCTGAACGTTGTTGATTCTGAGTGCTGTTCCTGCATACTCATATGCATAAACCTTAATCTCATCAAACATCTTAACCATGGAGTGAATACCGAAGTGAGATGTACCATGAGACATCTGCTTAGAGATGATATCAACGAGCATATCTCTTCTCAAGCAAATGATACCGAGAGAGCTCTTGTTAGAAGATGCCTTCTGAGGATTGTAAAGCATATCCTTTACAAAACCATTCTCATCACAATCAATGATGTAGCATGGTGAACCACACTTATTAGCATCTCTGTTATACATAACTGTAAGATCAGCACCAGACTTCTCATGTGCAGCAATCATGTCATCGAAAGTTGTATTAAGAACAACATTTGAGTTAGCAACAATTACATAAGTTGTACGTGATGTCTTAAGGAAGTCAAGGATACCAGCGAGCTCTTCGTCACCATTTACATTAGTAACCTCAGAGTTTACATATGGTGGCAAGATATGAAGACCATCGTTCTTACGGTCAAGGGACCATGCAGCACCTGTTCCGAGGTGGTCCATCAGGGACTTATACTTGTTGTATGTAAGAACACCTACGTTCTTAATACCGGAGTTAACCATGTTACTAAGCATAAAGTCGATGATTCTGTATCTACCTGCAAATGGTACAGCAGACAAAGCACGAGGTCCTGTAAGCTCACCAAGTGAAATCTTTTTGTTGTCGGCCAAGATAAGGCCCATTGCATTATTGAACATTATATTTCCCTCCGTACCTTATACTCTGAATGTGCTTGCAATTACATTATCTTCATCAGAAACTTCTACATCTGAATCGATCATGCTGTTGCCAGGAATTACTACATCATCCTTAATTACAAGGCCACGCTCAAACACTGTGATTCCCTGTGAACAAATCTTATGATTTGTGTATGGGCCTTCGCCTTCGATTGTAGGACCAGCCTTAACATTCTTTCCGATTACTGTTCCGAAATCTACGATACAACGCTCAATGTGTGCGCCTTCCTTAACAACTACACCAGGAAGCAATACACAATCCTTAACAAATGCGCCCTTCTCAACGATAACGGACTCAGAAAGAACAGAATGGACAACCTCACCATGGATTCTACAACCATCTGTAAGAGCGGAATCCTTTACGGAACCATCCTTACCGATGAAGTGTGATGGCTTAACTGGGTTACGTGAGAAAATCTTCCAGGAACGGTCAACGAGGTTAATATCCTCAGGCTTATCAAGGATATCCATGTTAGTCTCCCAGAGAGATGAGATTGTTCCTACATCCTTCCAGTAACCAGCGAATCTGTAAGCGAAAAGCTTCTTTCCACCGCCGAGAAGCATAGGAATAATATTCTTACCAAAGTCATTCTCAGAGTTCTCATCAGCCTCATCTGCAATAAGTGCTTCTCTCAATACATCCCATGTAAAGATATATACACCCATTGAAGCGAGATTACTCTTAGGCTGCTTTGGCTTCTCTTCGAACTCATAGATGGAATCATCCTCGTTAGTATTGAGAATACCAAAACGTGGAGCCTCCTCCCATGGTACTTCGTAAACAGCTACTGTAGCATCAGCACCTCTCTCGATGTGTGACTTAAGCATATCAGCATAATCCATCTTATAAATGTGGTCACCAGAAAGGATAACTACATACTTAGGATTGTTATCATCGATAAAATCCTTATTCTGGTAAATAGCGTTAGCTGTACCCTTATACCAGTCACTCTTACCAGACTTCTGATAAGGTGGAAGAATATACGCACCTGCATTGTTACGATCGAGATCCCATGGATGACCATTACCTACATAAGTATTAAGTGCAAGTGGCTGATACTGTGAAAGTACACCAACAATCTCAATACCTGAGTTTACACAGTTTGACAAAGGGAAATCGATGATTCTGTAACGGCTTCCAAAAGGAACCGCTGGCTTAGCAACCTTCTTTGTCAATACACCAAGTCTTGCTCCCTGTCCTCCTGCAAGGATCATCGCAACGACATCCGTTTTAGACATAATTGATACCTCCAATATATTTCAATTTTTATTTTTTATTTTTTATCAGGCTTCTCAGTTGCTTTAATTGCTTCTGCTGTCTTTGCCTTGATTACCTTTTTAAGTGCCGCCTTAGGCTCAGTCTTTTTTGTTGTCTTAGCTGGTGCCTTCTTGGCAGGAGCCTTGGCTTTCGCTGGCTCCTTAGCAGGTGCTGGAGCTGTTACTTCAGCTGCCTCCAAAGTCTTTGCCTTAATCACTTCCTTAAGTGCTGCCTTAGGCTCGACTTTCTTTGCTGCCTTTGCAGGTGCCTTTGCTTTCGCTGGCGCCTTAGCTTTCGCTGGCGCCTTAGCCGCCTTCTTCTCCACCTTCTTAGGCTTAGGGTCAGCTACCTTAATGAGGTAAAGACCAGCAAGTGGTGGAATATTAATACTGATGTGGTAAGGCTTACCGTTATATGGCTCCTCAATCGCCTCTACGCAACCGTTGATATCAGTACCTGTTGGGTATCCGCTACCGCCGTAAGCCATATCATCTGTATTCATAACAATCTTGTATGTACCAGCCTCATAAACAGGGATCTTATACTCCTCAAGTGGCTGTGGAACCATGTTAAGAGTTACGTAAATATCGTTCTCCTTAGGGTTAGGACTCTTACGAGCATAGATGAAAACGTTATTTGTAGTGTCAGAAGCGTCAATCCACTCGAATCCTGCCCATGTGTGGTCATCGATCCAAAGCTGTGGATGTTCGATATAGAAACCATTGAGCTTGGAGCAGTAATCCTGCAAGAGTCTGTGTGACTCATAGTCAAGCATGAACCACTCGAGCTCCTCGTAGAATCTCCACTCAATGAACTGACCGAACTCAGCGCCCATGAAGTTAAGCTTCGCACCTGGATGAGACATCTGATACAAGAAAAGTGTTCTAAGCGAAGCGAACTTACGCCAGATATCACCAGGCATCTTATTGATGAGAGAATACTTACCGTGAACTACCTCATCGTGTGAGAGGCTGAGCACGTAATTCTCAGAGAATGCGTACATCATGGAGAAGCAGAACTGATCGTGATGCCATCCTCTTGCATAAGAGTCTGTGGAGAAATAATCCAATGTGTCGTGCATCCAACCCATGTTCCACTTGTGTGTGAAACCGAGACCACCATCCTCTACTGGGTGAGAAATCTTAGCGAAAGCAGTGGACTCCTCAGCAATCATCATTACGGATGGATAGTTAGTGCGGATTGTGGAGTTAAGTTTCTTGAAGAACTCGATTGCCTCAAGGTTCTCATTTCCACCATACTGGTTAGGAATGTAGTTCTGTCTGCCATAGTCTCTGTAAAGCATGGAGCTTACAGCGTCTACACGAAGTCCATCGATATGGAACTCATCAATCCAGAACACTGCATTTGAGATAAGGAATGAGAGAACCTCTGCCTTAGAGTAATCGAATACGTATGTACCCCACTCTCTGTGCTCACCGATTCTTGGGTCACCGTACTCATAACAAGGTGTACCGTCAAATCTTACAAGACCCTCAAGGTTCTTAGGGAAATGAGCTGGAACCCAGTCAACGATTACAGAGATACCATTCTGGTGAAGGATATCGATCATGTACTTAAAGTCAGCAGGTGTTCCGAAACGGCTAGTTACTGCGTAATAACCAGTTACCTGATAACCCCAGGAAGCATCAAGTGGATGCTCAAGCATTGGCATAAGCTCTACGTGTGTGTAGTGCATCTTTTTACAGTAATCAACGAGGTCAAGACCAATCTCACGATAGTTGAAGAAGTTGCCATCCTTATGTCTACGCCATGATCCGAGGTGAATCTCGTAAATATTTATAGGCTGTGCAACGAGGGCATCCTTCTGATTCTTTCTGAATTCGCCATCACTCCACTGATAGTCATTAGGGTCATAGAGAATAGACGCATTATTAGGTCTAGTCTCAAAGTGTCTAGCATATGGGTCACCCTTCTCATAGATTCTGCGATCAGCACCAAGAACGCGATACTTATATCTATCCCATTGATTAGCACCAATAATAGTTGTTTCCCAGATACCTGTCTCTCCTACCTTATGCATCTCATTAGCATAGGAATCCCATTCATTGAAATCACCAATTACGCTAACGGAAATAGCCTTAGGAGCCCAGACTCTGAAAACAAAACCTGAATTACCTTCATCATCCTTAGTTGGATGAGCGCCCAAGTAGTTATAGACCATGAAGTCTTCACCACGATTGAACAAATAAGCGTGATCCATTTGTCAGCCTCCGAACA
Organism: Saccharofermentans sp.; assembly: GCA_024403695.1. Taxonomy (GTDB): domain Bacteria; phylum Bacillota; class Clostridia; order Saccharofermentanales; family Saccharofermentanaceae; genus Saccharofermentans. The sequence continues at coordinate 3,938 of JAKSRI010000031.1, read as the reverse complement.
ATACCTTTTTATACAGAATTAATTATAATATATGCGCGTCAATTTACCAACTATTTTTACTAAAAACAACTTTGTTTTGACAAAGTTTTTGTGCAATTTTACAAACACTTAACATTTGTATAGAAGCGAACAACGAACAATATTAATTCTGCCGCGATGGCAATTTTACCCGGTGCTGTATGTTACTGTATCCGAGTGTAAAATTGCCAGTGAGCTCGTCAATTTTGCACAAAAATGACGCTGCAACTGGCAATCTAACTTTTATATCAACGATATTGCCAGTAAGCTCGTCATTTTAACAGCAAACTGACGAGGCAACTGGCAATTCTGACATTCCCCATATAAAACAACCAATAAAAAACGCCCTGAATCTACATCCAGGGCGCTCTTAACAACAATAACAACTATCAGATATCTTCAGCGTGTGATTCCTGAATTCTAATGAACTCGATACACATTCGACCTACATGATATGGGCACTTCCACTCACATACGAGAGGCTCATTCATATTAGGCACGCCATCCTGTGACACCTCAAAGTACCACTCAGCTGGATGAGTTCCGTGAATCATATATTCTTTAACAAAATTCCAGATAGAACGAACTGCATCATAGTAATGAGTCTGCTCAGGATGCTTCAGATAAGTATTAAGGAATCCGAGCATAGCCTCAGCCTGTACCCACCAGTGTCTGCGCTCACTCATAACGCCATTCTCACACTCGAGAGCAACAGATCTGCCATCAAATCCATTGTTATAAACCTGCTCAGAAAGAACATCTGAATAGAAGCTCATTCTCTTAGAGAGATTCTCATCATGTAAAGTCTTACAAAGTCTCTCGATGAACCAAGAAACCTCGATATCGTGACCAAAACTACTCAAATCAATAATCGAATTAAAGTTCTTATCAAAGAACATCTCCTGACGACCAAGGTCTGGATTATATACGTAATTCTCGAATGTATCGTATACTGCAACTACCTTCTCCCTGAATGGAAGGTCGATACCTTCTCTGTACAAAGAGGAATAAGCCTGCATAACGTTAATAAGTGTATTAGTGGAACGATAAGCAGTTACACCATTCTCAGAAGTCTTCTCATTAACAAGTGGCTGGAAATCAACTGTGAACTCCTCAAGATAACCAATCTCATCCTTACAGTTAAGCTCGATTGTATTCTTAATCTTACGAGCAATCTTCATAGCCTCTTCGTCACTGCTCTGGTGATAGTATGCAACGAGGGCATAAATTGTGAATGCCAAGTTATATGTATGCTTAGTAGAATCAGCAATCTGACCATCATATGTTACTGACCAGTAAACACCACCGTTCTCCTGATCATAGAACTTTTCTTTAAGATAAGAGAAAGCATGTCTAGCACTCTCGAGAACATCCAAAGATGAATAGCCTTCATCCTGAAGCTTAGACTCACTAAGAAGACCATCCATACAAAGCTGATATACATTGGAAAAGAACCAGAGAATTCGGCTGTTAAGGATACAACCCTTATTCGCCTTCTTATCAACAACATGGTTAGCATCCATGAAACCATAGAAACCACCAAACTCATCATCTCTCATGTTAAGCCAGAAAGGCACGAGATCATGAATAAGATGTCTCTTCAACTCTGGTGTAATTGGCATATTAGATGTTGTACGCATCAGAATTCTCCCATTTAACCTTCTTAAATTCTCTTTATAATACCACCTGAAGAGCAAAAAAACGACAGGATATTAATAATCCTGCCGTTTGTTAATGATTTATTTGCAATTAAGCGGCGCTTTCAGGCTATTCAAGCAATATTACTTAGCGTACTCAGCACCCTTGTCGAAAGCAGCCATGTTACCAGGGATGAACTTATGTCTTCTCTCTGGGAGAATCTCATAAAGAGCAGACTCGAATGTGTCTCTCTTAATGCATCCTGTAGCTGTAGCAAGACAACCAATCATAGAGATTGTAGCAAAAGCCATGTTGCCGAGCTCTGTAGCAATATCGGAAGCTGGCATCTTAATGAACTTAATGTCAGATCTTGTTGGCTCATAATCAAAAAGTGATGAGTCGATAACAAGAATTCCACCTGGCTTAATAGAAGACTCGAACTTCTCAGCTGATGGGAGATTAAGACACATTACTACGTCAGCATCGTTAACTACTGGAGAACCAATTGGCTCATCAGAAATAACTACACCACAGTTAGCTGTACCACCACGCATCTCTGGACCATAAGATGGGAACCAGGATACTTCATGGTCATCATAAAGAGCTGCCTCAGCAAGCATCTTACCTGCAGAAAGGATACCCTGACCACCAAAACCTGCAAGAATTACGGAAAAGTCTATCATATTAAGCCTCCTCCTTCTTAGCGAGATTGTTAACGTCGATATCAGCACCCTTGAAGCAACCGAGTGGATACTGAGGAATCATCTTCTCCTTAAGCCACTCCATAGCCTCTACTGGCTCCTTACCCCAGTTAGTAGGACATGTAGAAAGGAACTCTACCATTGTGAAGCCGAGACCAGCCATCTGAATCTGAAGAGCCTTCTTAACAGCCTTCTTAGCATTCTGGATGTTCTTGTAGTCTGTGAGGCAAACACGCTCTACATATACAGCACCTGTGAGGTTAGAAATAAGCTCAGATACGTTGATTGGATAACCCTGGTAAGAAGCATCACGTCCGAATGGAGATGTTGTTGTTACCTGACCCAAAAGTGTTGTAGGAGCCATCTGACCAGAAGTCATACCATAAACAGCGTTATTAACGAAGAATGTAGTAATCTTCTCTCCTCTTGCTGCTGCGTGAATAATCTCTGCAGTACCAATAGAAGCGAGGTCTCCATCACCCTGATATGTGAAAACAACCTTATCCTTAAGGGATCTCTTAATACCTGTAGCTACAGCTGGAGCTCTACCGTGAGCAGCCTGAACTGCATCACATGCGAAATACTCATAACTGTTATATGTACAACCTACAGAAGCAACAGAAACTGTATCCTCGAGAATACCAAGCTCTACCATAGACTCAGCGATAATTCTGTGGATAATACCGTGAGTACAACCTGGACAATAGTGGAAAGGCTTCTTTGTAAGGCCCTTTGTTGGTTCAAAAACAACTGCCATTATACGTTACCTCCTTCACGAATCTTGATAATCTGCTCAAGGATTTCCTTCTGTGTAGGAAGGTTACCACCATTACGTCCATAGAAATGAACTGGCTTCTTACCAAGAACAGCAAGACGAACGTCCTCTACCATCTGGCCTGAAGAAAGCTCAACATCAAGGAAAGCCTTAACATTTGGCTTATCAGCAACCTCAGAGATAACCTTGCTTGGGAATGGCCAAAGTGTGATAGGACGAATCATACCAACCTTAATACCCATCTCAGCAGCCTGCTTGATAACGTTCTTACAAATTCTGGAACATGTAGAGTAAGCAACGATTACAATCTCAGCATCATCTGTGCCGATTTCCTCATAACGAACCTCATTCTCCTCGATGTAAGCATACTTCTCAGAGAGCTCCTTATTCTTTGCCTCGAGATCATCAGGATTGATGTAGATAGAAGTAACCATGTTGTGCTCTTCTCTACCACCACGACCAACTGCAGCCCATGGCTTCTCGATCTTCTCGATAGGCTCCACATCACGGAAAGCAACAGGCTCCATCATCTGACCAAGAGTACCATCACCCATGATCATTGCGAGCATTCTATACTTATCAGCGAGATTAAATGCCTCAACTGTCATCTCATAGAGCTCCTGTACGGAAGCTGGAGCGATAACGATATTCTTATAGTCACCGTGTCCACCACCCTTAACAGCCTGGAAGTAGTCGCTCTGTGCCGGGAGAATACCACCGAGACCAGGGCCAGCTCTTAGGATATTGGATGCCACCACTGCAAGACAACCACCAGCAGAGGAACCATAACCCACCTTATTAGCAGA
>JAKSRI010000030.1 GCA_024403695.1 Saccharofermentans sp. | reverse complement strand
CGATTGTTGGGAGATCGTTACCTGCTGGAGCAGAGATAACTACCTTCTTAGCACCAGCGTTGATGTGAGCCTGTGCCTTCTCCTTAGATGTATAGAAACCGGAGCACTCGAGAACTACGTCTACACCGAGCTCGCCCCAAGGACAATTGTTAGCATCTGGCTCCTTGTAAATCTTAAGTGTCTTACCATCAACTGTGATTGTGTCCTCACCAGCTACTACTGTATCCTTAAGAGCATATGTTCCCTGAGCGGAATCATACTTCAAAAGGTGAGCGAGCATCTTAGGGCTTGTAAGATCGTTGATAGCTACTACCTCATAACCCTCAGCACCGAACATCTGTCTGAAAGCAAGACGACCGATACGACCGAAACCGTTGATTGCAACTTTAACTGCCATGTTTATTTTCCTCCTAATTATCCCCGTAGGGATTTAATAATTACGTTATGATGCCACTTAGCATCTGTTAGATTTTACAACTATATTCAAACCATTACAACAAAATGAGCTGTAAAATATTTGTAATATTTGCAGTATCCTCACTTTTATTGAAGATTTCCCACAAATTTACCTTTAAATGATTTTCGAGTGAAAATCACTTCAATTTCTTACCGTCACTGAATGCCTTACCAACTACCGCGCCAAGGCCCATATAATCGTGATTTACAGGATCATAAGCAATAGGCTTAAGCTTCTTAGGGTCGATTTTGCCCTCGGTGAGGACACTTTCGTCGGCGTTCACGTTAACGATTTCACCGATAAGGATGCCATTCTCAAAAGAACGAAGCTTACACTCAAGTGCCATTGGAAGCTCGTCAATAAGCGGCGCATTAACAATTTCACTCTTGGTGGCATGGAAACCCGCACGCTGAAACTTATCTGGCACATCATTCGCAGACACGATACCAACATAATCGCATGGAACCACCGTGTCCTCAGTGGCGATACTAACTGTGAAAGCACCCGTCTTAGCGATGTTGTCTGTAGTCTTGTGAGAGCTCATACTGATGGAAATCTCATCAAAGTCTGTGATAATTCCCCACGCCGCATTCATTGCATCAGGTACGCCATTCTCATCGTAGGTGCCCACGATAAGTACTGGCATTGGGTACATAAGTGGCTTGCTGCCAAAATTCACTCTAGCCATAATATTTCTCCTTAATACTTTAATGTTATTACTAAGTTATTGTCCTCAAGTGAAGCCTCGATGCTGCCTCCATTCTTCTCCGTAAGGAGCTTGGCGATGGACAGACCAAGACCGGTAGAATGGTGCGCGGACTCCACTGTAAAGAATCGATTGAAAAGCTTTCCAACATCGGTAGCGGAGATACCACTTGCCCTGTTAGTAAAAGTAATCACGCCATCCTCAGTGAGGCGCACTTTAAGATCACCGTCGGAGTACTTTAGAGCATTGCTCAAAATGTTAGAAAAAGTTCTCTGGATGCTCTTACGGTCCAGGGTGCGAACCACTTTCGCCTCCGGGATAGAAATCTCAGGAGTTATGCCACGGTCCACGAAAGCACCATAAAGGCCCGCCAGTGCCTGCTCAAGTTCAGAGTTAAGGTTAAGGCTAACGGGCGCGAAATCATCCACCGTGGTGGTAACAACAGAGTACTTAAAGAGCTCCTCTGTCAGCGACTTAAGAGCCTCTACCCTCTCTGCGATAATGCTAATGTATTTGTCCACCTCAGGGGACTTTTCCTCTGTTTCAAGAAGATCAAGATAACCGCTAATAGCTGTAAGCGGAGTTCTCAGGTCATGGGAAATATTGACGATGGCTGTCTTAAGCTCGTTATTACCGCGGTTATATTTGATGCCGGCCTCACGAAGGCCCTTAAGCTCTTCGTTAAGTCTGATGGCAGTTTTTCTGATATGGCGGTCTGACGTATTTACTCTTATCTGATTGTTAGTCTCTGTCTCGATAACATTCTTGTATTCATCGATGAGACTATCCATAGCACGATAAATTGCCCCTATCTTAATGACAAGGGCAATAATGATAATTACAAGAATAACAACAATCAGAATTAATGCGTTTTCCATATAGAAATATTATCACTTGATGTTACGTTTTTTGAAGATGATTATTCCGCCAGCGGTTGTAAGAACTGAGAAAGCAAGAGCGCCACAGATATATCTTGGACTGAATTCATATTTTTCTTCATACTGGCCTTCCATCATCTTCTTATATTCATCTCCAGAAATATCTTTACCACTTACTTCTTTACCGTCATAGATATAAATAATATCGTAATTGTATCCTTCTTCTATCATCAAACCAGTTTCAAAGACATTCATACTATCAAGAGCTATAACGACCTTCTTAAGTGGTGAACCCGCCGGAAGATAAAACTGATTAGGTACCTCTTTCTTGATTCCCGTATCATAATCTATGTATGTGATATACTCCGGACTGTCATCTGCGTACGCACGAAGTGCTAATGGATCAATAGCACCAATATAGACAATAATGATACAAGCAATAATCGCTATAGCTTTCTTACCAATAACGTAAGTTACTGCACAGGAAAAACTCATAACACCAATAGCTATCACAAGAAGAAATACAATTGAGCCAATAACACTTGATGACACATAGGAATATCCAAGTACAGTGATTACATTTTTGGTTCCCTGGCCCATACAGAACATAATGAATGTAATGATAAGATTGAAAATCACAAGTCCTAAAGTAGCCACAAGGCATGTGATCCATGTTGCCATATAGAGTTTCATTTTTGAAAATCCTGCCATTATCTTATTACGGATTACTCCACCATCAAATTCAGTACCTACGATAAATGGAATAACAGCAGCCAGCAAAAATATAAGTATCATTGCGAGTGACATGATACACATTGTAATATCGGAAGGCGTACTGCTGGTAGAACGATAATAAGACATGTCACCTTCTGTCCACAACAAAAAATGATATAAAAACACTACTACATATGTCAGCCAGTAAACCCAGTTACGCTTAAGACTACAAAAATTATTTTTAAGAAGACAAATCATAGAAATCACCATTTACTTAATATTCTTATGTTTGAAAATGACCAGGGCCAATACTGATACAAGAACACCATCAGCAAGTACACCTATGTCATAACGAACTGGAATTCTTACTTGCTCAGGAGAATCCGCAACTACATAGTCAAGCGGAGAATAATAAAGCTGCGCGCTGATGTCCGTAGAATCCACAAGCTGATACATAAATTTCTTGGGTGTTCCTTCTGGTACATAATATGGATTAGGCTTCATGATTGGCTCGAAATCATCCGTGAAACCAACTAAATCTTCCTTATTAGTATCAGTTGCATAACGTCTTGTGGCATCAGATACTATATTGCCCACCATAATAACGAGAAGAATTCCGACAATGGCAATGGCCTTGTTCTCGCCAATAACTGTAAGGGCTGTTGATATCAGACTAATAGCAACCAAAACACATAGTAAATGAATAAATACTGATATTAATGTCCCCGTAAAGTTGCTGTCACTCACCCATCTACCAAATCTCTCAGGACCAATTTTACCTAATGTAACAATAGTCCATCCCGCAAAGGAAACAACAGCAATAACCACTGAACAAAACAAGGATAAAATAACATTGGCAAAATAAATCTGACCTTTGCTTAATCCAGCCATGATCTTATTACGGATAATTCCACCATCAAAATCAGATCCAACTACAAAAGGAATCACACAGGCAATAATAGCTACAGGTATAGTGTAGTTATACGTGATGGTACTTATAAAGTCTTCCTTAACTTTCAAGCTATAAGCATCCGCATTCAGGTAGATAAGAAGAATAGAAAATATAATGCCTGCCCAGAAGATTTTACTCTTCAGCATGCTCATAAAATTAACTCGAAGCAAATTACCCATCTTACGCCTCTTTCTTCTCGCCAAAGAGATTCAGATAGTAGCTCTCAAGTGACTCATTTGTAGCATACAATGCAACAAGCTTGAGACTATTATCAAGCATATCCTGAAGCACCGTGTTTACATCAAAATCACCATAAACAGTAATCTTATTATCAGACTCAACTACGTACTCATAGTCCTTCTTCTCGAGGATCTTAACCATAGCGGCTGAGTCATTCACTTCGAGAAGAGATGACTTTCTGCACTTCTTCTCGATCTCGTCTGCAGAAATCTCCTCCACAAGATGACCGTTGTCGATAAAACCATAGTGTGTCGCCACTTTCGCGAGTTCGTCCAAAATGTGGGAGGAAATTACGAAAGTGATGTCCTTTTCCTTGTTTAGTTTAAGGATGGTCTCACGCATTTCGATGATGCCCTCAGGATCGAGGCCGTTCATAGGCTCGTCGAGAACAATGCAGTCTGGGTTACCTGCGAGGGTCATAGCAAGACCTAATCGCTGACGCATACCAAGGGAGAAGTTCTTTGCCTTTTTCTTACCTGTGTTACCGAGACCAACGAGTTCCAGAAGCTCATCGATTCCATCCCAGGAAGGAATTCCGAGAAGGCGATACTGTTGCTTCATATTATCCTTAGCAGACATGCCAGGATACATGGAAACTGTCTCGATAACTGCACCCATTCGAGATCTCGCCTTGTTAATCTGGCTAGTGCTGTTAGACACACCAAAAAGTTTGTACTCACCTGCAGTAGCGTCCTGAATGCCGCACACAACTCTCATAAAAGTTGACTTACCTGCACCATTCTTACCAACCAGTCCGTAGATAGAACCCTTAGGAACATGAACGTTAAGATCCTTAAGGACTTGGTTCTTCATATAGTTTTTGCAAAGATTTTTTGTCTCGATTACATATTCCATGGGGCACCTCTTACTTAATATCTTTCTTATTAAAAATTGCTATTCCAACAAATGTGAAAACTACTATTTCTGCTACATCCACTAGTAGGAAACGGATCATCTCGACGTCATCGCTTTTGGCAATTCCGAGTTCATGACCAACAACCATAACCGCCTCTACTGTATCTACTGTAGTTCGCGCTGCAGTTCCTTTCTCAAGATATGATGGGTTATCAACTATCTGGTATGTCTCAGAGATATAATCGCCATCAACTTCTTCTTCAATTACATCCGTCATAGTCTGAGTCTGTGCCATATACAGGTTTGGCAGAATAAAAGTGCCATATATAAGATTTGCAATAATAAGAATTACTATTGTCGCAGCCTTCTTACGGAAAATTGTGCTTAAAGTGTGGGCTACTACTGCGATGACTATCATTATCAGAATCGAATCCACGATCGCAACAAATCTCTGCAATGGGTCAGGCTCATATCCTCCCCAGCCAAGGCCACAGTGATAAATCGCCACTGGAAAATATGCAACAGCAAATGAAGCATAAAGAGTTAGGGCACAGATTACAGAGGTAATCATTCCTGACAGGAAAATCTTATGTCGAGGATGGCCAGCCGCCACTTTATTACGAATCATGCCGCTACTAAAATCATTACATGTAAACATCGGGATAATAGCGCACAAGGCGATGACAATAAACATGTTCATATCCATCACGCCATACTCAATGCTAGTAAATTCTTCGTCGTGAATAATATCCATAACGTTCTTCAGGGAGAACACAAAAAGCAATCCAATAGCGAGATAAATAATCCTGCCGTAGAAAACTCTTTTCAAATCATTCTTCAACAATTCTCTCATGCGTTTTCTCCCTTCATGATATTAAGATAAATGCTCTCCAGCGACTCAGTGTTTGTGCTGATAGACTTAAGCTTAATGTTATTACTACTAAGCTCAGGCATAATCTCCTCTGCGGACAACTCAGCATAAACATAGACTGTGTCATTATCTTCAATTGAATACTTAAGATTTTTCTTATCCAGAATAGTAATCAGGAGAGAATTGTTATCGGTAGAGATGCTTGTGTATACGCTTCCCTGCTCATGAAGTTGCTGCTGGTCAATCTCCTTAACCAGATTTCCATTTCTAATAAAACCGTACACGCTGGCAACACGTGATAATTCATCAAGGATATGACTGGAAATAATAAAAGTAATTCCCCTTTCCTTATTAAGTTTGAGAATGAGATTACGAATATCAATAATTCCTTCAGGATCCAGGCCATTCATTGGCTCATCGAGGATTACAAGTTCTGCGTCGCCAACAAGTGCCATGGCAATTCCAAGTCTCTGCTTCATACCGAGCGAAAGGTTACGAGCCTTTGTCGTGGTCTCTCGGTCAAGCCTCACAAGCTTAAGCAGATCCATAATGCAGTCGTAATTCTTAACACCCTTTATGTCACACTGGGCAACCATATTAGAGTAAACGGAAACGCCTTCATAAAAAGCAGGCTTCTCAATAATGGCACTAAATCCAGTGTCTGCTTTACTAGACTTCTTGTCTGTGCTCGAAATGCCGTTAATAACGTAACTTCCGCTACTAGGTGCAGACAAACCACTAACAACTCTCATCAAAGTAGTCTTACCTGCACCATTAGGACCAATAAGTCCATAAACTGCGCCCTTAGGCACCTTAACGTTAATGCCATTAAGTACCACGCGCTTTCCGTATTTCTTAACTATGCCTTTTGTCTCAAGCATGTATTCCATCTAACTGCCACCCTTTTCTATGTTGTGTGATTCTATATTAGCAGTTAGGGTTGAGGAAATGGTTGAGAGTTTGTTGAGATTGAGCACACCTTAAATTCTTCCTCCGGTCCTCCGCGCTAACGCTTGTGCGGAGGTCGGAAGAATTTAAGGTGTGCTCATAATACACTGAATATTTCTTGGTAGAGAGTCTCGTACTCTTCCATGCTGATGGACTCACCGCGATATGTAAACTGGCTGTTCTCATCGTAGTGATCCTGGCCTTCATATGCGGCAATCAACTCGAATGAGGCCTCGGCAGAATACGATCCGTTATATCTCGTAAATGAATAATACAATCGTCCGGAATGCGTTGTATCACTCTTAACAATCCAGTATGCATCATCGTAAAACACATACGATAATACAGCCGCTGTTCCCTCACCTCGGGCAAAAACAACCACCCTATCTCCTACTGAATCCAAATACATTCCGCCATATGGACCATTAAGAATAAGTTCATCCACACCGTCGTTATCCAGGTCAACACGAAGGCCGACACTATACGAATCCCATTCGTCAGAATTCATCTTCAAATCTCTAATATAGAAACTATTACCGGTGGACAAATCTTCCGCCATCAAACGGCCAGAGACGAACTCATCCAGATTACCAGCCGCATCATAAAGAGGTGTTAATTCCAACGCGTAAGGATTCTCAGCATACTTGTTAAAAGCATCACTAGCATAATGAAACAATTCATTAATATCTTTATCATCAGAACTATCAATTATGGTAGCCTCGCCGCTGTCTACTGACTCGTAAACAACCACCCTTTTCGAATCCTCAACAAAGCTGTTGTAGACGGAATACATTTCCTTAAGGCCTTTCGCACCCTCCCCAAAAGAGTAAACGCGGGTCCAAAAATACGCTGGCGTGCTGGACCCCTCATTAACAAAAAGCCCATCGGCATTAAGAAACCACATGCTGTGGCTGTAGACATTTGTCAAAGCAACTGCTTTATCCTCATCCAGAGTAAACACGTTCAGGATGCGATATCCCGCATGGTTAAAATGGCTATCCCATTCATCCTGCCATTTCATAGCGATGACCAACTCATCAACATCGTCCCCATTCAAGTCAACCAACGCATAACCAATATTATTACTCATATGGTTAACACCACACGCCAGGGTATACTCAACAATGCCCCCATACTGAAGTTCTTCGTGGCCATCATATTCACCACGACCTATGCAATCAATAAGGGCAACCGTGTGAACAAGAATATCCTGGTAAGCATCAGGCATGGTAGAAACTACCGGCGCAGCTGTCTCTACAGGAACTTTCTCCTCCTGTCTGAATGCGCATCCAACTACGGCAAAAGCCAAACTAATAATTAAAAATACAGATATAAAATGCTTCATAACTTTATGCTATCAATCACATGTGTCAGAGTTGTGTAAAGGATGCACTATGCTTGCACACAATTAGTGACAAATCCTCAGGCAATCAATTGACGTTTGGTTTATACTAAGTGAAAAACACCTACGCATAAGGAGGGTAATATGCCAGGTCTTTATGGAAGTCTCGGCCCAAGAGGTCATCTGACAGAAGAAGAAAAGAAAAACCGTCCAAAGGTAACCAAGGAACTCCTCGTAAGAATTCTGTGTTATCTCAAACCATATAAATTCCAGTTCATTCTGGTTTTCCTAACAATATTGATTTCCGCGTCCATCGGTCTTCTCCCATCAATTATCACGGGAAAGATTGTTGACCAGGCGCTGGTTAACGAAGACATGGTCAAGTTGCTCTGGCTCTGCCTTGCCGCTTTCGGCGCCGTTATCGCCAGTCAAGTGGTGGGCGTCCTGGAGAGCTACATTAACTCCTGGATCTCGCAGCGCATTATCTTCGACATGAAGAACCAGATGTACAACCACCTCCAGTACATGCCTCACGCCTTCTTCACCACGGAGAAGCAGGGTGACATCATCACCAGAATGAACACCGACATCAGCGGCGTCAGCACCGTAATCAGCGGAACCCTCACACAGATCGTCAACAACCTCGCAACCGTTGTCACTACGATGGTGGCACTCCTGACCATGAGCTGGCAGCTGGCTCTCGTGGGCATGCTGGTTATCCCACTTCTTATCATCCCTTCCAGAATGGTTGGCAACAAGCGTTTTCAGCTCCTCTCTGAGGGTCAGGCAAAGAACGACGAAATGAATCAGGTTATCAACGAGACCTTAAGTGTCAGCGGCTCCATGCTGGTAAAGCTTTTTACAAGAGAGCAGCGCGAATACGAGAAATTCGTTAAAGTAAACGAAGAAGTCACAAGCATTAACCTTAAGGAGTCCCGAAGTGGTAAATGGTTCTTCGTCATGATGGGAATGTTCACTCAGGTCGGACCTCTTCTCATCTATCTCGCTGGTGGATATTTCCTTATTAAGAATATCGATTCTGCACTTACTGTAGGTACAATCACGGCCACAGTTGCCCTAATTAACAGACTTTATCGCCCAGTGGAGTCCTTGCTTAATATCAGTGTTGATTTCACACGTTCCCTGGCGCTTTTCACTCGTATTTTTGATTATCTGGATCGTCCTATTACTATTAAAAATCCTGAGAATGGTCAGAAACCTGACCTCGCTAATCAGGATATCGTTTATAACCACGTGGCATTTTCTTACTCAGAGGACAAGCCACTTCTCACTGACGTTAACTTTGTAGTACCAGGCGGAAAGATGTACGCAGTTGTAGGCCCTTCCGGTTCTGGTAAATCAACTGTGGTTAACATGATTCCACGTCTCTATGATGCACTCGAGGGCACCGTGTCCATCGCAGGCGTTAATGTTAAAGAGATGGATCTTACCTGGCTCAGAAGTCAGATTGGCGTAGTAACCCAGGAGACTTATCTGTTCAATGGCACTATCCTAGAGAACCTCCTTTACGCCAAAGAAGATGCAACCATGGAAGAGATAGAGGATGCCTGCAAGAAGGCCAGCATCCATGACTTCATCATGCGCCAGCCTAAGGGCTACGACACCGAGGTTGGTAACCGTGGTCTGAAATTATCCGGCGGTGAGAAGCAGCGAATCTCCATCGCACGAGTTATTTTGAAAAATCCTAAGATTCTCATCCTCGATGAGGCAACTTCCGCCCTCGACTCCATTTCCGAGAACGCTATCCAAGAGGCTCTCGAGACCATGATGATCGGCCGCACAAGCATCGTTATCGCGCACCGTCTCTCCACTATTTTGAAGGCGGATCAAATTATGGTAGTTGCCGACGGTGTTATTAAGGAGCAGGGCACTCACGAAGAACTCCTCGCACTTAAAGGTGTTTACCACGAGCTTTATGAGACTCAGTTCAGAACTGCCATCACTTATGAGACTGGCGGACACGAGAACGGCTTTGACATCCAGTCCCTCTCCTCCGAGTATGACGTGCGCAAACTCACTGAGGCAGATATCACTGAAGTTTATAACCTCTGCATGAACAACCGCAGATACTATCGTCTCCAGAACGACACCCCTCGCCGAAAGGCACTCACTTCAGTTATCAGCGAGGTGCCAACGGGCTCCTCCCCTGATAATAAGCATTTTGTAGGGTTCTTTGATGGTCAGAAACTTATTGGTTTTATGGACCTCATCACAGGATACCCTCAGCGTGATGATGCGTTTATCGGATGGTTCCTCGTAGATGCTGACTTGCAGCAGGCTGGTGTAGGATCACAGATTATCGCGGATGTTCGCGCATCCATGAAAGCACAGGGCTACGACTATCTATCACTTCGCGTTCGCAAGGAAAATGAGGATTCCATCAAGTTCTGGCAGGATCAGAGCTTTAAGCTTACTGATAATGAAGTTGATGAGAATGGTCGAAAGACTTTGTTGATGGAAAGAGATATTTGATTTTTGAAAACTACCACAAAAGCGCTGAAATCTACCATTTTTCTATTTATTTGGTAGCGACATTGGTAGATTGACTATAATTACCACAAAAAACAAAAACGCTACCATTTCTAACGAAAAATGGTAGCGTTTATGGTAGTTCTACAAATCAACTTACTTAGTATCGCCAACGTCTTCCATAGTTGGATAACCAAGAGCCTCAATTATCTCGATAATGTGCTTAGAATCGCCATCTTCATAAATACCTGCTTCTGGCACGATACGAACAACTACATTATCACTATAGTAAGCGGCACCATAAAAGTCTTTCTTATTCTGATTAGCATCACCAAAGAATCCTGGAACCGGACCACCATCACAAGTGACAATAATATATCCAGCATTCTCTTCCTTGCTATAAACCATCTCACCATCAAAATGCTCAAACGCCTCGCTACGCTTCTCGTCTTCTTCAAAGGCTTCTGCATACTCAATTAAGCCATCAAAATAATCAGCCGCAATATCTTCGTCATCATAAAGCTCAATAAAAATCATGCAGGACTCATATCTGGTCTGAATAAGCTCTCCCTCAATCTCTTTACCCTTACGATTTCTTCCAAGACCATCCAAAATATAGATATCACCATTATCAATATCCAACTCATCTTTAAGGATTTTCTTATATTCTTTCTTGGTAAGAGCCTTAATCTTGTTACCCTTAGAGCAACCAGCCATACCAAGCATAACTGAACCTGCCAAAACTACAGCGAGCATCTTCTTAAACTTTCCCATAATTTATACCTTCCCTTTATATATTTTAAGCCTTAAGCTTAAATCCTATTCCCCAAACAGCTTCGATATAATCCTTACCGGAAACCGCCTTTAACTTATTGCGAAGATGGCTAACATGAGTCTTCAAAGAACTCTCTGTGCAGTCTTCAGTCTCAGATGAAATGCGATCAATTATCTGGGACTTTGTAACTACAATCTTTGAATTGCTCATGAGAAGACGAAGGATACCATACTCAGTTCTAGTGAGAGATACAGGAGTATCAGATACAGTAACGGTATGGGCTTCGTCATCCAGACGAATCTCTTCATAAGTCAGCACACTGGAACTAACACTTGCCGCCTCACTCATCTTAAGGCGAACCTCAATACGCGCCAGAAGTTCACGTGTATCAAAAGGCTTGGTCATATAATCAGCCGCGCCTTCCATAAGCATATTAACTTTACTGTCGACATCAATCTTAGCGCTAACAACAATAACAGGAGTGTTGCCGATAAGCTCCTTAATCTTAGGAAGAACCTCTTCACCAGTAAGACCAGGAAGCATGAGATCCAGCAAAATCAAATCCGGCTTAAGCCCATTTTTAAGATGAAGAACCGCCTCTGTACCAGAAAAAGCACGAACACACTTATAACCATTCTTCTCCAGAACAGTTTGTTCCATGTCGCCTATTGCTACATCATCATCAACAATAAAGATAGTCTTCATATTAGATAGTTCCCACTACACGTTTAATATTAATACCCTGATCTGCAAACTTCTGCTCGAACTCAGTACGAACATTATCAGCATCCCACTCAGAGTTATGAAGGTCACGAGTATACTCAGAAATAGTAAGACCACACTCCTTAAACTCCTCTACAGAGAAATCAAAGAGCTCATCATTATCAGTCTTAAAGCAAATGGAGCAACCAGGTCCCATGAGCTTCTTATACTGCTCAATAAATGTGCGGTAAGTAAGACGACGCTTTGGCTTATTCTGACGTGTCCAAGGGTCTGAGAAATTAAGATAAATACGATTAATCTCACCGTCATCAAAATAGTTATCAAGAAGCTGCGCATCAGCATTCAAGAAGAACAAGTTAGGAATCTCTGCACGATGTGCTTTCTCGATAGCGAGAAGACACACAGAAGAATCACGCTCAAGTGCAATATAGAGTGCATTTGGATTCTTTACTGCCATTTCCGCAGCAAACTTACCCTTTCCGCAACCTATTTCGAGATATACCTCGCAGTCAGCAGGAAAGCCGCACACCTCACGCCACTTGCCCTTGTTAAGCATTGGTGCCTCGAACCATCTCTCGCTACATGCAGCCATTCTCTCAGGAAGGTGCTTCTTTGCTCTCATTCTTGCCATATTACTTATCTCCGTTCTTCTCAGCAATAATTGTCTCTTTCGATGTTATCACAAACGTTCTGTGTAATCCATTTGAGACACCTATTTATGGCCTCCATAGACAACACAATCATGAAGAGTAAAAAGTTTCAAAAATTATCAGATTTTAATTTTAAGATTATTCTAGGAGCGATATATCACTTATCGCCGTTCTTCTCAGCCTGGAACTTCTCGCACACACGCACGGAATCCATAGCATCCTTAGTATAATAGTCGCCACCGATATTATCACAAACATCCTGTGTAAGCACGGCGCCACCACAGAATACAGGAACATTAAGACCTGCTTCCTTCAATGCTTTAATGGTCTTCTCCATGAACACAACAGTAGTTGTCATGAGGGCGGAAAGGCCAACCGCGATTGGCTTATGCTCCTTTACTGCCTCTACGATAACATCAGCCTTAACATCCTTACCAAGGTCAATAACATCAAAACCATAACTCTGAAGAACAACCTTAACGATGTTCTTACCGATATCGTGAACGTCCGCCTCTACTGTAGCGATTACGATTGGGCCCTTCTTCTCTGAACCGTCATCGGACACGAGTTTGTCCTTAATCTCATCAAAAACCAACTTACTTGTCTCCGCAGAAGTCATAAGCTGTGGGAGGAAAATCTTACCCTTATCGTAATCCTGACCAACCTTATCAAGGGCTGGAATCAAGTGCTCAGAAACGATATCAAGTGGTGCTACGTCAGTCATCTTCTTAACCGCTTCCACCGCATTATGCTTCTGTCCCTTAACAATGGCCACGAAAAGGTCAGAGCCCTCAAGTGCGCCCTCGCCGGAAGGTGCAGATGTTGGTGCTGCAGGAGTAGCTGCTGCCGCAGTTGTAGTCACGTCATTAACATGCTTAGAAATATAATCCTCAGCGTTAGCGTCACTGTTATTAAGTACCTCAAAGGCATCGATAGCACCCATAAGCTCCTTATCAAGCGGATTAAGAATTGGCATCTTAAGTCCGGCATACAGTGCCATAACAAGGAAAGTTCTATTAATAAGAGGTCTGTTAGGAAGACCAAAAGAAACGTTACTTAAGCCAAGTGCAGTACCGATACCGAGGCGTTCTGTTACGAAGCCTACGCATTTCGCTGTCTCGATAACTTCCTTCTGCTGAGCACTTGCTGTAAGAACGAGGGAATCGATAATGATGCGCTCCTTAGGGATACCGTACTTAGCTGCCTCGTTAACAATGCGCATAGCAATCTCGAATCGCTCCTCAGCAGTTGGTGGAATTCCATCCTCATCGATACAAAGTCCGAGTACAACACCACCGTACTTCTTAACGATTGGGAACACTGCATCCATAACCTCACGCTTACCGTTAACTGAGTTAATAAGTGGCACACCGTTATAGATTCTGCAGGCCTGCTCGAGAGTCTCAAAGTTTGTACTATCGATCTGAAGTGGCACATCGATAACTTCCTGGAGAAGCTGAACGAGTTCCGTCATAACACCTGTCTCGTCGATGCCTGGAACACCTACGTTAACGTCAAGAACATCAGCACCTGCGTCAACCTGAGCCACACCCTCGTCAACGATGTCGTAGAGACGGTGCTCAGCAAGTGCTAGCTTCATCTTTTTCTTACCTGTTGGGTTAAGACGCTCACCACATCGCATTACGCGTGGGCCGATTTCGACACATGTTGTGGTGCCTGTAACTCTTGTTTTCTGCGCCTTTGGAGCATATGCGAAAGCGTGGTCCTTAGCCACGTCACAAGACGCCTTAATGTGATCTGGAGTCGTACCGCAGCATCCACCAAAGCCAGCAACACCGCTGTCGATAAGTTTGCCGATATACTCGCTGAACTCCTCTGGTCCTACCAAGAACTTTGTCTCACCATTCTCGAAGACTGGAAGTCCTGCGTTAGGCTGTACAAGGATAGGCAGAACTGCCACGTCCAGCATCTTCTGAACGATTGGCAAAAGCTCCTTTGGTCCAAGTGAGCAATTAACTGCCATCATGTCCACGCCAAGCCCTTCGAGCACAGTTACTACCTGCACTGGAGATGCACCTGTGAGCATGTTGCCGTTCTCTGAATACGTTACGGAAGAGATGATAGGAAGATCGCTGTTCTCCTTTACTGCAAGGATTGCCGCCTTCATCTCATAAAGATCAGTAAAGGTCTCCACAATGAATCCATCGATTCTGTTAGTAGCCGCTGCGAGTCTAACCTGCTGAGCAAATACCTCATAAGCATCCTCGAAGTCGAGGTCACCAAGTGGCTTAAGGAGCTTACCTGTAGGAGCCATATCGTAGAATACATAAGCATCCTTGCCTGTCTGTTCGATTGCCTTGTAAGCATTATCGATGGCGGCTGAGATAATAGTACCCAGCTCCTCTTCAGACTCGATGTGGAAACTGTCCGCACCAAATGTATTAGTTGTAAGACAGATAGAACCTGCATTGAGGTAATCCGCATGAATTGCAGTTACCAACTCAGGATTCTTGATATTTATAAGTGCACTGTTCTCGCCGGCCTTTACGCCCCTCGCCTGAAGCTGGGAACCAAAGCCACCGTCAAACACGATAAATTCTTTTCCAATTAATTCTCTTATTTTTCTCTTTTCCATATTACTTACCATTACTTTCCTGATTTGAATCCGATAAAGCCCGTCATGGACTTAAATGGATGCATCAGGTTACTCTCATCTAATTCTATGCCAATCCTTCCAATCTCCGGCATAAAGTCAAAAATCTCGCGCTGGATGCTTAGCGGCACGTCACCGTAACCAGGCGCGAAACGGAAGGTCTCCCCTCCAAGATTAAGCTTCTTCTGATAGTCATTAGTTACTTCTTCAATATAAGCGTTGGCACAGGCATCAAAAAGAACCATCTTGCCAGCATCCCTCTCCGCCAGCAGACTCGTTCTCTTATCCACCGCAGGTCCCAAAGTGGAAACCAGTATACATAAGCTGTCAGAATCCTTGCTTCTGAAAAGCTTCTGCAAGGAATCGAAGCTGATATTAACAGGGGCATCTACGAATAGATGCCCGCTATTATCTTCCTGTAAAGACAAGTATCTTACTACAAACTGCGGGCGACTAACGCGCTTCATATCATTCATGGCGTTTCTCAGAAGCTCTACCTGCTCCTCAGTCACGTCACCTTTATAGTTAAGATACCTTATGGCTCTTTGCTCCAGATGAGAAAGTTCTATCAAATCATTTTCTCCGTAAGCTTTACGCCACCAATAACATGATAATGAGCGTGCATTACTGTCTGGCCACCATCTTCACCACAGTTATTGATTACTCTGAATCCTGCGTCGAGGCCCTTAATCTTTGCTACCTCTGAGATAGCCTTAATAACCTCACCCATGTACTCTACGCCATCCTCAGCAGCGGCCATGTCACGAATGTCGTCGAAATGCTTCTTAGGAACTACGAGCACGTGAACTGGTGCTACAGGGTTAATGTCGTTAAAACATAAAATCTTATCATTCTCATATACCTTAGATGAAGGAATCTTGCCTTCGATAATGTCACAAAATAAGCACATATTAGTAAACCTCTTATTTATATATAAAATTACTAGGTGATTATATCACTTGTTGGGGGAAGATTTAAGTGGTGATGGTGGGACGTTTCAGCCCTATTTCAAATTTTTGTATGAGGCTGAAAATTTCAGCCCTATTTCAAATTTTCTGTATGAGGCTGAAAATTTCAGCCCTATTTTTAAAATTATATATAGGGCTGAATTTCCAACCAATAAACATCATCAAACATACAAAAAAGTCCCAACCGCGACGATTGGGACTTTCAGATAATCAATTAATTAACAACTCAGCCAACCTGGGAACCGAGAACCTCAGCTGCCTTAGCGAGAGCGTCAGCAATCTTGCTAACATCCTTACCACCAGCCTGAGCCATGTCTGGACGTCCGCCACCGCCGCCGCCAGCTACCTTTGCTGCCTCACGGATAACGTTACCAGAATGAGCACCAGCGCTAACTGCATCCTTAGAAGCCATAGCGATGAAGAGAACCTTATCACCATTCTCAGCTGCGAGGAATACAAAGCCATTGGAGAGCTTGTCTCTAATACTATCAGCCATATCACGGAGCTCAGCTGCGTCTGCTGCATCTACCTTAGCGATAACTGCATCAACAGAACCAACCTTTGTAGCACTCTTAACGAGGTCATCAGCTACGTTACCAGCAGCTGCCTTCTTAATAGCTGCAAGCTCCTTCTCAAGAGCCTTAATATCAGCGAGCAAGGACTCACTCTTCTTAGTGATCTGATCCTTGTTAACCTTAAGTGTAGAAGCAACATCACCGATTGTAGCACGGTCAGCCTTCATGAGCTCATATGCTGCCTTACCTGTAACAGCCTCAATTCTTCTAACACCAGAAGCAACACCAGACTCAGAAACGATTCTGAGCTGACCAGCCTGTGAAGACTGTGTGAGATGTGTACCACCACAGAACTCGATGGAGTAGCCATCACCGATGGATACAACTCGTACCTCTGCGCCGTACTTCTCACCAAAGAGTGCCATAGCACCCATCTTACGAGCCTCCTCGATTGGCATTACCTTAGTAACTACAGGCATGTCCTCGAGAATTACGCTGTTAACAATGTCCTCTACCTTAGCGATTTCTTCAGCTGTCATAGCGGAGAAATGTGTAAAGTCGAATCTGAGACGATCAGCATCTACATAAGAACCCTTCTGCTCTACGTGATCACCGAGAACGGAACGGAGTGCAGCCTGGAGAATATGTGTAGATGTGTGGTTACGACATGTGGAAAGTCTTCTCTCCTTATCTGTCTCTACCTTAACTACATCACCAGCCTTGATAGAACCAGAAACAACCTCGATAGAGTGGAGATACTTAGAAGCTGTATCCTTCTCTACGCCAGTAACAACAGCCTCGAGGCTATCGTTAGAGAGCTTACCGTTATCACAAACCTGACCACCCATTGTGGCATAAAGTGTTGTCTTATCAAGGATTACGATTGCCTTATCACCAGCAAATACCTCAGAAGCCATCTGGAGAGCGCCGTCCTCATCAACCTTGAGAACGTACATAACCTTCGCCTCTGTCTCGAACTTCTCATAGCCCTCAAATGTTGTAGCGGACTTATCGTTGAGGAGCTCATCAGGAAGCTTATTACCACCCCATGCTGTATCAGAAACATTCTCCTTAGTAGCCTTACGAGCTGTCTCCTTCTGAATCTTCATAGCAGCCTTGAAGCCATCCTCATCTACTGTGAGTCCAGCGTCAGCAGCAATTTCCTTAGTAAGATCGAGTGGGAAACCATATGTATCGTGGAGCTTAAATGCATCCTCACCAGCAAGTACTGTAGAACCACTAGACTTAGCAGCTGCAATCATGTCGTTAAGAATTGCTGTACCAGCCTCAACTGTACGGAGGAAGTCATCCTCTTCCTTGTTGATAACAGCCATGATCATTGTGTACTTCTGAACGAGCTCAGGATATGCATCCCTATTCTGCTCGATAACTACTTCAGCGATGGAAGCAAGGAACTTACCATTAATACCGAGGAGCTTACCGAATCTTGCAGCTCTTCTCATGAGACGACGGAGAACGTAACCTGCACCTGAGTTAGATGGGAGTACACCGTCGGAAATCATCATTGTGGAAGATCTCATGTGGTCTGTGATAACACGGATAGCAACATCGTCCTTAGCGTTAGCGCCGTATGCCTTGCCAGCCTTCTCACAAACTGTATCGAGAATTCTTCTTACTGTATCTACCTCGAAGAGGTTATCTACGCCCTGCATTACGCAAGCAAATCTCTCAAGTCCTCCACCTGTATCGATGTTCTTCTGAGCAAGCTCAAGATAAGAACCATCTTCCTGACGATCAAACTGTGAGAATACGAGGTTCCAAATCTCTACGAATCTGTCACACTCACAACCTGGAGCACAATCAGGCTTACCACAGCCCTTCTCGATTCCACGGTCAAAATAAATCTCAGAACATGGACCACAAGGACCTGTACCATGCTCCCAGAAGTTATCAGCCTTACCAAGACGTGTAATCTTCTCTGCAGGAACCCCTACAACCTTGTTCCAGATCTCGAATGCCTCATCATCCTCTTCGTAAACAGATGGATAAAGCTTCTCAGCTGGCATCTCGAGGTTCTCTGTAAGGAACTCCCATGCCCAAGGGATTACTTCGTTCTTAAAGTAGTCGCCGAAAGAGAAGTTACCAATCATCTCGAAGTAAGTACCATGACGGGATGTGTGACCTACATTCTCGATATCTGGAGTTCTGATACACTTCTGGCAAGTTGTAACTCTCTTGCATGGAGGTGTCTCAGCGCCAGTAAAATATGGCTTAAGAGGTGTCATACCTGCGTTAATAAGCAGAATAGATGGGTCATTCTTAGGTACAAGTGAGAAAGATGGAAGTCTCAAGTGTCCCTTTGACTCAAAGAAAGAGAGATAACGCTCTCTAATCTCATTCAATCCAAGTGGTTCCATTTATATTTACTCCTTAATAATAATAAGCTTAATAAACCTATGAATTATAAACTGAAAACAGCTTTTATGCAATTAGCCAAGCCTATCAAAGACCCTTAAGTGCTTTTTTGAGATAAGTCTTGAACTTCTGCTTTACTTCCTCGTCGTGAATCTCTACTTCAACACCGTCAAATGTGTAAAGTTTGAAGAGCTCATTGAAGAGTGTTGGAACAAGTCCCGCCTCGAAGCAGAACTTAATCTCCCCCTGCTCTGTCTTATCGGACATAATCTTACGGATTGTAACGCTGTCAGAGAAAGCGCCATATGCCTTAAGAAGTGTCTTCTCATCAGGTGAAGTAAGTGTGAGTGTAATCATTCGGCTATTTGCTGAAGAGAACGCATCAATAGCACTCTTAAGGTACTTTTTAAGGAATACATCGCGATCATTGTGAGGTCCGACATACTCCTGATTTACAAGAACCTTATGAGACTTAATTCTGTCGATTCTGTATCTTCTTACAGAAGCTTCAAGGCTCTGATTATTAGCGTAAACGCTGTTATCAATAGCAATCAGATAGTAGTTATTACGTTCCCAGTCAAGAGCGAGTGGAGATACAGCTTTGGTGGAAATGCCCTTAAATCCTCTGGCAACAATATAACCATAATCTATAGAAAGAACTTCCCTATTCTCTATGCAGTTACGAATACTGTTAAGCAGGAATTTTGTATTACTTGGCATAGCACTCTCGTGAGAAACAAGCGCCTTATAACCATTCTTAAAATAAGCCGGATGCTTAGACTTAATCTTCTCGCACAAACCAGAATTAATGAAAGGGGTAGCGTTAATAGCATCCACAATAAGTCTTGCTTCATCCATAGTAAGCTCATTAAGAAGTTCATCTCTCTTATAACGCTTACCATCACGAATAATCCAGTCCTGTGTAGGATCCTTAAGAAGACCTGTAGTCTTCATAAAGTCGTTAATGTGCTTAATATCTGAGTAAACTGACTTACGCTCAAACTCTGTCTGAGTAATCTCAGTAAGGTATTCGATGATGTCTGGCATAGTAATGTTAGAATCATCTGCTAACGCATCAGAGTTTCTCAAAAAGTAATCATAAACAAGCAAAGTCTTAATCTTGGACTTCTCTGAATTAGCCATATTTTACGCTCCCTGACTTTAATATCTGGGTTAATAATAGGACATTTTGTTAAAAAGTTCAACGCAGAGGAATCATTATCTCGAACTCATATTTTATGAATTTCTCATCATAAGAATTAATCTTAAATTCACCACCATTACGGGCAACTGCATTACGCAAATTATATAGACCAAAACCCTGGTCTGGGCTCATCTTAGAAGATATGATATTGCCGTCATTTGTTCGCATTTTCTCAGCCGCATAATTGCTCTGAACAACAAACAAAAAGTTACTGCTCTTCTTAAATTCGAGGCTGATAACCTTATGCTTTGGCTCAGTATCCAGGTTATAAAGTTTACTTACTGCCTCCACCGCATTGTCCAGAAGATTAGCAAGGATAGTGCACATATCCACAGGGTCCATAGTGCACTCCACCAGGGTTCCGCGCACATCCAGAGTGATGCCGCGCTTATATGCTTTCGCCGTCTTGTCAGAAATAATGGCGTCTGCGATGTCGTTGCCAGTCCTGTAATATGTCTCGCTGGCCTTAATCTCACCCGCCAGCTTATCCACGTAACTATCGAGCTCATCGTAACGCTTAGTATCAGAAAGTTCCTTAATAACGATGAGGTGATTTTTCATGTCGTGCTTAATACGGCGAAGTTCGAAGTTACTCTGACGCACGGTCTCATAATGGTTAAGCTGTGCGTTAATCATGTCCTCGTTAATCTTAGACACGCTGGTGTAGTACTTGTTACTGTTACCGAGCACGAAACAAATAATAATCATCAAATTAACAAGGCCACCACACAACATAACAAGAGGTTGCGAACCAACGGAAACGCAGATAATGTTTACCAGAAGGATCAGCGCCGTCTGAAGGAGCACCATCTCCAAGGACGATCCTCCATTAGTTTTCTTTCTGCTATAAATGACCACCGGAATGTACGCGATAACCGGAATTACAGCCGCGGTAATGCGGACAATGGTGTCGAAAGACGGATTAGAACTCATGCTCGCCAACGAGACAAGTGCCTCCGAGAATTCTAGAAAAATGGCACCTGCCACCACAAGAGAACAAAATGCGTAAAGATAAAACACCACCTTGAAAAAAGTAATCTTAATTTTCCAAATCTGGTTAAGAAGAATAAAGGCGGAGGCGAGCACACCAAGGACTGAAACTACAGCTACTACAATGTCCATAAGTTACCTCGCGGAAGACTTTACGAAAGCGTAAAAGGCGTCCTTAAACTCCTTAAAACAGCCTCTGCTTATGGCAAGCACGGCACCATTATCAAGGACAACATCCTTCTCTCTTATACGTGTCACGTGGGACATGTTAACCACGGAACAGCGGTGGATTTTAATGAAAGTACTGCTAACCTCATTAAACGTATCGATAGCATCTGAAAGCTTCATACGTGTTGTATATGTTTTCTTTTTTGTGATGATTCTGATGTCATTGTTCTCGGATTCTATGAAGAGTACATCCTCAGGAACGATTACTGTATCTTCACCTTCAATCTTAAGAACCACGCCCTTACGGCCCTGGGAGAACTTCTTAAGATCCTCAATAGTCTGGTGAACCTTATCCGGCTCGATTGGTTTCTTAAGAAATCTGAAGGCACCAACCTCATAGCCGTCGATAGCCATCTCCAGATGACTGGTTAGAAAAATGATTGGCACATTAGGAAGCTTCTTACGGATATTGCCTGCGAGAGTCATACCATCCATGGCATCCATCTCAATATCGAGGAAATATGCATCTACCTGAAGCCCATTGTCCAGGTCTTCTAGGAGCTTAGGCCCCTCACTATATTTATTCAAATCAATATCAAGTCTGTTGTATACGGAATATACAACAGACTCGAACTGCTCTATAAAAATTTTCTCATCATCACAAATAGCAAATCTCATAGCGTTTATTATACCACGAGCTTAGATAATCTCCCCGCTGTCAAGTCGCACAATGCGATTACCGTACTGAGTGTACTCCTCATTATGAGTAACCTGAAGGATTGTCATGCCTTTCTCCTTATTAATCTTGGAGAAGATTTCCATAACCTTCTTGCCGGATTCCTTATCAAGATTACCTGTTGGCTCGTCAGCCAGAATGATGGATGGCTCTCCGATGAGAGCACGAGCGATAGCAACACGCTGCTGCTGACCACCGGAAAGCTGAGCTGGCATTGACTTACGCTTATCAGTAAGTTCTACGATATCGAGGATCTCATCGAGCTTCTTACGGTACTCACCCATGTCCTTTCCTGCAACTGCAGCAGGAAGAAGAATATTATCTTCTACATTAAGATTCTGAACCAGGTTATAAAACTGAAAGATAAAACCGATTTCCTTAAGTCTGATATCAGATAGCTTCTTATCCTTAAGACCCTTAAGCTTATTACCGCAGATTACGATATCTCCCTCATAATCCATGTCGAGGCCGCCTACAAGATAAAGAAGTGTGGATTTACCACTACCTGACTGACCCATGAGGGAAACGAACTCGCCCTTAGTTACGGAAAGATTCACACCCTTCAATACATCAAGCTTAGTGTCACCCTTGCCAAAAGACTTCTTTACGTTATCAACTGTAATAATTGTATCCATTTTAATATCCTCCGTATCTTACTCGTACTTAAGCTCGAGAGAGCAGTTCATTTTCTTAATTCTTCTAACCGGAATAATGTTTGTAAGCATAATTACCGCGAAAGCAGCTACCATGTAAACGCCAATGACGCCAATATCGAAAGTGATTTCAGGTAAATCTCCGCCTGTAACCATAACCAACGCTGAAGCAAAGTTCTTAATTAAGAATGGACTGATGGCGAAAGCTGTAACTGCGGAAAGGGCAATCGAAATGGCATTTTCCAAAATAAGAAGCCTTTTAAGTTTGCTTCGACTCATTGCTACAGAATACAGAACTGCCATCTCACGTCGACGGTTCTCGAATCCGATTGACTGGTTACCAGATACACCAATTATTGTAAGTGTAAAGCCAAGAACGATAAGTGCTGTAAGGATACCAATAATGCCTGACTTCTGTTCCTTTTCATCACGTGTGATTTCCTCCAATGTACGGATGCAGTCTTCATCACTTACTATGTATTTCTCGAGAAGAGCTCTTACCTCATCAACTCTTCCTTCCTCACATCTGATACCAATCTCAGATGGGATATCCTTAAAAAGCATTTCATACTTATGTGGGTTAATGTAAATACCATTGTTCAATCCTTTATCAATAATATTTACTACCACATAATCACCCTGCTGCTTCAGGATATATGAATCGTTGAAAGTAATGTTTACTGTATCTCCGACCTTGAGATCAAATCTTCTGGCAACTGTCTTTGTAAGAATTACTTCATTCTCAGAAGGAACATCTCCCAGATCCTGTCCAGACATAAACATTGTTGATTCCTGCCATGGCAAAATGTTCTGGTCAAATACTTTATTATCAATTCTGATCTCATTTGTTGTGGCCTTATGGAATTCAACATCTGTTACACCATCAACATCTTTAATGAATGAATAGAAGAACTCATCTTTATCATTGATATTCTCTACGATAATGTCGCAGTCATAAGATGGACGATTGATTTCCTTACGTAGCGAGTCGGAAAAAGAATAGATGCATGTCGATAAAATAAGTGTACTAACACACATAACCGCTGTGTTTACAAGTGTTTTATTATTGGAAATCTCACTTAATGCCATCTTAAGTATTGGAGTCTTACCTGGCTTAATAACCTTGGTTCCAAGAATGCTGATTCCTTTAAGAAGGAAAGGAATCAGTGTAGCAATTGCAACAACGATGGCAACAATACTTACACAAAGACCAACAAAACTCTTATTAAGAAAAGATGCGATAACACCAACAAGCACAAGAACACCACCAACATAAGCTCTTGCCCATGAATACTTAAACTCAGTATCCTTGTTAGCAAAAATAATATCTCTTATAGACATCTTTACTGACTTGGAAAGTGCAAGCATTGGCGCTAATGTCTCTACAATAATGGCACCAACAACCACCAGAATGTATGTATAAAATGGTGTTGTTCCTATAACTGAAGCTACATCCAGACTATCACCAGTAGATGCCTCAAGCTTAATAACATTACTTAAGAATGGAACTCTGACAGCAGCATACAGCGCACATCCCAGAAGGCTTCCTATAAATCCATAAAGAACATTCTCGAGAAGAAGAATCATAGATGTCATCTTCTGTGTTACACCAATGCTTCTAAGTGTACCGATTGTGGACATTCTCTCATTAACAATCTTCTCAGAGAAGCTGACAGTTACAAAGATAACAAGAAGGAATACGAATAAGAAAACTAGATAAAACATGCTATATATCTGCTCGATATCAGCTTCATCCATTTCCGCCTGGAAATCAGTAATTGCCGCTGTAGGATCATTCTTCATTACAGTTTCTTTGAATGCAGCTTTATCTGTTTCCTTATCAAGTTTTACCATCGTTGTAAGGTATGGAATTTCAAGAGTACAGCTAACTCGTCGGCAGGTTTCAGGAGTTGCAATAATTGAATTACCATGCAAAAGAGAAAATGGATTAATGGCAATAATCTCTTTTACAGTTACTTCAATTGAAGATTCATCCACACAACCAAGGGTAATCTTATCACCTGCTTTTACATCGTACTTCTCGGCATAGGCTGTAGAAACATACACCTCATCGTCACTCATAGATACTAATGTATTTAACTGACCAAGTTCATAAGCCATCTCGTAATCATCAAAGCAGAATACTGACACTGGTTCTTTGAATGAGTACATATAAAGCTCATTATCTCTTCTGTATTCGAACTGACCTGCAAAGCCAAGCTTAACGCCCTTATATCCTTCTACTCCATCCATTACGTCAGGGTTAACAGACTCGATCATAAGGTCAACATCACCTAGGCTTTCTGTCATATACGCAGAGAAGGCAGACTTGATGCTGGATGTCATATCAAGTGCCAGCATAGCAACAACTGATGTTACAAAAACACAGAATACAAGGATGAATGTTCTTCCCTTTTTGGAAGAAATGTTTTTAAAAGCATTTTTTAATATAATTCCCATTTTCATACCTCCTTACCATCTGTGAATTCTGTTCTCAGGTGCAACATACATATTGTCACCCTCTTTTACGTCGTAAATCTCATAGAAACAGTCGAACAGTGAAACTACTGCATTAACTCTAATTCTGTCTGGTGAATGTTCATCATATTCTAGGAGCATCATGGCATCCGAATCCATAGTGATAGCAGCCCAGTTTAACGCGTAACTTTCGAAGACTTCCTTTCGCTGGCTATTATCTGTAATTATGTAAAGAATGCACTCGATGGAGCTTACATCTGCCAGATTCTCACCCAGTGTCTGCTCACCGTCCACGTGATAAACATCGAGCACCGTATATGTGTTGTAGTATTCGATGAACTGCTCTTCAAGAGCTTTATAATCTTCACGATCATCCTCACAAATCCAGTCTGGGTTATAGTTACCGTCACTATCGTAATCGATACAATTAGAATCAAATGCGTGGGATAGCTCATGACCTACAACCATACCGATACCGCCCATATTAGTGGCATAAGATGCATCAGGACTGTACATAGTACCATTCATAATTCCAAGGGTGATGTTGATGCAGTTCATTGATGGGTTATAGCAGGCATTTACCACCTGAGGAGACATGTTTTTAAAACCATTTTTATCGTTAAGTTCATTAAGACTGCTAATAGATTCTTTTCTTCCAGAAGACTTTGCATTCTTCATAGTCTCATAAGCATTATCACCTATTAATAAAGCATCTGCTGGATCTATCTCATGAGGCTCATCCGCACCAATAAATAATGTGATATTCTCGAGTTTACTAATAATTCCAGCCTTTGTTTCAGGCTCCATCCATTCACATTCACTAATAAGAATTTCATACTCATCAATGATGTCCTGTGTCATATTAGTCACATCTTCAACTGTCTTGGTATCCAGATATTTTGCAGCATAAAGCTCACCAATCTGATAACTGAATAATGAATTCAGAATATCCATTACATAGTTGTCATTAGTATAAACAAGGTCAGAACCACCGAGACTACTTGGAAGGACCATGGAATACGCTTCTACCAGAGTAAAAACTGCTATATCCTTAAAGCACTGCAGGTTATCAGCTGTAAACTGAGTATCAAGATATGCGAACTGCTCCATATCCATAATGACAATCTCGCCGCTCTTATTATCTTCAGGGATCATTCCAAGCATCTTATATACACCATTAGAACCCATATTAGGAGCGATTTTGTCGATTTCCTCATTAGTATAAGAAGCCCAGTTACTATTTGTATTCTCATAAGCGTCTACGTCGTATTTTGTATTTCCAGAAAGAGCCATAAGAAGATAAATTACGTTAGTAGCTCTGTCGCCTGATTCCTCATAGGAACCACCAACTTTGTACAGACACTTATGAATTCTTTCCTGAAGTGAATTAGCCTCATAAGTTCCCTTACTAATCTCAGAAAAATTCTTTCCCATTCCCATATTTATATGGGAAAGAACAAGTGAATTATGATCAGCATCATAGATGTTAGTATTCACACGCGAAGGAATAAGCAGATCTGTACCATACTCATTAGAAATATTACCAATTACGTCAAAGAACTCATCGTAATCTTTTGCTGCCTGGATTCTATCGTAAGCATCAAGAAAATCCTCAGTGATGTAACTATCAACACTTTCTCTATAGTCACCACTATCGGTTGTGTAATCATAGAGCTGATGGTAAGCATCGTATACCAACTGTTCATTACTTCCAGGAAGATAAGTATTTCTGTCACCTGCTACCACCTCTCTGATAACAGTTTCAACCTGACCATCAACAGTATTCTGAATAGTATCAAATGTGCCGTAACTGCCAGTCATGGAATCTACTTCACTATTCAAAAGCTTCTCTGCATTGATATAGCCATAATAGTCATCACCTGGCTTAATGGAAGCTGGATCAAACTCTTCCTTTGTCTCCTGTGGTACTGACTCAACCATAGAATCTGTAGTTACAGTACAACCAGAAAGAATTGTTCCAGCCATAAAAACAGCCATAACACTTGTAATTGTCTTTCGCTTCATAATATCGTCCTCTATTTGTGTGATGATATCAGTCTACCCAAAACTTCGTGTTATGACGTAAATTGTGGTGAATTGCAAAAATTATGTGGTGAACTGCAAATTAATCATCATCCTGAGGGGTGTTATCACCGTAAACCAGATCATTAAAGACAATAACTGCAGCGTTCTTAAATTTAACAACACTAATGATAAGCATAATCACACCGATAACGATCAACGCTTTTCCCAGGTACTGAGTAAGATAAAATGACAGGCCACCTGCCTTAACTATATCAGAGGGATTCTTCTTGTTATAAAAACATTCAAAGGAATCTCCAACACTATATTCACCGTCTGGCACTCCGATTTCTTTGTTTTCATAGTGTTTACCATCAATATCGTATTCATAGTAAATTGTAACCTGATCAGAATCGTCGAAAGTAGCAATGTCTGTAATAACGACTGTTGTCTTTTCGATGTATACCGCCAGTTCACTATTAACCGCTAATCCCGTTATAACAAAAGCAATTCCAGCGAAGAAGAGCAATATTAATCTGATAAATGTAGCCCATGTACGAAACTTATTCCAGCCACTATTAACCTTCTCAACACTTTCAAATATCTTATCCTTGTCCATAAATCTATCCCTTACAAAACCTTATTTTTAATCTCGACACCACTTAGGTATCTGCGTAAATTCTCACAAACCAGATTACAAAGCAACTCCTCTGTCTCAGGCAGGTGCTCGAAAGCAACCCCTGACGCATGAGGTGTAATCATGCAACGAGGATTATCCCACAAAGGATGGTCCTCAGAAAGTGGCTCTGGGTTAGTAACGTCAAGAGCGGCACCCCACAGGTGACCACTATTAAGACAATCATTAAGTGCCATGCAATCAATAAAATTACCACGACCAACGTTAACGATAATAGCGCCCTCGCGCATCAGTCCAAGGCGCCTGCTATCCATAAAACCTGCTGTCTGCTCAGAGCTAGGAATGCAGCACATAACCACGTCCACCTCTGGCAGAAATTTCTCGGACTCCTCCAAAGTGCAAAGCTCGTTAAAATAAGCTCTTTCCTTACTAGTATCACGGCACACACCGATGGTGTACGCATCAAAGCCCTGAAGTCTTTTCGCCGTCTGGGAGCCAATGTCGCCCGCACCATAGATCAGCACTTTCGCACCCTGAAGAGACTTTATCGGACCCTGTCGCTGCCAGATTTTCTCCTGCTGCTGGTCATGGTATTTCTTAAAATTCAGCATCACTGACAAAGTCATGCCAATAACAAACTGCGACATAATCATACCATACGCACCGCTGGCATTAGCAAGAGTAATCCCCTTAGGAAAAGACATAGAACTTCTGGTATAAATATCGGTTCCCGCCCAAGTCATCTGGATTAGCTTAAGCGCGGGACAGTTCTTCTCAGGCTCCTGAATCAAATGCATAGGAGGCTGCCCAACCACAACCTCACAGGTTTGAAGCGCACCCTTAATCTCATCCTCACTACTGTCAGGACTCATCTTAATAATCTCATGATCATCGCCAACCGCGGCCCTAATAGCATTAATATGATTATCCTTAAAGGAATCAAGAATCAAAATCTGTGCCATATCTATCCCTAATTAGTTAGCAGAAAAATGAAGATACGTGAATTGTACGTATACTTCTGTCTGCGAGCCATATGTTATCTAACGTTTTAACGGTGTCATCCACGAGCGCCACTTCCATGTCAGGATGGGACGCCTTCAGGTCCTGAAGAACACCAAGTTTCTTATCTTTCTTGTCCACAAAAATAATATGCGAAGGATTTACATCATAATTACGTGTGACAAAAGCCGCCTTGCACTCGCGCTCTTCCTCACCTGCTACGGAACATACATACACATTCTCGGAAGGCATGTTCTTAATGTATTCCTGGAAAACAGGCACCGCAGGAACTCCAACATATGGATTGTCGTCAACGGACTTAAACTGCTCAGGACCCCATTCAGGTGTTGTGTGACAGAAATCGCCAAACTCATACGCAGC
>JAKSRI010000003.1 GCA_024403695.1 Saccharofermentans sp. | reverse complement strand
AGCATCGCTCTTCCACGAGTTCGTGACTTCCGTGGTGTAAACCCTAACTCTTTTGACGGTCACGGTAACTATGCTATGGGTATCAAGGAGCAGCTCATGTTCCCTGAAATCGATTACGATAAGATCGATAAGATCCGTGGTATGGATATCATTATTGTTACAACAGCTAAGTCCGATGAGGAAGCTAAGAAGCTTCTCGAGCTCATGGGCATGCCGTTCCACAAGTGATTGGGAGGAAGTATAAATGGCAAAGAAGTCAATGATCTTTAAGGCAACAAAGACTCCAAAGTTTTCTACACAGCAGCACAACCGCTGCAAGCTCTGCGGTAGACCACACTCTTACATTCGTAAGTATGGTATTTGCCGTCTCTGCTTCCGTGATTTGGCATATAAGGGCCAGATCCCAGGTGTTAAGAAGGCTAGCTGGTAATCCGGTATAAATTAGGAGGAAAAAATAATGCAGATTACAGATGCAATCGCAGATATGCTTACTAGAATTCGTAATGCTGGTAAGGCTGGCCATCCAACAGTTACTATCCCAGCTTCCAATTTGAAGAAGGCTATTGCACAGATTCTTTTGGACGAAGGCTATATTAAGGGCTTTAAGGTAGAAGAGGATAACAAGCAGGGTTCTATTACAGTTACACTTAAGTACTGTGACAAGAAGCACGTTATCACTGGTATTAAGAGAATCTCTAAGCCAGGTCTTCGTACTTACGCTGATAAGGAGAATCTCCCTTATGTATTGAATGGTCTTGGTATTGCTATCATTTCCACATCTAAGGGTGTTATGACTGATAAGAGCGCTAGAAAGCTCGGAATCGGCGGCGAAGTTCTCGCATACGTTTGGTAATAACTTTTCGCCTTCGGGCGAAAAGTTCAAATACTCTGAAAGGCCCGATTAATTGACATAGTTATATCGGGTACAATCTAAAGAGCAGGAGGAAAAAAATATGTCTAGAATTGGTAGAAAGCCAATCGCGGTTCCTGCAGGCGTTGAGGTTAAGCTCGATGGCCAGCACATTACCGTTAAGGGCCCTAAGACAACTCTTGAGATGGATATTCATCCAGACATGGTTGTTAAGGTTGATGGCGCAGTTATCACAGTTGAAAGACCTGATGATGAGAAAGAGCACAGAGCTCTCCATGGTCTTACACGTTCCCTCATCAATAACATGGTTATCGGTGTTACTGATGGTTTCGAGAAGAAGCTCGAGATTCGTGGTGTAGGTTACAAGGCTGTAAAGCAGGGTAAGAAGGTTGTATTCTCCCTCGGTTACTCTCATACAATCGATTTTGAAGAGCCAGAAGGAATTACAATTGATCTTCCAGATCAGAACAACGTAATCGTAAAGGGCGCAGACAAGCAGCTTGTTGGTGAGACAGCAGCTAAGATTAGAAGCTTTAGAGTTCCTGATGTTTATAAGGGCAAGGGTATCAAGTATGCCGATGAGCACCTTATCGTTAAGGAAGGTAAGACAGGCGCTAAGAAGTAATAGAAGGAGGTACATATTATGATTAATAAGATTGATAAGAATAAGATTCGTCAGAGAAAGCACCTCCGCGTACGTAAGAAAATTTCTGGTACAACAGAGTGCCCACGTCTTTGTGTTTACAGAAGTAACAGCCACATTTACGCTCAGGTAATTGATGATGTTAACGGTGCTACAATCGCCGCTGCATCTTCTCTTGATAAGGACGTTAAGTCTGCAGTTTCTTGCGGAAGTAACGTTGAGGCAGCACAGCAGGTAGGTAAGCTCGTTGCAGAGCGTGCACTTGCTAAGGATGTTAAGGAAGTTGTTTTCGATCGTGGTGGATACGTTTACCATGGTAGAGTAGCAGCTTTGGCAGAGGCAGCTCGTGAAGCTGGTCTCTCATTCTAATCAGGAGGAGTAAATTAAATGGCTTTAGATCCTAATGTAGAATTACAGGAAAAGGTTATTCACATCGGCCGTGTTTCCAAGACTGTTAAGGGTGGTCGTAAGATGAGATTCGCTGCTCTTGTTATCGTTGGAGACGGAAATGGTCACGTAGGTAAGGGTATTGGTAAGGCAACTGAGGTTCCAGATGCAATCCGTAAGGGTGTTGAGGAAGCTAAGAAGAACCTTATCGAGGTACCAGTACTTAACGGTACAATCCCTCACGAGACAATCGGTGAGTTCAGCGCAGCAAAGATCGTTATGAAGCCTGCTGCAGGCGGTACTGGTGTTATCGCTGGTGGTCCTGTTCGTGCCGTATGCGAGCTCGCAGGTATCACAGATATTCGTACAAAGTCCATCGGATCTAACAATCCGAACAACATGGTTAATGCCACAATGGAAGGTCTTAAGAGCCTTGTATCAATCGAGAAGGTTGCAAGACTCCGCGGCAAGTCCGTTGAGGAAATCCGTTAAGAATCAGATTGGAGGATAGAATATGAAGCTCAATGAATTGACTTCAGGCGGAAACGCAAAAGCTTACCGCAAGGGCCGTGGTGCTGGTTCCGGAAACGGAAAGACAGCTGGTCGCGGACACAAGGGACAGAATGCAAGATCCGGCGGTGGAGTACGTCCTGGTTTCGAGGGAGGTCAGATGCCTCTTTACAGACGTATGCCAAAGCGTGGTTTCAACAACAAGCGTTTTGCTCCAGATTATATTGAGGTTAACGTTGGCGATCTCGAGAAGCTCGCTGAGGGTACAGAAGTAACAGCTAAGTCCCTCGCTGAGGCTGGCATCATCACACTTCCAAAAGTAAACGATGGTGTTAAGATTCTTGGTAACGGTGATCTTACAAAGAAGCTCACAGTAAAGGCAGTTAAGTTTACTGCTTCTGCTAAGGAGAAAATTGAGAAGGCTGGTGGAACGGCAGAGGAGGTTTGATCATGAAAGGTATGTTTGACACCTTGATCAAAGCTTTCCGTCTCCCAGAACTTCGTAAGAAGCTCTTGTACACACTCTTTATTATGGGTTTGTACATGATTGGTGGACTTGTTCCAGTTCCTGGTATTGATAGAGCGACATTTACATCTCTCGTTAGAAACTGGGGACAGCTTGGTAGCATGATGGATATCATCTCTGGTGGTGGACTTTATGCAGCAACTATTTTTGCTATGGGTATTACTCCATATATCAATGCTTCCATCATTATTCAGCTTCTTACTGTAGTAATTCCAGCACTTGAGAATATGTCAAAAGAAGGTGAATCTGGAAGAAAGAAGATGTCCAAGATTACAAGATATTCTGCAATCGGACTCGCTTTCCTTCAGGCCACACTCTTCACTTACTCTACAAGATCAGCAATGATTGCAACAAATGCTAAGCCACTTATTGCAGCTCTTATCGTAATGTCTTTCACTGCAGGTACATGCTTTGTAGTATGGCTCGGTGAAAGAATCAACGAGAAGGGTATCGGAAACGGTGTTTCCCTCCTTATCTTTGCTGGTATCGTCACAAGACTTCCACAGATGGCACAGAATATGTACTTCAAGTCTCAGGCGATTGGAGAGAAGGTTCCAGGTAATATGATCTGGGGTCTCTTGGTAGGTATTCTCGTTGGATTGCTCATTATCGCAATCTCAGCTGCTATTATCGTATTCGTAGTATTTGTACAGAATGCTGAAAGAAGAATTAATGTACAGTATTCTAAGAAAACGGTTGGTAGAAAGCTTTACGGAGGACAGAGTTCTTACATTCCTCTTAAGGTAAATCAGTCTGGTGTTATGCCAGTAATCTTCTCTATGTCGATTCTGTCTTTACCTTCAATGATTGTTACTCTTTTCTTCCAGAATAGTCAGAATGTAGTAGTTAACTGGTTCAGAAACTTTAACTCAAGTGCATGGTACTATGTGTTCTACTTCATCTTGATTATCGTATTTACATTCTTCTACTCTTTGATTCAGTTCAATCCAATTGAGATTTCACAGAGCATTCAGAAGAATGGTGGTTTTATCCCAGGTATTCGTCCTGGTAAGCCAACAACAGAGTACATTTTAAAGACAGCTAACAGACTTAACTGGTCAGATGCTTTCTTCCTTGTACTTGTTTGTCTCGTACCTACAGTAGTAAGTCTTGTTACAGGACTCGACAATGTATGGTTCGTAGGAACATCTGTACTTATTCTTACTGGTGTATCCAATGATTTGGCTACACAGATTGAGAGTCAGCTCGTTACTAGAAACTATAAGGGTTTCTTGGACTGATTCTTATAAAGAATTAAAAATTCAAGCGGTCTACAGCTTTTTCCTTGACGAAAGCGCTGGAGACCGCTATTTTTAATTAGGAATATAAATTAAGAAAGAAGGAAATAATATGAATCTTATTATTTTAGGCGCACCTGGATCTGGTAAGGGCACATCAGCAACAGTACTTCGTGAGAAGTATAGCCTTGCTCATATTTCTACAGGTGATATTTTTAGAAGCAATATCAAGAACGGTACTCCTCTTGGATTAGAGGCAAAGAGCTATATGGATAAGGGTGCTCTTGTTCCAGATTCTCTTACAGTATCAATGGTAGAGGATAGACTTTCTCAGGATGACTGTAAGTCAGGTTATATCCTTGATGGTTTCCCAAGAACAATTGCACAGGCTGAGGCTCTCGAGGAGATGCTCGCTAAGAAGGGCGATAAGATTGATGCAGTTCTTTCTATCATTGTTGACGATGAAATTATTAAGGACCGTGTATCCAGCCGTCGTGTTTGCGAGAAGTGCGGTGCAAGCTTTAACGTAAGATTCAAGCCTACAAAGGTTGAGGGTGTATGTGATCTTTGCGGTGGCAATGTTATTCAGCGTGCTGACGACAACGAAGAGACAGTTGCTGCAAGACTCGAGACATATTATAAGAACACACAGCCACTTATCGATTTCTATGACAAGAAGGGTCTCATCGTTGAGGGTAACAACAACGTTGATGCTGATAAGTGCATTGCAGATATCGAGTCTGGTCTTAAGACTAAGGGTATCATCTAATCCCGACTGGGAGGAATAATCATGGCAATTGAGATTCTTACAAATGAAGAATTTGAATACATGAAGAAATCTGGAGACATTCTTAAGGAAGTTTTCAGAGAGTGCAAGAAGTTTATCAAGCCAGGTATTACAACACTTGACGTAGATAAACTTGCATATGACATCATAAGAAGTCACGATGCTATACCATCATTTCTTAATTATGGTGAGCCGCCTTTCCCAGGTTCAGTGTGTGCATCTGTAAATGAAGAAGTTGTACATGGAATTCCATCTAAGAAGAGAGTTCTTAAGGATGGAGATATCATTTCAATTGATGTAGGTGCTACACTTCACGGCTATCATTCAGATGCATGTAGAACATTTTTGGTAGGAGATGTTAAGCCAGAAGTAAGAGATCTTGTAAAAAGAACAGAAGAGTCTTTCTTTGTTGGTCTTCAGTATGCTAAGATTGGCAACAGAACAGGAGATATTGGTTCCGCAGTTCAGCAGTATTGCGAGAGTTTTGGTTACGGAGTAGTAAGAGAGCTTACAGGTCACGGAATTGGAACTTCATTACATCAGGATCCTGATGTTCCTAACTACGGAAGAGCAGGAAGTGGCCAGAGACTTAAAAAGGGTATGGCAATCTGTATCGAACCAATGATTACTCTTGGAACACACAGAATTGAATTATTGTCAGATGAATGGACAGTAGTAACAAGAGACAATTTACCGGCAGCTCATTATGAGAATACGGTACTTATTACAGAAGATGGCCCAGTAATGACAACTTATGAGGAGGAAAACTAATGTCAAAAGAGGATGTTATCGAGGTAGAGGGAATTGTAGACGATGCGCTTCCAAACGCAATGTTTAAGGTAAAGCTTGAGAATGGTCATATTGTACTTGCTCATATCTCAGGAAAGCTTCGTCAGAATTACATCAAAATTCTCCCAGGCGATAAGGTAACAATGGAGCTTTCACCATATGATCTTTCTAGAGGAAGAATCACATGGAGAGGCAAGAACTAATTGTGGCAACAAATAATTGCACACATATTAAGTATAGTAATTTATCTCAGCAGCGTTCCCCAATAATGGGGTTCGCTGCTTTGTGTATACTGTTATTTCATATAGGAACCAATTTAGACATTGGTGGTAATTGGTTTTTTAACATAATAAAATTTTTGTTGGATAATGGAAAAATTGGAGTAGATATATTTTTACTAGTATCTGGTGTGGGAATATATTATTCACTTCAAAAGAATACAGTCATTCAGTTCTATATTAAAAGAATAAAGAGAATAGTCCCTGAAATGTTGGTAGTATCTGTTGTTTGGGCGATATTAGAACGGGATATTAAAATATTTCCAATCAAATTTTTTCAAATTGATTTTATAACAAAGGGTGATTTATCTTTCTGGTATATACCATTTATTTTATTACTATACTGTATTTCACCACTGATAGTAAAAGTGGCAAAGAGTTATAGAACTACAATAATGTTGGTGGTTATATCGTTAATAGTAAACATTGCGCTATATTATAATGCACCTGTTTTTTATAGCAGGTATGATTTGTGTTTTACTAGATTTGCTATCTATTGCATTGGAATATTATTTGGAAGATTTTCCCATGATGGAATAGAAGCATTTGCAAAAGAGAGAAAAATATACTTATATCTGATGCTATTCATAATGTTAGAAAGTATAATGGTATTTTTTGTAGATCACGAATACTTACTATTAACTTATGCCTATATTCCTGTAGTATTATGTCTTGTTTTTTTGGGTTTTTTTTATAGAACCCAGTCGTACTTATATAAATTTTTTAATTTCATTGGGGAATATTCACTACAGATGTATCTGATGGGTATTATCTGTATAAATAAAATATTTGAACTGAATATAAATATATGGGTAAAATCTATATTAGATGTAGTACTAACAATATTGTCAGCAATGATGCTAAAAATGGTATGTGACTATATTCGTCAAATACTCAAAAAAGTCAGCGTAAATACTGAAAAAATTTCTTGCAAATAATAAAAATTCTGATATTATATATTAGCGTGCGCGAAAAAGGCGCATATTTTGTGATGAAGAAAACAGCAGGAGGTTCACAATGAAGGTCAGACCATCAGTTAAGCCTATGTGCGAGAAGTGCAAAGTCATTCGTCGTCATGGCAAAGTCATGATCATTTGCTCCGATCCTAAGCATAAGCAGCGTCAGGGTTAAGAGTAAGGACTTCGACTGTAGACAGATTTAGCCCTGTCTAACGTCGCGAGCGGCACATGCTCTGCCGCAATACAAATTAGGTAAGCAATAGGAAATGAAAGAATATAACACGTTCCGTAAGGGCGGCTGCCCTTCCTAACACGAAGGGAACCTTACACCGCGTGCCGTATATATTTCAAAGAAAACACACTATCCAGACGGAGGTAAAAAAATGGCTCGTATTGCCGGTGTTGATTTGCCAAATGATAAGAGACTTGAGATTGCTCTTACTTACATTTATGGCATTGGTTCTACAAGTGCTGCTAATATCCTCGCTGAGACAGGTCTTAACCCAGATACAAGAGTTAAGAACCTTACAGAGGACGAAGTAGCAAAGATTCGTGATGTAATTGAAAACAAGTACACAGTAGAGGGTGATCTTAAGAGAAAGATCGCTGGAGATATTAAGCGTCTTAGTGATATTGGATGCTACCGTGGCCGTCGTCACAGAATGGGTCTCCCTGTAAGAGGCCAGCGTACTAAGACTAACGCTAGAACACGTAAGGGTCCAAAGCGTACAGTTGCTGGTAAGAAGAAGTAATAAGGGAGGTTAAGACAAAATGGCTAAGGCAGTTAAGAAGACAACAACAAAGCCTAAGAAGCGTGAGCGTAAGAATATCGTTGCAGGTCATGCACATATCCACGCTACATTCAACAACACAATTATTACAATTAGTGATACAGCAGGTAACGCTATCTCTTGGGCATCCGCAGGACAGCAGGGTATGAGAGGTTCCCGTAAGGGTACAGCTTTCGCTGCACAGGTTGCTGCAGAGGATGCTGCTAAGAAGGCTGTTGATCATGGTATGAAGACTGTTGAAGTTTTCGTAAAGGGTCCAGGTGCTGGACGTGAGTCAGCAGTTCGTGCACTTGCAACAGCAGGTCTTGAGATTACGATGATTAAGGATGTTACACCAGTTCCACACAATGGTTGTCGTCCTCCAAAGCGTCGTAGAGTTTAATCACTAGATAAGAAAAGAGGAAATAAAGCTATGGCAAGAGATATGACACCTGTACTCAAGAGATGCAGAGCTCTTGATATTGAGCCTGCTTACTTGGGCATAGATAAGAAGTCCAATAGACACAGCGGCAATGGCGCTAGACCTAAGAAGAAGAGCGAGTACGGCACACAGCTTCAGGAGAAGCAGAAGGCTAAGTTCATCTATGGTGTACTCGAGAAGCCTTTTAGAAACTACTTCGAGAAGGCAGAGAAGCTTCACTATGGTACAACTGGTGAGAATCTTATGATTCTCCTCGAGACAAGACTTGACAATGTTATCTTCAGACTTGGTTTCGCTAGAACAAGATCTGAGGCTAAGCAGATTGTAAGCCACAGACACGTTGCTATTAACGGCAAGATCGTAAACATCCCTTCTTACGCAGTTAAGCCAGGTGATGTAATTGAGATTAAGGATGCAGCTAAGTCATCCCAGAGATATAAGGATATCGCAGAGTCTACAAACGGAAGAATCATCCCTGAGTGGCTCAGCGCTGATCTTGATAAGCTCTCTGGTAAGGTTGTAGCTATGCCTACAGCAGATCAGATTGACGTACCTGTAAATGCAGTTGCTATCGTCGAGTTGTACAACAAGTAATAACTGACGTTACCGAGATGATCGGGCTATGGTCCGATGAAGGAATACCAATAGGAGGAAAATATGAACGATATTTTAGAGCCTACCATTGAATGTAAAGAATTGAGTGAGAATGGTTCCTACGGCAAGTATGTCATCTCTCCACTTGAGCGTGGATACGGAACAACACTCGGTAATTCTCTTCGTCGTGTTCTGCTTTCTTCTCTTACGGGAGCTGCAGTTACTGCTATAAAGATCGACAATATTTATCACGAATTCTCAACTGTTCCTGGAATCATCGAGGACATGACAGAAATCATTTTGAACGTTAAGGGTATCCGTGCGAAGCTTCACACAGATTCTCCCAAGACTGTTTGCATCAGTGTTACTGAGGGTAAGACAGGCGAGCTCACAGCTGGTGACATCGTTCACGATGACGAAGTCGAAATCATGAATCCAGATCACGTAATCGCACATCTCAATGGTGAGTCCAAGGTATTTATTGAGCTCACAATTGGTCCTGGTCGTGGTTACTGCACAGCAGTTCAGAACAAGACACAGAATCAGGCAATCGGAGTTATCTCTATCGATTCTATCTTTACACCTATCAAGAAGGCTAATTACACAATTGAGAATACTCGTGTAGGTGAGAGAACAGACTACGATAGCCTCGTTCTTGAGGTTTGGACAGACGGAACAATTGATGTTGATGAAGCACTTTCTTCCGCTGCTGACATTCTCATTAAGCACCTTTCTCTCTTCACACGTCTTACAGAGACAGAGGCTACATTGAGCTTCAAGTCCCTTGAGACAAAGAGCGAGAAGAATTCTGAGCTTAATAAGGTAATTGAGGATCTTGATTTCTCAGTTCGTACATATAACTGCCTTAAGAGAGCTGCTATTAACACAGTAGGCGATCTCATTTCCAGATCTGAGGATGAGATGATTAAGGTTAGAAACCTTGGTAAGAAGTCTCTTGATGAGGTTATTGCCAAGCTCGAGGAGATGGGACTCCATCTCGCAGATTCTGAAGAATAATCTAGGAGGACATAAAGATGCCAGTTAATAGAAAACTTGGTCGTGCTGCAGATCAGCGTACAGCTATTCTTCGTAACATGACAACGGCATTCGTTATCAACGGTAAGGTTGAGACAACAACAGCCCGTGCAAAAGAGATTTCTGCTATTGTTGAGAAGCTCATCACAGAGGCTATCAAGGAGAAGGATAACTTCACAACAAAGGAAGTTACTGTTTCCACAGCTAAGCTTGATGGTAAGGGCAAGAAGGTTCTTGTTTCTAAGACATCTAAGAATGGCAACAAGTATGACGTTGTAGAGCGTGAAGTTAAGACAAAGACTGTTCAGGTTGACAGCGCTTCAAGACTTGCAGCTCGTAAGAGAATGGCTTATTGGCTTCTCAAGAGCCACGACAGTGAGGGTAATACAATTAACCCTGTAAACAAGATGT
The DNA here is from genome assembly GCA_024403695.1 of Saccharofermentans sp. Classification (GTDB taxonomy): domain Bacteria; phylum Bacillota; class Clostridia; order Saccharofermentanales; family Saccharofermentanaceae; genus Saccharofermentans. The sequence goes on along the minus strand of JAKSRI010000003.1, from coordinate 141,687 downwards.
TTGATGAGATCGCTCCAAAGTACGCTGGTCGTACTGGTGGATACACAAGAATCATCAAGCTCGGCGCACGTCGCGGTGACGGATCTGAGATGGCTATTCTTGAGTTCGTATAATAGTTAAATATTATAGAATTTAATTAAGTTATTAGATAAGGCGAGGTTTACACCTCGCCTTCTTCTTTTTATAATCTACTAGATGAATTTAGATATTACTGAAAACAAAATTGAAGTACTTGCTAATAATGTTCACTTCTCATATACAACATATGTTGATGGTGTTAATGAAGAGATGAAAAAAGCAGTTGATGGAATGTCCCTTTCTCTACAGAAGGGGTCTTATACTGCTATACTTGGACCTAATGGTTCAGGTAAATCAACATTTGCAAAACTAATCGATATTTTAGAGGTGCCTGAAGAAGGCATTCTTGAGGTATTCGGATATTCAACAACTGACGAAGAACATTTTTGGGATATAAGAGAGAATTGCTCTTATGTATTCCAGAATCCTGATAATCAGATTGTTGGCACGCTTGTAGAAGAAGACGTGGCATTTGGTCCTGAAAATCTTGGAGTACCAACTGCAGAACTAAGAAAACGTGTAGATGAGGCACTTGCTTACGTTGGTCTTTCTGAATTTGCTAAGAAAGAAGCTGCAAATCTTTCTGGTGGACAGAAGCAAAAACTGGCTATTGCAGGAGCACTTGCCATGAAACCTCAGCTTTTAATTCTTGATGAGTCTACAGCTATGTTGGATCCAAATAGTAGAGATGAGTTCCTTGCCATCGTCGAGAAGATGAACAAAGAAAGAGGAATTACTGTTCTCACCATTACACACGATATGTCCGAGGCATCACGCTGTGATGATGTATATGTAGTTAAAAATGGAAAAATCTTCATGCACGGTAAGCCTGAAGAGATTTTTGCTCAGCCAGAAAAAATTAAGGAAGCTAGTCTGGAACTCCCAGAGGATATCGAATTATACACAGATTTGCTCGATATAATGGATGAGCCTGTAAACAGCGATAATCTGGTTTCTCAGGATGTAATGATTAATAGTTTTGTAGATATTCTGAAGGACAAAGATCTGAATAAGGTCTATGTTCCATCTAAGGAGACAGAGAAGAACAAGCTTGATAGTGGCGTAGTCCTAGAAGTAAAGGATTTGTCCTTCAGATACGAAGATAAGGGTAAGCTTATCCTGAACAACCTTAATTTAAAGGTAAACAGAGGCGAAGTTTTGGCCGTTGTTGGTAAGAGCGGATGTGGTAAGACAACACTTATATCCCATTTTAATGGCATTTTCAGACCACAGACTGGAGATGTTATTTTCAGTTCTTCTGACGGCAATACGTATTCAACAACCAACAAAAAGCAGATTCTTAGCCTGAGACAAGGAATAGGACTTGTATTCCAGTATCCTGAGTATCAGTTGTTTGAGGATACAGTTGAGAAGGATATAGCTTATGGAATTCGTAAGTTAGGTCTCACCGACGAAGAAAAGCACGCGAGAGTTTTGGAAGCAATTTCTCTTGTAGGCCTTAGCGAAGATGTTCTTAGTAGCAGTCCTTTCGAATTATCTGGTGGTCAGAAGCGAAGAGTTGCTCTAGCCGGTGTTCTTGTAATGAAGCCAGAGGTGCTTGTACTTGATGAGCCTGCATCTGGTCTTGACCCTAAGGGAAGACGTGACATGTTCGCACTTATTAAAAAGCTGAGTGATATAGGAACTACAATTATTCTTGTTTCACATAACATGGACGAGGCGTTTAGATATGCAGATAGAATCTGTGTGGTTAAGAATGGCACTATAGAGGAAATTAGAACTGCCTCTGCTCTCTTTATGGATAAGGTAAGAACAAAGGAGCTTAATATTGCCTTGCCACACCTTGTAGCCTTCTCTGATAAGCTTAAGAACGCAGTCGTTAACAGCATAGGTGACGTTGATTTCGAGCCAACAGAGAGATACGCATCACTTGAGGCCGCTACAATACTAAGAAGCATCAAGAAGTCTAAGGAGGTAAATCATGCTGAATGATATTAGCCTTGGACGTTATATAGACACAGGTTCTGTTTTTCACAGAATGGATCCACGAGTGAAGCTTATCGTATTCCTCGTGTATATGGTGGCAGTTTTTTCTGTATCCACTGTGCAGGGATTAGTTGTTATTGGTGTCATTCTTTTGGCTCAGCTTATACTGTCTAAGATGACTCCTAAGATGATATTTAGCACGCTTAAGCCAATTATCCCGATTACTATTTTTATTGTGCTTTTGAACCTTTTTACAATAAAGACTGGAAAAGAAGTTTGGAGCTGGAAATTCCTCACCATAACAGAGGGTGGAATTCACAATGCTGTATTTATGGGTGTGAGACTCATATTTCTTATTCTTATTACCAGTGTGATGCTGACTTTGACAACCACTCCACTCAAGCTGTCAGACGCCTTAGAGAAGCTCATGGGACCTCTTAAGAAAATTAAGGTGCCAGTGCACGAAATGGCTATGATGATGTCCATCGCCTTAAGATTTATACCAACACTTTTGGACGAGACGGATAAGATTATGAAGGCCCAGGAGTCACGTGGTGCTGATTACGATACAGGATCCATAATCAACAGACTTAAGGGATACGTTACAGTACTTATACCACTGTTTATTTCTAGCTTTAAACGAGCAGAGGAACTGGCTACTGCTATGGACGCCAGATGTTATAGAGGTGGCGAGGGAAGAACCAAACTTAACCCTCTTATTATCACCAAATTTGATGTGATCTGGGGAATAATCCTGACACTCGGAGCAACAGCAATCATAGTGGTTAACATTGTGTTCAAGTAAAGACAATCTGTCTTTTCTATGATAAAATAAATTGTTTTCGAGAGAGACGAAAAATAATAACTATTCTAATGGAAGGTAGGTCTGTTTTATGGCTTATTATGTAGGCATTGATCTTGGTGGTACTAACATCAAGGCTGGTGTAGTTGATAGTGAAGGTAAGATGATTAACAAGGAGAGCATTAAGACTAATGCTGAGCGTCCTATGGAAGAGATTATCCATGACATGGGTACACTCGTTCTTACTGTTATTGAGAAGGCTGGAATGAAGGTTTCCGATATTAAGGCAATCGGTATCGGTTCTCCAGGAACTCCAGATAACATCGCAGGTGTTCTTGTTTATGCTAATAATCTCCCATTCAACATGGCTCCAATGAGAAAGCTCATCAGAGAAGTTGTAGACCTTCCAGTTTATATTGATAATGATGCTAACTGCGCAGGTATGGCTGAGGCTGTAGCTGGTGCAGCTAAGGGATGCAAGGATTCCGTTACAATCACTCTTGGTACTGGTATTGGTGCTGGTGTTATCGTTAACGGCAGAATCTACTCTGGATTTAACCAGGCTGGTTCTGAGTTTGGTCATACAGTTCTTGTATCTGGTGGTCTCCAGTGCTCATGCGGACGTAAGGGTTGCTTCGAGAAGTATGGTGCTGCTACAGCCCTCACAAGAATGACAGAGGAAGCTTCCATTGCTCATCCAGAGTCCTGCCTTAAGGATGTAATCGCTGAAGAGGGTCATCCAAATGCTAAGGCTGCATTCATCGCTATGAGAAGAGGCGACAAGGTTGCTGAGCAGGTTATCGATGAGTACACAGATTATCTTGCAGATGGTCTCGCAAATGCTATTAACACATTCATGCCAGAGGTTCTCGTAATCGGTGGTGGCGTATGTAATGAGGGTGATCCACTCCTTATCCCACTTCAGGAGAAGACAATGTCCAGATCTTACTTTGGACCTGGTGTTAAGAAGACAGAAATCCGTCTTGCTCAGATGGGTAACGACGCTGGTATCGTAGGTGCTGCTATGATGGGTAAGTCCTGCGACGATGACGGAATCGACGGAATCAGTAGCGCTGTATAATTTATGCCAAGGATTGCTCTTGTCTGCGAATACGATGGTACAGATTTTGTAGGTTACCAGATTCAGAATAACGGAAGATCTGTTCAGGAAGAGATTAACAAGGCAGTAAGCAGTCTTTATAAAGAAGAAATAAAAGTTACGGGATGTTCCAGGACTGACGCGGGCGTGCATGCACGCCACCACGTTTGTTCCTGTGACGTCCCTTTTATTATCCCTGAGGATAAGGTGCCATTTGCGCTAAATGCGTTTCTGCCGCCCGATGTCGCCGTTAAGAAGGCAGTTTATGTTAGGGATGATTTTTCTGCACGTTTCGACACCTTGGGTAAGACTTACATTTATAGAATTTACTCTGGACCTATAAGAAGTCCTCTTAAGTCCAGATATGCCCATCACGTGACGTTTAAGCTCGACGTGGACAAAATGAAGGATGCAGCAGCTCATTTCGCTGGAGAGCACGATTTTGCCGCTTTCTGCGCCGCTGGAGGCAGCCAGACTACTACAGTGAGACGCGTTCATTCGGTTAAGGTTACTGTTTCCTCTGATGACCCGAATCTTATCGAAATCGAAGTGTCAGGCGAGGCATTCCTATATAACATGGTTAGGATTATTGCTGGTACGCTTCTTTATGTCGGAATTGGCAAAATTCTTCCTTCAGATATACCTATGATTATCGATTCATGTGATCGTAAACTTGCCGGAAAAACATTGCCACCAGAGGGCTTAACACTGGAAAAGGTCTTTTATAAAGAAGATATTTAAGCAATGTTTAAGAATTGTATAATTCGGATTGCAATTCATTGAAAAGGGATTTTGGGCTAGGTATAATTTTAATGGAAAATACGAAGGGAGGTAATTATTTATGGATATTGCGTATTTAGTAGAGAATATGTGGACCTTATGGCTCGTGCTGACAATTATATTCGCGATAATTGAGGCTGCCACACTCGGACTTACTACAATCTGGTGTGCAATCGGTTCTTTCGTAGCGATGATTCTTGATCTTATTGGCATGTCATCATCTGTACAGCTTATAGTATTTATTGTTGTGTCAGTTGTGTTCTTTATTGTTTGTATGATCTGGATTAAGCCACAGCTTGATAAGAAGCAGACACTTCAGTTTAAGCCAACTAACGCAGACAGAGTTCTCGGTCAGGAGGGAATTGTAGTTAAGGCAATTGATCCTATGGAGGCCGTTGGTCAGGTAAAGGTATTAGGACAGCTTTGGTCAGCAAAGGCAGACATTAACATTCCGGAGGGAACTAAGATTAAGGTTCTTCGTATGGAAGGTGTAAAATTAGTAGTAGAAGTAATTTAAAAAGGAATATAGGAGGAAATAGAAATGGATCCAATTTCAGTAGTAATTATTATCATTGCAGTAATCATCGTATTATTCGCAGTAACATGCATCAAGGTAGTACCACAGGCTACAACATACATCGTTGAGCGTTTCGGTGCTTATAAGACAACTTGGGATACAGGTTTCCACATCAAGGTGCCAGTAATTGATCGTGTAGCACGTAAGATTTCTCTTAAGGAAAAGGTTGCAGACTTTGCACCACAGGCTGTTATCACAAAGGATAACGTAACAATGCAGATCGACACAGTTCTTTTCTATCAGATTGTTGATCCTAAGCTCTTTACATACGGTATTGAGCGTCCAATCACAGCTATTGAGAATCTCTCAGCTACAACACTTCGTAACATCATTGGTGAGCTCGAGCTCGACCAGACACTTACATCCAGAGATATTATCAACTCTAAGATGAGAGAAATCCTCGATGAGGCAACAGATCCATGGGGAATCAAGGTTAACAGAGTAGAGCTTAAGAACATTATCCCACCACGTGAGATTCAGGTAGCCATGGAGAAGCAGATGAAGGCTGAGCGTGAGAAGAGAGAGTCTATCCTTATCGCTGAAGGTCAGAAGGAAGCTGCTATCCGTGTTGCAGAGGGTGAGAAGGAGTCTGCTATCCTTCGTGCTGAGGCTAAGAAGGAAGCTGCTATCAGAGAGGCTGAAGGTCAGGCACAGGCTATCCTCGCAGTACAGGAAGCTACAGCTAAGGGTCTCCAGATGATTAAGGATGTAGGAGCTGATGAGGCAGTTATCAAGATGAGAAGCCTTGAGGCTTTTGAGAAGGCGGCTAATGGTCAGGCTACAAAGATTATCATCCCTTCTGAGATTGCAGGTATTGCAGGTCTTGCATCTTCTGTTAAGGAAATCATGAAGAGCTAAGAATAACATTAAGATGTGTTATAATAAGGCTCCGAGGCATAAGCTTCGGAGCTTTTTATTTGTTATCAATACGAAAGGCGGATTTATAATATGGCAAATCCTATTGTTACTATTAAAATGGCAGATGGTGGCGTTATTAAGGCTGAACTTTATCCAGATATCGCACCTATTTCTGTTGAGAATTTTATTAAGCTTGCAGGAAGCGGATTCTACAACGGTCTTATCTTCCACAGAGTTATCCCAGGCTTCATGATTCAGGGTGGATGCCCAGATGGAACAGGTATGGGTGGTCCAGGATGGACAATTAAGGGTGAGTTCTCTTCTAATGGTGTTCAGAATGACCTTAAGCACACAAGAGGCGTTCTTTCCATGGCACGTGCTATGAGCCCTAACTCAGCAGGAAGCCAGTTCTTCATCATGCATGAGACATCTCCACATCTTGATGGTCAGTATGCTGCGTTTGGTAAGGTTATCGAGGGTATGGAAGTAGTTGATAAGATTGCTGCTGTTCGTACAGATTACATGGACAAGCCTCTCGAGCCACAGGTTATCGAACTCATGACAGTTCAGATCTAATTGCCAATTAATTCAGACTTATACAAACAATCCCCGACTTCGTCGAAGCCGGGGATTTGTTATGCGATAAATTATAAAGCTAATTATGCTTCTGCCTTAGGATCGTAGATGTCTTCTGGCTTTACATCTGAGAGCTGAACTGCAAGAGCACACTCGATTCTCTTGCGGAAGAGTTTACAACCATACTCATAAATACCTGCTACAGAGCCCTGAGAGTGGTAACCATTAGCTGCACATCCACCAGAACAGTAGAGCTTAGCCCAGCAGTCCTTACAGCCTTCTCTTGTGTAAGCATTGCACTGAGCAAACTCATGGCGCTTCTCCTTGCCGTTCTCGTTAAGTCCGTTGTAGATATCGCCAAGCTTATACTGGTCGTCATTAACAAACTGATGGCAAGGGTAGAGGTCACCCCAAGGTGTAACAGCAAGATACTCTGTTCCTGCTCCACAACCGGAGATTCTCTTGTAGATACAAGGACCACATGTGAGATCAAGCATATAGTGATAGAAAGTAAATCCATTACCCTCAGAATTGCGCTTAATCATCTCTCTGGCGAGTCTCTCGTACTCAGCCATAAGAATAGGCATATCGTCGTCTGTAAGGGCAGAAGGAGAGTCTGGAGAGGTTACAACAGGTTCCATAGACAATTCCTTAAATCCAAGGTCTGCCATATGAAGGATATCATTTACAAAATCTGTATTAAAGTGAGTAAATGTACCTCTCATATAGTAACTTCTGTTACCGCGCTTCTTAACGAATTCCTGGAACTTTGGCACGATAATATCGTAGCTGCCGCGTCCTGCTTTATTTACACGGAATCTATCGTTTACTTCCTTACGTCCGTCGAGTGAGAGTACAACGTTGTGCATTTCCTGATTACAGAACTCTGTAACTTCATCGTCGAGATTAATACCGTTAGTTGTAAGTGTAAAACGGATATTTTTATTAGCAGCCTTCTCGATGGAACGGCCGTACTTTACGAGCTGCTTTACTACTTCCCAGTTCATAAGTGGCTCGCCACCAAAGAAGTCGATATCAAGATTATGGTGATGGCCGGAATTCTCGATAAGAAAATCTATGGCACGCTTACCAACCTCATAACTCATAAGACCACACTCACCATTGAAGTTGCCCTGTGCAGCAAAGCAGTAAGAGCAGTTAAGGTTACATGTGTGAGCTACATGAAGGCAAAGCGCCTTAAGAGTGTACTTTTTCTTCTTAAGATCGATGGCTATGCCTTCATATTTATCAGGTGCAAAGAGTTTGCCCTGTTCTCTTAATAATTCAATATCTTCAAAGCACTCTCTGATATCTTCCTCAGTAACACCGTGCTTAGCTTTAATTGTCTCGATAATCTGTTCGTGGCTGTTATTCTCATACATCTCGATGATGTCATAAGCTACTTCATCCACCATGTGAATGGAGCCAGAGAAAACGTCGAGAACAATATTCTTATCGTCAAATTTAAAACAATGAATCACTTTATAACTCCTATTTGTTTATGGCATGAAAAAAGGGCTCATAAACTAGGTATCTAGATTACGAGACCCTTGATTTCTTCCGCAAGTCTTTAATTTGCTATTACTTAGCAGCCTTCTCGCAAGACTGATTAGCTACGCCACAGGATGTCTTGCAAGCGGACTGGCAAGATGTCTGGCACTCACCGCAACCGCCGTTCTTAGAAGAAGCGTTCAAATCACGTGTGTTGATTGTAATAATTCTAGACATATCATTGCCCCCTTAAATATTTATACAGAGAAATTATACTAAGCCTTAAGCGTTCGTGTCAACCAAAAATAACTCGTTTCCGGTGCCGTGAGGCTCATTTGTCAGATGAAGTCCGCTGTGAAGTAAGGAAGTAATATCCTGTGCCACCTCTGACGTGATTATATCGCCAGGAATGAGCAGTGGAATTCCTGGGGGATACGCAAAAAGATACTCGGCGCTAGTGCGACCAACGTGCTTCTTGATGTCCGAAAGTGGCACTTCGTCGTGGTTTGCAGTGAGTGCCGCAGTTATAGTTTTACCGTTAATAACCTTACCCTCGTTCACGAAAGCTGTTCCTGCGATGTTTGTGGTGTCCGCGTTAGTTAGAGACGCGTCTATTTCGAGCAGAGCAGAAACAAATCTTGTGAGGCTCTCGCTGGTGTCACCGATGCCTGTCATAGCGATGATGTAACTAGGGAATGAGGCCTCAACTTCTATGTGGTAATCATGGCGTAGTTTGTCAGCTAGGTCGTAACCTGAGAGGCTGCCACTGATAATCACAAATTTGGAAGGGTCATCGGAACCATATAGTGACATGTGTCTGAGGACTTGTAGTTCCTCACGTGCTGTTGCCGCCGCACTTGCCCATTTAGCCATATGATCGCCCTTGGCGCAGGTCAATGCCATATCGATGCCGCTCATAAGCACATAGGATGGGCTGGAACTCTCTATAGAGTTCTTGTAGTGAGTTACAAGCTTAATAGGTGCACTGTTCCCGTAAAACAACATAACGGCTGTCTGAGTTGGGGCACTGAGAGTTTTGTGAATGCTTTTTATTACTATGTCGGCTGTTGCTGAAGCAGGGAAGTAAGGGGTAAGTCCGAAGTGAGCACCATGCGCCTCATCAACGGCCAGAATAACGCCCCTTTCCTTAGTGATTTTATAAATAGAATCAGTATCTGATACCATTCCCTCGTAAGTTGGGGATGTGATGATAACTGATTTTATGGATGGATCCTCATCTAGTTTGACTTTAAGAGTTGCAGGGTTAATCCTGCCGGTAAAGTGAATGTCTGATTCAGGATTAATAAGTGAAGCCTCAGCTCCTGCCATCTCGATTCCGTGCCACACACTTATGTGGCAATTAGATGCAATTAATATTTTTCCAAGTGAGGAGAGGGCCATAACAGTAGCAAGGAGAAGGCCTGTACTTCCATTAACTGAGATAAGGGCATCGTCAGCTGACCAGAGACGTGCAGCATCCTGGGCAATATTTCTTATCAAGCCATCGGGATTTTTAAGATTATCGAACCCATCAATTTCTGTTATGTCATTTTTGAATGCATTATCAATCAGGTCCAGATTACGTTTGTGGCCAGGCATATGCATAGCCAGATAATCTGACTCACAGTATTGTTCTAATACATCATGTAAGTTGCTCGTATTGTTCATAATAAAGAACCCCCGCTCATATTATAACGAGCGGGGGAAAGAAATGGAGTATAAAGAAAGAATAAAATTACTTAATTACTGTAAAGCTGTAAGCATTTACTGCATCAGCATTCTCATAAATTGTCTTTTGCATCTTGATAGCTGTCTCAAGGATCAATGTGTATGGTCCTACGTTGCCATCGAGAAGATCTGTCTCAGCTGCATAGCAGATAGCCTGTGCAACATCATCAGAGAAGATGATGTACTGAGAAGCGAGATAAAGGCTTCTAACACCGATATGCATATTAACGAGCTTAGGGTTAATAGAATATGAAGTAGAAGTAGTTGTAGAAGATGATGAAATACGTGAACTGAAGGAGAGACCAAGAGCAGATCCTGAAGAGGAAATCTTCTCCTCTACGAGATAATATGGCATTCCCTCAACACCAACCTTACCTACATCGTGGAAGAGACCCATGATAATAGCAATCTCTTCGTCGAGCTGTGGCATGATTGTATCCTTAATTCTAAGGAGCTGCTTTGTAACTGCTACGCTTCTGATAAGGAGACCCTTCTCGCATGCGAGAGGACCCTTTGTGCTTGCTGGAGCTGTGAGCCAAGATGTTCTATTCTCGAGCCAGTCGATAAATCTGTCGAACTCTTCCTTCTTCTTAACAATAGCTGCTTTGAGCTGTGCATAGAGTTCATCTACGTTGTCAGCTGTTACATCTACCATTGGCATAATTCCTACTCCACCCTTGGAAGCAGAAACTGAAACGCTAGCTGCTGGAGCAGAAGCTGCTGCTACTGGAGCTGCTGCAACACCTGCATCTGGAGCCTCAGCAAAATCAAATTTACACTTTGGGCATCTAATAGCCTGGTTAGCAATTACCATACCGCAATCTGGACACTTTTTCATGTTATAACCTCCTATAACTCCGAATCTTTTAGAATTTTGATAGTGGTATTTTACAATGAAAACGGTTAGATTTCTATGGGCTTTAGTGCAAAATGACAACAGTTCACAAAAATGTAAAATTTATTAGTGATTGTTAAATATCTTCTTTTTGAATACAGAAATTACTCTCTTCAGATCAAAGATACATGGAAAATATTGCATCTTTTTAAGCTTATGAGCTCTAATAGCCATCATAATCTCTTCTGGATGAACTCTTCTGTTGAAATTCATCATGTACTGGGATGTTCCCGGTGCTTCATAGAAGAATCTGTAGAAAGCATCATATGCGTCACCCAGGCCAAGCACATGACCAAATTCATGGGCAGTTGTGCTCATGAACCATGCCTTGGTGGAGTATTTATTCATATTAATAGTTCCTGGGAAAGAAGGGGTCCAGTTAAGCGTAAAAAAGCATTCCTTGCGGCCAGTGAAAAGACCCCAGAGCCATCTCCAAGGAGGACTTGTTACAAAGGATGTGCCTTTGCCGTAAACGCGTTGTATTCTGAAGCATTTCTGGCCATGCTCGACCTCACCCTTGTCCTTACGGTTTACTGTTACTATAACATTAAGTTTTTCAGGACCATTCCAAGGGGTCATGTCATAGCATCCACCCCATTTGCTAGTAATAGCTGTAGTCGCTACGTCTGCGAAGGTCATCTCTGGATTCTGGATTCCTAGAATAGCATTGGCCTTATTAATTATTCTATTTTCATATGGTTTAAGCAGACTTTGAGAGAACACAACATTTGCTGTAATGTTCAGTGTATTACAGCTCTCATCGTAATTTAAACGAACCGGTATTCTTTTCTTATTTCTATAATGAATAGATATTGCTTCGTTAAAGTCTAAATTCTTTTTTTTCATATGCTCAATTTTACAATAAAAAAAAGACACTGACGAGGGGGAGTGTCAGTGTCAAAAAGGAGGGTGTTATGAAGTAAGGAACAATTACTTAGAACAACTATATCTTAGCATGGTATGGGTTTACTTTTAGGCGCAAAAAGGGCAAAATCTAGGCAAAGAATTGTTAAAAACGAGGCAGAATATGGTAGTTGAAGGACGTCTTTATATAGCTAATAAAATCGAGTTAATCAAAACAGCAGAGTACAGTAATCCTGCACTAAGTTTCTCTCAGGAATTAGGGGAGGCACTTGTTTTGCTTTGTAAAAATATGGATATTTCAGTCCCACTGTGGCTTAGCAAGAACACGCATGAATTCGCGCAGTTCCGTTCAACTAACTTTAACGCTGATCAGTTCAATGAGAGTGTGAATTTCGACAGATTCCAGTTTAAATTGCTTAAATAAAAACAACAGATGATTAATCACCTGTTGTTCTGAATATTACTTCACCTGGATAAACCATATCTAATTGTTCTCTGGCAACTTTTTCTACATAAACTGAATCGTTTCCGTGGGTTCCTTGAGCTGCTATTCGGTCTCTCTTCTCTTTAAGAGCCTGCTTCTGTGCTTCCAGTTCCTGTTGCTCTGCAACTAGTCTTGCACGTCTTTCCTTAATCTCATAAAAACGTGTTACGCAAAGCACACCTACGATTACGACAGCTATACAAAGAACTGCCATAATAATGGAAATACCACCAGATTTATGCTTAATTGTTGTCTTCTGCGCTTTTTTCATGCTTATATTTTATATGATATTTTGCAAGAAAAAATGGGCAGAGCCACTATTTAATCATACTGTAACAATGAAATATTAGTGTTATTCAAGAAGTTCGTACATGGACGCTGCGTCTTCTTTACGAACCGTTTCAGCAAGGGCAAGAACTCTGAATCTTACTGAGCCATTACCAAACTGAATCTCTACTTCATCTCCAATTTTGAGACGTACAGATGGCTTTGCCTCACGACCGTTTACAGTTACACGGCCCATGGAACATACATCGTTAGCCACGGTGCGTCTCTTGATAATTCTGGATACTTTAAGAAATTTATCTAATCTCATTAATTAATCTCAATTCTTCCCTTAAGTGCATTAGCGAGTGTCAAATCATCTGCAAATTCAATATCAGATCCAGTAGGGAGACCAGAAGCAAGACGAGTTACTTTGATTCCTGTAGGGGAGAGAAGTCTGGAAACAAACAGCGCTGTGGCATTACCCTCAACATTCTGATTAGTAGCCATAATTACTTCCTTTATCTCGGTGTGCTTCTGAAGACGCTCGATTAGCTGACTAAGCGTAATGTCGTTCATATTCTTATTATTCATTGGATTATAAACGCCATGAAGCACATGGTATAAACCCTTATACTCATGCATGCGCTCGAAAGTGGAGACATCCCTTGGGGACTCCACTACGCAAACCACGCTAGTGTCACGCTTAGGGTCAGAACAGATAGGACATACGTCAGTATCTGTAAAATTCTGACAACACTGACAACGCTTGGTAAGTCTGCGCGCCTCAGTGATGGACTCTGCAAGAGCTGCAGCGTCATTTTCTGACATGGAAAGAATATGGAAAGCCAGCCTTTGAGCTGACTTTCCACCTATTCCTGGCAAATCTGATAATTTGCTAATTAAATTCTGAACTGAAGGTGAGTAACGTGCCATATTAGAAAGGCATCTTTACTCCGCCTGTAACCTTATTCATACGCTCAGCTGTCTGTGCTTCTAAGTCCTCATTAGCCTGGTTGTAAGCTGCAGCAATAAGGTCTGCGAGCATCTCTGGATCCTCAGGATCGATAACATCCTTAGAAATCTCAAGGTTGTAAATCTTGTGGTCGCCACCGAGAACGAGCTTAACCTGTCCTCCGCCTGCTGTACCAGTAATTCTGTATTCCTTAACCTCAGCCTGTGCAGCCTCAAGATCACGCTGCATCTTCTGAGCCTGAGCCATCAAGTTTCCCATATTGCCCATTCCGCCTGGGATACCCATACCGCGAAAACCGCCTTTTGCCATTTTTGAATTCCTCCAAAATTTTAATTATTGTATTTATTATATCTGAAAAGCTTCTTTCAAAAAACTATTCAGTTGTCACCGAAGTGAATCTCTGTATTATAACCCATTTGTTGGGCCATTTGCATAAATGCATCACCGCCGAATGCAGGTGCAGCAGCTGCAGGAGTTCCTGAACCACCAACTGGCTCGATAAGGCCCTGCTTTTCAGCCTGAACTCTTCTTAACATATATACATGTGCTATGCCTTCGATACGTTCTTTGATTGCTCTGGAAAGTTTCTTGTTATCAGGATTTGCTTTAAGCGCCATCATTACTGAATCGTCATCAAAAACAATATTTGCGGAATCTTCTTTAACTATAAGTGTAGTTCCTGTAAGGTCAATACTGCTCAAATCCATCTTAATTGAATCCCAGATATCCGCAGGATCCTTTGAAGGTGGGGCCTCTACAAGGCCAGCAATATCGAAAGTAGCAGAAAGAGCAGTCTGCTTTGTCTCACCAATTCTTCCTGTTGGCTCATACAAAGAACTTTCCTTTGGTTCTGGTTCACTCGTAACGATTGGAGCGTCAGAAGTAAGGTCATCAAGGAAAGATGATGAGAGACCTGCGAAGATGTTATTTTTCACAGCTGGAGCAGTTTCCTGCGCAATTGGAGCTGGCTCCTGCGTAACTGGAGCTGGCTCCTGCGTAACTGGAGCTGGAGCTTCTGGTTCACTGCTGCCAAAAGAAAAGATATCCATCTGGTTTTCCATAGGCTGTTCTTCAGGGTCAGCAGTTTCTTCAGTAGCGGCTGCCTCATCAACAAAAGCAGCAAAAACAGGAACTTCTGGTGCAGGAGCTTCCTCTGCTGGAGCAGGTTCTTCTGCCTTAACTGGCTCCTCTGCTGGAGCAGGTTCTTCAGCCGGAGTAGATTCAACCACAGGTGCTACTTCAGCTACTGGGGCTGGAGTTTCTTCCTTTACAGGTTCTGCTACCGGTGTTGGTATAACTGCAGGTGCAGGTGTAACCACTGGTGTAGGAGCTTCTGCTGGTACTACTACCTTTGCCTGACGCGCGGAAATCTCGGCTGCTGCAGCTGCCTGCTTCTCGATAAAATCAGGGATTACAAGTGGGACCTCGTCCATTTTGATCTTGCGTCCGCATAGACGAAGAAGATTTATTTCGAAACTTGTTCTCACGGATGGTGACCACTTGAGGTCTGAAATCATCTTTGAGAGGGAGGAAACGAATCCCACCAACGTATTTGTGTTTGTCTTGTTTGCCACCTCATACATTCTCTTTAATGCAGTGGCTGATGCAGGGATGACAGCTGTTGGATCTGGCATAACGCGAACCACCAAGAGATTACGGAAATAACCTGCCAGGTCGATGGAGAACTGGATTACGTCACGACCGCTGTCGGAAAGTTCTCTGCACTTGCTAAGAAGCTCGTCAAATCTGCCGTCGATAAGAATCTCTGCCATCTCAGAAAGGAACGCGATATTTACAGTTCCTGTCATCTCCTCGATGGATTCATCTGTAACGCCATCAGGACCTGCAGCGGATGCAGCCTGGTCAAGAACGGAGATGGCATCACGCATGGCACCGTCCGAAATGGATGCAATAAGCTTAAGTGCGTCATCGGTAGCCTTAATATTCTCGTGAGTGCAGATGTGTCTGAGTCTTCCAATAATTGATTCAGTTGAAATTCTTCTGAAGTCGTATCTCTGACATCTAGAAAGGATAGTAGGAGGGATACTGTGAGGTTCAGTTGTGGCGAAGAGGAAAATTGCATGTGCAGGTGGTTCCTCCAAAGTCTTAAGAAGGGCATTAAATGCCTCGTTGGTAATCATGTGAACCTCGTCAATGATATATACCTTATACTTTGCTTTGGAAGGAGCGTAGTTTACTTCATCGCAGATTTTCTTAATGTTATCGATACTTCTGTTAGATGCAGCATCGATCTCGATTACATCAAGGAGACTGCCGTCAAAGATTCCACGACAGGTAGCACATTTATTACATGGGTTACCGTTTTCTGGATTTTCGCAGTTGATTGCTCTGGCGAAAATACGTGCGATAGAAGTTTTACCAGTACCTCTCTGACCACAGAATAGATATGCATGGCCGAGACGTCCTGTTTTTACGGATTGTCTAAGTGCAGTAACAGCAGCCTTTTGCTCGACTACTTCGTCAAAATTCTCAGGTCTGAACTGTCTGTAAAGTGCAACGTGTTCCATGCATTATCCTTTCTTTCCGATAATTTTATAATAAAAAAGTCCGTCCCATCTAAACTGCAGTCGGACAGGCACCCTTGCGGCACAAACGAAGATCCGCTTACTGCTGCTTCCTTCCGGACCTGACAGGGTTCACGGGATCGCTTTGCACAAGACCCGACCCCGACTACAGATCACATGGGACGAACTGAAGGTTATTATAACAAATTATTTAGGTTGATGACAACTTGAAATATACCTATACAGATATGTGGATAAATCAGCTGTTGCCACCTGAGCCTGATCGTAGGAATCGCATTCCACACTTATAACAATAATGAATGGCTCATCTCCGTCAATGATTGCTGCATCGATATAAGAGTGAGTTGTCTCATTACGTCCGCTGATGTGATAAACAGATGCGCCATCAAAAATCACATTATATGGACTAGAAACCTCTGAATAATACAAATCATTCATCAATGGCTGATATACGGCTGGCTTATTAAGATATCCATAATATAAATACTTAAGATAATTAGCCATGTCATAAGTTGATGTGCGGTAACTTCCTCTCTGTTGAACGCCCTTATAATCAGTATAGATGACGGAGTCATTAAAGTTGATATAAGAGCTCATAGTAGAGATTTTTCTCCAGGTAGTGTCATTGCCGCCGTTTACAGAAATGAGATACTGAAGAGCGATGCTGTCATTACGGGCAATGGCGAGGTTATGAAGAGTTCTCATGTAGAACTGCTTGCCGCTTGTGTATGTCTGGGCAATGTAGGAAGAGTAACCAAGGGACTGATCGCCATTATATGTAACTTCACTGTACATGGATACAGTGCCCGTTGTGCACAGTTCATCATAAATGATTGCTACAGGGAGAGCCCATGCTCCTCCAGGCACAACAGGCTCTAGGTCGTTGATGCCCATTGTCTCGCCATTTTTAAGATTGATATAACTGAAGGATACCTTAAGTCTTCCGGTATTCTTCTCGTAGTCGATAACATTCTGTTTCAGAACATCCAGCATCTTGTCTCTGTCTTCGTGAGTCACGGTCTGAAGAGGGTAGGATGTCTTAAAATAAGCGTTTTCAGGCTCTTCGAAGAAGTCTGCAGTATTAACCTGAGCAGTAGTCTCAGTAGTAGCTTCTGTGGATTCTGTAGTCTCATTAATAACTGGAGCTGGGATAGTTTCCTCTACAGTAGTTTCAGCCGGGATTGTCTCTTCGGTCTCAGTCGCCTTTGTGTGTCTGCCGAAGGATAAATCCAAAGTTGTTGGAGTAGTATTAGCTGCGCCAACCATCTCAGGGTAATCTTTGCGATATTTTTCCTGCATTTTTGCACCCCAGACAACAAAAGAAATAATTAGCGCAAGAAGAACCGTTACCACGATCGCGATAACAATCTTGGTGTGACGGTTCTTACGAATTTTTGTTGCTTTGGTTAAAAATGTTGGATTAGGATAATACTTCATCTGATATTAGAACAATCCGTGAATTACTCCGTTAGAATCGATATCAATATCAAGAGCGGCAGGTCTTGCAGGAAGTCCTGGCATTGTAAGAATCTTACCTGTAAGAATTACCATATACTCTGCACCAGCACTGAGACGAACATCACGAACAGTGAGTGTAAATCCCTCTGGACGGCCGAGCATATTTGGATCATCTGATAATGAATACTGTGTCTTCGCAACGCAGATAGGGAGATTACCGTAACCAGCACGTGTGAACTCCTCAATCTTAAATCTTGCCTCAGGGAGAATATCTACGTTTGAAGCACCATAAATCTTCTTTGCTACAGAAGTAATCTTCTCTTCGATTGTATCTGCAAGAGCATATGTGTAACGTGGCTCCTTGTCGAGGTTCTGATCGAGGATGTCAAGAACCTTCTGAGCGAGCTCGATACCACCTTCGCCGCCTCTTGTGAACACCTCAGCAGGGGCATAAGTAGCACCGTGATTCTCACAAAGAACCTTCATTGCCTCGATTTCCTCATCTGTATCTGTAAGGAATCTGTTAGATGCAACTACAACAGGAATACCAAATCTAGACATGTTCTCGATGTGCTTAGCAAGGTTAGGGAAGCCAGCCTTAACAGCCTCTACATTAGGGATTGTAAGCTTCTCCTTAGGAATTCCAGCATTATACTTAAGCGCTCTTACTGTGGATACGATTACGCAAGCATCTGGCCAGATACCAGCCTTGCGGCACTTAATATCAAGGAACTTGTACGCGCCAAGGTCAGCGCCGAAACCAGCCTCTGTAATAAGGATATCAGAGAGCTTAAGACCAGCCTTTGTGGCAATGATGGAGTTACATCCATGGGAAATGTTAGCGAAAGGACCACCGTGAACGAAAGCAGGTACGTGCTCTAAGGACTGAACCATGTTAGGACACATAGCATCCTTCAAAAGTGTTGCGATAGCACCCTGTGCGTTAAGGTCACCAGCAGTAACAATCTGACCATCAGTGTTATATGCCACAGCAATCTTCTTAATTCTTCTCTTAAGATCTTCCATATCTGTAGCAAGACAGAGAATAGCCATAATCTCGGATGCAGCAGTGATAGTGAAGGAGTCTTCTCTCTCGACACCATTTGTTCCGCCGCCTACGCCGATGTTAATTCTTCTGAGAGCACGGTCATTCATATCAATACAACGCTTCCAGAGAACTCTGTCCTTATCGATACCAAGGCTGTTACCCTGATAGATGTGGTTATCAACCATAGCTGCCAAGAGGTTGTTAGCAGCAGTAATAGCGTGCAAATCACCAGTGAAGTGGAGGTTAATATCCTCCATAGGAATGAGCTGGGAATATCCACCACCGGCAGCACCACCCTTAATACCAAATACAGGTCCCAAGGATGGCTCACGAAGTGCGAGCATAGTCTTCTTGCCAAGCTGCTGAAGAGCCTGAGCGAGTCCGATACTGATAGTAGTCTTACCCTCACCAGCTGGTGTAGGGTTAATAGCTGTAACAAGGATTAACTTACCATTAGGATCTCCATTACGTGCTGAAATAACATCAAGAGGAACCTTTGCCTTGTACTTTCCGTAGAAGTCAAGTTCTTCTCTTTTAAGTCCAACCTTAGCTGCAATATCCTCAATCGGATCGAGCTGTGCACTTCTTGCAATTTCAATATCACTGAGCATTATAATGGCCCCCTTATTTACGCTATTAATAAAATACCTATTAATTGTACAAACATTTATAGTTTATTTCAATGTAACGTAGTAAAGAGCCTAGCAATTGCGGCATGATTGAGGTAAAAACACTATATTTTGTAAAACTAGCACAAAAAGCCTCAATATCTTGTGTTGTCTAATTGACAAAAAATCAAGATATCATTATAATATTGACGTATTGCTATTAAGACCCGGAGGGAACAACAATGATTATCAGATCTGATTTAGATTCATGTCGCGCTAAGCTTCAGTCAATGATTGGAAGTCGCGTTAAGCTTACTTCTAACGGCGGAAGAAAGAGACTTATCATTCATGAGGGTGTTATCGATAATTGCTATCCTAACGTTTTCACAGTTAAGTGTCAGAGAGAATCAGACGGTAAGTTCGAGATTGTTTCCTATTCATATATTGATATTCTTACAAGAGCTGTTAGACTTGCAATTCCAGCAGCTAATTCCCAGGAAGTTGCTTCCTAATTCGGGCAATACATCTCTTCGGATTACAAAAGACGGTTCATACAACATGAGCCGTCTTTTTTATTTATCTTATATTTATCATAATTATTCACGCACTGAAAGTTCGTGATATGCAACTGTTGGACCACTATTTTCGTAGGTATAGCCGTTAACAGTGAGGCTGTATCCTTTATCATTGGAATAGTAGAAAATCAGCGCGTAGTATTGATCATCGATTATTACAGTGAATGATACATCCTGTGGGAAATATTCCTTATATTTATCGCGAAATAAGTTAACTTCATCAATAAGAGCACTATCACTGTACTTATCCATAGTGATACGAATGTTTTTGGAATCATATTTGCAATAAGGATAAACGCTTTCGGCTGAATCTCCAGGCTTATAGTGAGTAAGATCAACGCTGTCTACATTCACACTTATATTCCAATTATCAGGCAGATTGCGCTGTTTTTTCACGTACTCACATAATCCATCGTTAAAATCATTGTTAAATGTAGAACCAAAAAGAGTGCTGAAATTGTCTCGTACAGATCCGTCATCATCAATATAGTAGTACACATTCATAGTGCCGTCTGGATATTCTGAAGCACCTTTGCCCAGGTCGCATTTCACATTCACTATTATGTATTTGTCCTTGCGATTGTAATCTACAGTTTTAACTGTGGTCATCAGTTCTTCGGAGAATTGATTCTCCATATATGCTTCAACTTTTGGATAGTTGTCTTTATAAAATTTCTTATTTAAATACACTTTATATGTATCGTGAATACAGGTAGGGATAAGGATGAGCGCGAGCGTTGATATAATAAGAATTCGTGCGATTTTTTTGCGTTTATCTGAGGCGCGGCTAAGTGTAATACCATATAAAATCTGGTAAATGATACTTATAGGCAATATTGGAATGATGAAGGTAACCATCGCAACAAATACAACTGCTACTCCTCCAGTTTCCCAATTTGATTCTCCCATGAACGAAATATTCATACCAAATATGGCTGTGAATATAAGAATGAGATAAGATGCAAATGAAGCAATAAATATAATCCAGGCGGCATTGCCAAGTTTTTTTCTTGTAGCACTTTTCATTTGTTATACCTCCTTCAAACTCACCCTATGACTGGAGTATAACATAATGCTTTGATAATCAAAGTATCTTCATAAAGTATTTACAAATTTGATATTTTCAAATCTAGAAGCTAATTAATATGTATAATGTTGTTATAAATGATTAGGGAGAGCTCAATGATTCTGTCATCCAAAGCCAATGCCAAGATAAATTTGTTTCTGAAAATCTGTGGTTTGTTGCCAGAGGGCTACCATCGACTTTATATGTTGATGCAGGAAATAAGTCTTGGGGACGAGATTTCCATTGAATTTGGTGAACCTAATAGTAATCCGATAATTAATATAGTTTCCCAGGCAGACTGCCCACCGGAAAAAGACCTGTGCTACAGGGCGGCAAAGGCTTTCTACGATGAGTACAGTGCACGAAATGCTAAGGAACAGTGCGTGTTATGCGACATAACTATCACGGAAAACAAAGTTACACCTTCACAGGCTGGTCTTGGTGGTGGAAGCTCTGATGCGGCCACGGTTCTAAAGCTTTTGTCTCAGTACTATAACAATCCGTTCTCTCAGGAAGAGCTTATCGAGATGTCAGTTGGTCTTGGCGCAGATGTCCCATTTTTTATCGTCGGAGGATCGGCAATTTGTGAGGGAATAGGAGAGGTAATCACACCACTTCCTTCACTTAAGGATTTGCCACTTCTTCTTGTTAAGCCTGCAGAAGGTGTGCCTACCGGCCCATGTTTTAAGTTGTCAGACAGCAAGAATAGAACATTTGATGAAGATGCATACAGAAGTCTCATGAATGGAATATTCGATGATGCAAACATGTCTGCTATGGATAGAATAAAGGCTGCTTCATCTTATATGGTCAATGACCTTCAGGATCCAGCTATGGAGTTAGTTCCTGTGATTGGCGAAGTTATTACAGAACTTAAAAAAACAGCTCCAGTATTCTGCGCTATGAGCGGATCCGGAAGCTGTGTTTTTGCTATTTATGATAGTGTAGAAAACAGGGATAAAGCTCTTAATGGTTTTAATAAAGATGCTTTCCCAGATTGTTTTATTCTTGGATGTCAGACTCTATAAATGGTCTCTCGTAAGCGAATAATCCTCGTTCATATCCTCTGGAACATTCTGAGTCGATAAGATCGAATCCTCTGTTATAGTAGAAAATCTTCATTCCCTTGTTGGCGATAGCTGTGTGAAGAAGGACCAGGCCTGTTTCTGTGCACTCGCGTGAAGTAAGGGCAGCATCCATCAGTTTTCCGCCTAGGCCACTTTTACGCAATTCATCTTTTACAGCAAATCTGGAGATATAACCGCATGAACTGTACTGGGATAGGAATTCTTCTGTCTTCTCGGAAAAACTATATTTAATAGGGTTTTTGCATCTAGTTATAGTAATTGTTCCTACAACTTCATCTCTCTGGAAGACGCATAAACATCTGCCAGCCTCGATTCTTGCTCGTACAGATTCATCCGTCTCAGTCAGAGATTCCAGCACATTTCCACTAATACCAGAAGCTTCTCTATACGTAAGCATAGCCTTGCGGGTAAGCAAGGCTACTTTTGATGCATCGTCTGGTGTTGCGCGTTTAATTATTAATTTTGACATTATTAGTTTGGAGCTTTCATTGGCATAACCATAGTAGGCTGAGTTGAATCTGCTACTGAACCAGACTGTGTAGGAAGTGGGTTCTTCTTCTGAGCCTTGAGAATATCCTTAAGAATAGCGATAAACTTCTTAGCCTCAGCGAGTGTGATAATAAGTGGTGGAGCGATTCTGATTGTTGATCTTCCGATTGCACTTACGAGAACGCCCTTGCTGAAAAGCTGCTGTCTCATACCAGCTGCAGAGATACCTTCTCTGAACTCGATGCCGATGAGAAGGCCCTTTCCTCTTACACTTACGATAGTGTTGTACTTGGACTGGAGATTGCTAAGCTCATCAAAGAGATAAGAACTTACAGCATTTACGTTAGCGAGAATATTCTTCTCACCAATCTCATTGATAACACAGTTTGCAGCAGCACAAGCCAATGGGTTACCACCGAATGTAGAACCGTGATCACCAACTGCAAAACCGCTTGCAACTTCCTCAGTACAAAGTGTTGCACCGATTGGCACACCACCAGCGAGACCCTTTGCCAAAGTCATGATATCTGGCTTGATGTTGTAGTTCTCGTAGCAGAACATTCTTCCTGTTCTACCTACACCAGTCTGTACCTCGTCAATAATGAGGAGAATACCCTTGGCGTTACAGAAGTTTCTAACGTTCTGGATGTACTCAACGTCTGCTGGGTGCACGCCACTTTCGCCCTGAACAAGCTCGAGCATAATAGCACAAGTCTTATCGTCAGCAGCTTCCTTAATGGCGTCGAAGTTATTAAACTCAACATACTTAAAGCCAGGAACGCTAGGTAAGAATGGAGTTCTGAACTTATCCTGACCTGTTGCAGCGATTGTTCCCATAGTTCTTCCGTGGAAGCTCATCTTAGCTGTAATAATCTCGTTTTTTTCTGGCTTTCCTTTGTGGTAGAAGTAACCTCTTGCGAGCTTAATTGCACCCTCGTTTGCCTCTGCTCCGGAGTTGGAGAAGAATACCTTGTCTGCGAAGCTTAATGTGCAGAGTCTGAAAGCGAGCTCGGATCTCTCAGGGATATAGTAGTAGTTAGAGCAGTGAATGAGTTCCTTGCTCTGCTTTGCAATAACAGCAGTCAGTGCCTTATGGCTGTGGCCGAGAGTGTTAACTGCGATACCACCGATCATATCCATATACTTCTTGCCTGCAGTATCGTAAAGATAAATGCCCTTACCCTTACGGAAAGCAACCTCGAGAGGTGCGAACACCTGCATGCAGTACTTCTTGTCATATTCTTTTGTTAACTGAAAATCTGTATCAATAGCCATTATCTTTTTGTCCTATCTTTTAAAATCATTGTTCCAATACCCTTAGCAGTAAACATCTCCAGGAGAATGCTGTGAGGAACTCTTCCGTCGATGATGTGAGCGCGTCTTACGCCGCGTCGAACTGTATCAAGGCATCCTTCGATTTTTGGAATCATACCACCTGTGATGGCACCATCCTCAATATACGATTTAATTAACTCTTCATCAAGGATTGTGATGAGTTTTTTCTCATTGTCGAGAACACCAGGAACATCTGTAAGAGTAATAAGCTTGGATGCCTGAAGGGCAACAGCTACCTCAGCTGCAACTGTATCTGCGTTAATGTTATAGCTCTCGCCATTCTCGCCAACACCGATAGGTGCGATTACTGGGATGTACTCATCGGATGCAAGCATCTCGATAACACGTGTGTTAATCTTCTTTACCTTTCCAACATAACCGATGTCGATGTCATTTCCGCTTCCATCCTTAGTAAGCTTCTCTGCCTCGATGAGGTTACCGTCGATTCCGCAGATACCGATTGCTTTCGCGCCCTGTGCATTAAGGTTAGAAACAATCTCTTTATTAGTCTTACCAATAAGTACCATCTGCGCGATGCCCATTGTGTCCTCGTCTGTATAACGGAGTCCATTTACAAAGTGAGACTCGATATTTACACGGGACAACATGTTGTTGATGTCAGGTCCGCCACCGTGAACGAGAACTGGATTAATACCGATGTACTTAAGAAGTGTAATATCATCCATTACAGATCGCTTAAGTTCAGTGTTAACCATAGCGTTTCCGCCGTACTTGATAACGATTGTCTGACCTCTGAGCTTCTTCATATATGGAAGAGCCTCGATGAGGATTGAAGCTTTGTCTATCTGCTTAAGCATTGCGTCTGAGAACTCAGGCATTTCATTTTTTCCTGCCATATTAAACACCTCTTACCAAATTTGTAAGGCCTGTACCTTCTTCGAGACCAAACATTGCATTGAATGCCTGAATAGCCTGAAGGGCAGCACCCTTTCCAAGATTGTCCTGTGCGCTGAAGAGTTTGATCATATCAGTATCAGGATCATACATACCATTAACATCAATATAATTAGAACCATTTACAAACTTAACGTCTGGGAGGTTCTTGCCAGGGAGAACACGTACAAACTGCTCGTCCTTGTAGAAATCAGAATATACTTCATTAATCTTTTCTGAAGTAACACCCTCTGCCTTAAATGCATCACTTGGCTTTACGTAAATGCTTGCAACCATACCTCTCTTAAATGGTGCGAGGTGAGGAGTGAAAGTTACGTTAATGCTCTTACCAGTTTCATCACCAGCGAGGAAAGAACACTGCTCTGAAATCTCTGTTGTATGTCTGTGTCCTACTGCGCCATAAGGCTTGAAAGCTTCGTCAACTTCGCAGTAAGCATATGCGAGGTCAGACTTACGTCCGGCGCCAGTAACACCAGATGTAGCATCGATAATAATCATGTCAGTCTTTATAAGACCTTTCTTAAGGAAAGGGGCTAAAGCAACAAGGGAACATGTAGGGTAGCAACCAGGGTTAGCAGTAATCTTAGTTGTCTTGAGCTGGTCTCTGTAGAACTCAGGAAGGCCATAAACAGCATCCTTTAAGAGTTCTGGATGTGGGTGATCAAGCTTGTATGACTTTGTATATGTCTCGATGTTCTTGTATCTGAAGTCACCACTGTGATCGATAACTCGTGCACCATTCTCTACAATAACTGGAACCATCTTGGATGAAACGCCATGAGGAAGTGCTGTGATAACAAGGTCGCTATCCTTAGCAATTCTGACGATATCCTCTTCGCTACTTCCCTCGAGCTCGATGTCACAAATACCACGATATACAGGGTAGATGTCGGAGAACTTCTGTCCGATAAAACTCTGGGATGTTAAATGTGCAATTTTTACATCAGGGTGGAAGAGGAAACCATGTACAACCTCTGCGCCTACATAACCAGTACTACCAATGATACTAACTTTTATTTTCTTATCCATAATTACAGATATTCCTTTATATATAAAATAACATTCAATATAATACGACTTCTTTTCACTGTAGGAAAGTGACAAAATGGAAATATAATCCAATCGTAATTATTTATGTTTATGCAATATACTGCATAAATATACATATGTCAATCTTATATATTCAGCTTTTAAAAAATGCTGAGAAATCCTTTGGTTATTAGGTTCTAGAATGCTGTTGTGATTTGTGCATAAAGGCCGAGAAATTTTTATGTGCAATATGCGTAGGGCGTAGTATAAATGCAAGAATTATATGACAAAATGGCCTTAGTTATTTTGGATAAGTTGACATATAGTACATGCAAGTTGTCTTTACTATAATAAGCGTATGAAAAAAAGCCGTATGGCGTTTTGGAGGTTTTAAAATGGCAAGTTTATCTTTCCAGCATGTTTACAAGAAGTATGACGGCGGTGTTGTAGCCGTTTCTGATTTTAATCTTGAGGTAGCAGATAAGGAGTTCGTTATCCTTGTAGGACCTTCCGGTTGCGGTAAGTCCACAACACTCCGTATGCTCGCTGGTCTCGAGGATATTTCCGAGGGTGAGATTTATATCGAGGATCGTCTTATCAACGACGTTCTTCCTAAGGACAGAGATATCGCGATGGTATTCCAGAACTACGCTCTCTATCCACACATGACAGTACGTGACAACATGGCATTCGCTCTTAAGCTCAGAAAGATGGATAAGGCTGAGATCAACCGTCGTGTTACAGAGGCTGCTAAGATCCTTGAGATCGAGCACCTTCTCGAGAGAAAGCCAAAGGCTCTTTCCGGTGGTCAGCGTCAGCGTGTAGCTCTTGGTCGTGCTATCGTTCGTGATCCTAAGGTATTCCTTATGGACGAGCCACTCTCCAACCTCGATGCTAAGCTCCGTGTTCAGATGCGTGTTGAGATCACAAAGCTCCACCACAGACTTAAGACAACATTTATCTACGTTACTCATGACCAGACAGAGGCTATGACAATGGGTACTAGAATCGTAGTTATGAAGGACGGTTTCATCCAGCAGGTTGATTCCCCAACAGAGCTTTATGATAACCCTGTTAACACATTCGTTGCTGGATTTATCGGTATGCCTCCAATGAACTTCATCAATGCTACAGTTAACGTTGAGGGTTCTGATGTTTACATCACATTCGAGAATGTAACAGTTAAGCTCCCAGAGCGTTATGCAGTTGAGGAAGTTATGGATCGTGACGGTCAGGAAGTTATCTTCGGTGTTCGTCCAGAGGCTATCACAGATGAGGCTACATTCGTTACAGATCACCCAGAGACAGCATTTGCTGCAGATGTTGACGTCGTTGAGATGCTCGGTGCTGAGACATACCTCTATGTAACAGTAAACGGTTCTCTCCCACTCACATGTAGAGTAGACCCAACAACATCCCAGTCTTCTGTAGGTCAGGTTGTTGATCTTGCTATCGATACAAACCGTATCCACCTCTTCGACAAGGATACAGAGCAGTCCATCATTTCTTAATTGATTGTTTAACAAAGTATTATTCAACCGGTCGTGAATTTCATGGCCGGTTTTTTTATGCCTTTTATTGCAGATATATTTCAATTTTCTAGATTGCCTGAGCAATGCCTTGTTTAAAAAGTTATAAAAAGATAGAATTTATGTGTATATTTACGTTTACTAGAAAGTGGGTGCCATATGGAAGAAATTAAGAAGTGTATGCGTCAGGCTAAGGCAATACTTAAGCAGAACGTTGGAGTTATGGATACAACTGGATTGATAATCGCATCCACTAATTCTGACCTTGAGGGAACAAAGGATTCTACTGCACGTGCAGTTATGATGTCTGACGATATTTTCTCCAGCACATCTGAAAAGACATATCTTAAAATCGCTATTGGTGAGCAGTTCAAATATATTATTTCTATTGATGATGTAGACTCTCAGGCAAGAATCTATCTCGAGCTTATGGCAGAGTGGATTAAGGCTGCAGTTAAGGAGAGAGGAACAGATGCAGAGAAGGAACTCTTTACAAAGAATGTACTTCTTGAGAATGAGCTTCAGGGTGAGATTCCAATAAAGGCAAGAGAGTTTAAAATTAACTGTAGTGAAGCTCGTCTTGTAATGGTAATTAGAACAGCTAAGGAAGATGGCGCAGAGACACTTGAGATTCTTCAGAACTTTTATACAGATGCAGATCAGGTAACAGTTCTTGCTATGGATGAGACAACTTCTATCGTTGTTCTTAATGCTGAGGAAGCAATCAAATCTGAGAATGATCGTAATACATTTATCGAGACAAGCGCTCAGTCTATTCTTGACTGCCTTAATAACGAGGGACACACAGCATTTATCGGTGTTGGTTCCTTTGTTAATATGTTCCAGCATATTGCAAAGTCATATAGAGATGCAATGCTTGCTTTAAGAGTTGGTAAGATTTTTGAGAAGAATATTTATATTAGTAGATACGACAAGCTCGGTCTTGGTCGTCTTATCTATCAGCTTCCAGCAACACTTTGTCAGATGTTTATTGATGAAGTATTCCCTAATGAAGCTTATAAGACACTTGACGAGGATACACTCACAACAATTGATAGCTTCTTTGCTAATAACCTCAATGGTTCTGAGACATCTCGTGAGCTTTACGTACACAGAAATACTCTTGTGTATAGACTTGATAAGGTAAAGAAGAACACAGGATTGGATTTAAGATCCTTTGATGATGCAGTTCTCTTTAAGATGGCATCTATGGTTCGTATTTATCTCAAGTATCTTGAGACAAGTAAGGATAACATGATTAGATGATTAGTTTCGCAGACGTACATAAGACTTACCAGGCAAAATCAGGAAGCGTAGATGCCCTTAATGGTATTAGCTTTGATATTGAAGACGGCGAGTTTGTCTTTATTATTGGTAAGTCAGGTTCAGGAAAGTCTACTTTGATGAAGTGTATCACTTGTGAAGAGACTCCTGATGAAGGTGAAGTTTATATTGATGACTTCTGCATTTCGGACATGCCACGTGCACTTGTTCCTGTATTGCGTCGTCATATTGGCATGGTTTACCAGGATTTCAGACTTATTGAAAGTAAGACTGTATCTGAGAATATTGCTTTTGCTGGTGAGATTGTAGGTATCCCTAAGAAGAATCTTAACCAGATTGTTCAGTTCATGCTTAACCTCGTAGGACTTAAAGATAAGGCTGATGCTTATCCAAAGGAGTTATCCGGTGGTGAGCAGCAGAGAATTGCTATTGCCAGAGCTATGGTAAATAACCCTAAGCTTATGGTTGCAGACGAGCCTACAGGTAACCTTGATCCAGAGACTTCTGAGAATATTATGGCTATCTTGCAGGAGATTAATCGCGGCGGAACAACTGTAGTTGTATGCACACACGATAGTAATCTTGTAGACCGTATGAAGAAGAGAGTAATCCAGATTGAGGACGGTCTTATTGTAAGAGATAAGCGCGATAGTATGTACAACGAAGAAGTTACTGAAGCACCTAAGCCTATTGAGAATACTAGTGATGTTGGATTCGCATTTGGCGATGATCCTAACTTTAGTCATGATAGCGATTATGCAGATTCCTTTGACGATGAGGAGTACGCTGCTAAGGAGACTCCACTCTCAGATTTCTTCTTTGGTGATAGTCCTGTAGCACCTGCTCCAGTAGTTTCAGCTACACCAGCACCAGTGGAGGAGACATCTGTTGAAGAGATTCTAGAAGAGGAGTCTATTGACTCAATTATCGAATTAACAGATGAGCCTGAAGAGGACGAGACAGCTGAAGACGTTACTGAGGAAACTACTTCAGAGATTACTGAAGAGGAGACTCGTGATGAGCAGGAGTCTCAGGAGGAGACTGCTGCAGCTGATGTAGTGGCCGAAGAGAAGTCTGAAGAAATCACAGAGGATAATTGGATTGAGGAAATCAGTCTTGAAGAGAGCGATATTGACCTCGATATCCAGGAGGACGACGAATGAGTGTAAGAACCTTTTTCAATTCTGTAAAAGAGGGATTCAGAGGCATCGTCAGACATCCTCTTGTTACTATTGCTTCAATTACAACAATTCTTCTCATGCTTATTATCATGAGTACATTCTTTATTTTCTCAGCAAATGCTAGAAGTATCATGAGAAAGCTTGGACAGCAGCCACCTATTGAAGTGTACATGAAGATAAATGCTTCTGAGGATGAGCGTGCCCAGACAGAGCAGATTATTTCTGAGGACACCAGAATAATTGAGCACTATTTGATTTCTCCTGAGCAGAACTTTAGTACATTTAAGGCAAACCTCGGTAATAGTGGTTCTGTGCTTGATGACATCGACTATAACGAAGTAATTCCTTATACTTTCTCAATTCAGATTTCTGACCCAGCACTTGCTGACGAAGTTGTAATGAAGCTTGAGACATTACCAGGTGTTGCTAAGGTATCAACAGAGAATAGTGTAATGACATTCCTTGTAAAGGCGAGAAGAGCTGTAAATGTAGCTACGGTATTGTCCTTTATCGTATTGTTTATTATCGCGTTGTTTATTATTTCTAACATGGTTAGAATTTCAGTTTACTCTCGAGCTTCTGAAATTGAGATTATGAAGTTCGTAGGTGCTACTAATTCCTATATTCGAATGCCTTATATTGTTGAGGGCGGTGTTGTAGGTTTGATCAGTGCTGTGCTTGCCTGGATAATTACAGTTATAAGCTATAGAGCACTCTTTTATAAAGTTATGGCAGGTGTAGATTTGTCCAGTTTCTATGCGCTTCTTCCTGCCAAGAACATTATGTGGTGGGTACTCCTCATTTCAGCACTTATTGGCGTACTTATTGGTGCTATCGGTAGTGGAATATCCGTAAGAAAGTATGTAAAGGTTTAAGGGTATGAAGAAATCAGAAGTAGACAACAAAGCATTAACAAGAGCAGCGTTTGCACTGCTTTTAATCGTGCTTGCTATAGGAGCGACAGGTGTTATGTTAAGCCGTAAGACAGTCGCTACTGTTGATTACAACTATTTGTTAGAGCCAATTAAT
Organism: Saccharofermentans sp.; assembly: GCA_024403695.1. Lineage (GTDB taxonomy): Bacteria > Bacillota > Clostridia > Saccharofermentanales > Saccharofermentanaceae > Saccharofermentans. The sequence goes on along the minus strand of JAKSRI010000003.1, from coordinate 111,088 downwards.
CGAGATAACGAAGAGGATATTCAGCAGCGTCGTAATGAGCGTGATCAGGCTAACAGAGATGCACAGGCTGCTCATGAGAAAGTAAATGCGCTTTTGTCTGAGAAAGATAATCTTTCAGGTGAGCTTGCTGAGCTTAATGGTTTGTCAGAGGCTCAGAGAGAGCAGTATGAGATTATTTCAGCTCAGTATGCTGCTGCACTTGATGCTAAGACAGTAGCTCTTGATACATATGTTACTGCCCAGGATACATTGGCAGATACTCAGGAGCGTTTCAAGCAGCGTGTATCTATTATGTTCGAGTATCAGGACAAGTCATATCTCGAGATTCTTCTCGAGTCAGATAGCATCGCAGGTTTCTTTACTAACCTTGAGATGATTTCTCTTATTACAGAGTCTGATAATCAGGCAATTCAGGAGCTAAAGACAGCTAGAGATGATGCTGAATTACAGGCAAATCTTGCACTAAGAGAAGCTGAAGATATGGAGCATATCGCTGAAGAGAAGCTTGCTCAGTTAGAAGAGCTTGAGTCGCGAATCGGCGTTACAGAAGCTGCATTGGAAGATATTTCAACTGATATCGCTTACTGGGAGCAGAGAGAAGATGATCTCGAGCGTTACTCTCAGTCACTTGATAAGCAGATTGAGGATCTTCAGAGACAGCGTACACAGGTGCCTCCAACAACTACAACAAAGACACCTGAGGCTACAACACCTCAGCCATCTAATGGCGGTTCAGATCCAGCTCCTACTACTGCAAAGCCAACAGCTACACCAGTTCCTACAACAGCTCCACCAGCATCCTCTAATGGTTCTTTGAGCTGGCCAACATGGAATCATACAATTACATCTTATTATGGATATAGAACACATCCAGTTTACGGAACAACAAAGTTCCATTCTGGTATTGATATTGGTGCCTGGTATGGCGATACAATTATGGCTGCAGCAGGCGGTACAGTAATTTATGTAGAGACTCCTGTTCCAGGTCAGGATACAGGTGGAAGCGGATATGGTAACTACTGCATCATCGATCATGGTAATGGTGTATCTACTTTATATGCGCATGCTAGAAGTATCTCTGTATCAACAGGTCAGACTGTATCTGCTGGTCAGGCAATCGGTGTAGTTGGTAGTACAGGTACTTCAACAGCTGCACACCTTCACTTCGAAGTAAGAATTTGGGGTTCTAACACAGACCCATTAGGATATCTTAAGTAATGGAAGAAGATTTTTATAACATCCTGGCAGATTACTATGACTGTCTTCAGGAGGGTATGGACCCTGAGGCCTGGGCAGAGTATATAGATGCGCTTGCTAAGAAATACTGTAAGTCAGAAGGCGAGGGCGAGAATCACACTAAGATTCTTGTAGACCTAGGCTGTGGTAGTGGAATCATCACTGCAGAATTGGCCGAGAAGTACGGCTACGAGACTATCGGTATAGATAGAAGTGATTGTATGCTTGACGCCGCTAGAGAGCGTTCTAGCAAGGCTCTGTGGCTGAATCAGGATATTACAGACTATGAGCTTTTTGGTGCAGCAGATGTTTTTATCTCAACACTTGATACAGTGAATCATATACTTGAGGCCGACGATATAGCCAAGATATTTAAGTCATTTGCAAACTATATGGCACCAGGTGGCGTGTTTATTTTTGACGCAGGCACCCGGAAGCATTTCGAGCAGACCCTTGGCAGTAACGTTTTTTACCAGGATTATGAAGATTTTACTCTCCTTTGGGATAACGATTATGATGCTGAGCAGGGACTAAGTACTTCGGCTATGACTTTGTTTTACTCCGAGGACGGCGGTGAGACTTATGGTCGTGTCGATGGCGAAATAGTTGAGAGATACTACCCTCAGGTGCTTTTCTCCCACCTTGGCGAGAAGTATGGCATGGAAATGGTGGCGGTCCTCGGTGAGCTTAGTTATGAGGCACCAACTCCAGACGACGAGAGAATGTTTTTTGTATTTAGAAAGAAGTAATTATGGAAGATTTATATTACGCACCAGGCATGCCTCTTGACGACAAAGAGGATCACATTGTAAAGGCAATCGCACTTAAGGGCCACGTAAAGGCTACAGCTATTCGCTCCACTAAGGCAGTGCAGAGAATGTTCGAAATACACAACACAACAGCGGCAGCAACTGCAGCTTTGGGACGTTTTATTACGGGTTCTCTTCTTATTGCTGAGAATATGAAAAATGAGGATGATACTCAGACAACAACAATCAAGTGTGACGGACCAATTCATGGTATGACCTGTGTGTGCGACAGTCACGGTAATGTGCGCGCATATCCTGTAGAGAATGATGTTCCTACTACTTATTACTATCCAGGCAAAATAAACGTATCTGAGGCTGTAGGAAAGGGAAGTCTTACAGTTATTCGTGATATTGGACTTAGAGATCCATTTGTTGGCACTGTAGAGCTCGTATCTGGTGAGATTGCGGAGGACTTCACATATTATCTTGCAGCATCCGAGCAAACACCTTCTGTAGTAGCATTGGGCGTTCTACTTAAGGATGGTCATGTAGAGCACGCTGGTGGATTCATGGTTCAGCTTATGCCTGGCCATACAGAGGAAGATATCGAATATATCGAGAAGCGTGTTAACGGTGGATTCCCTGAGGTAACATTCCTTATGGAGGAAGGCCTCTCTCCAGCTAAGATGCTCGATATGTTTATTGGTGATCCAGAGATTACATTTATGTCTGGATATCCGGTTGCTTATAAGTGCAACTGTTCCAAGGAGAGAATGAGTAGAGGAATCGCAGCTCTTGGGCGCACAGAAGTAAAGGGTCTTGCTCAGGATAAAGAGGGTATTACTACAGAATGTCACTTCTGTAATAGCAAGTATCATTTTAGTCCAGAAGATCTTGAAAAATTATTAGAAGAAATCTGAAAATAGATGTTGACAATTTCTTGAACGGCTCTTATAATAAGTAAGTCGTTTGAAGAAACGCGGGATTAACTCAGTGGTAGAGTGTCACCTTGCCAAGGTGAAAGTCGCGAGTTCAAGTCTCGTATCCCGCTCCACTAATAAGGCCTGATTCATAAGAATCAGGTCTTTTTTTATGTATAATATAGTCAGGCATCAATCTGTTGGGAGATATAAATAAATGAAGAAGTGCCTTTCGCTGATTATTATATTCTGTATCGTTTTTTATTCTGTTGGGTGTACATCTATATCAGGCACTGATAATACATCTGACATTAATCCATACTTAAATCCCAAAGATGCAATTTGCGTTGAGGAAGGTACTCCTTGGTATTCATCTGTGGTTACAGAGTATTGGAATCACGAAAATCAGGGTGGAAAATCATTTGTAGGATGTTGTTCAAAGTATAAAGTGTTATGTTCTGAGAATGAGGTTCGAACTATTGAAGTCTATGAAGGCGACAGTATGGAACATACTGATATAACACTAGATCAAAACAGTTTTGTTGAAAATTGTTTTTTATATAATGAAAAATTATATGTTATCTACAGGGTTGATATTGGTGATAATACAACAAATACCATTTACGAAGTTGATTTAGAAAAGGGAGAGTTTGTTAACCCAATAGATATAGATATAAGTTCAATTAGAACTAATGTGCATGATGGTAAAGTGGAAAAGGTCATGACAAAGGATGATAAATTCTTTGTAGAATACTCATTCTATACGGATTATATGACTGAATATGGTTTCATTGTGATGACATCTGAAGGAACATGGATAAAAAATTTTGCTACTAATGAGCAGATAAATTCATGGTCCTTGGATGAGAATAACAATATAGTATGTTTTACCTATAATGGAGCAGTCAGGATTAATTCTGAGACGGGAACAGAAGAGAAACTTAATATAAATGAAGAGATATTAGAAAAATATAGAAATTCAAATATCTTGGACGATGGTTGTGCCTATATTGCGGATTCTGACACTTTGATAATAACTAGATTCAATTTAAATTCATTAAAAGAAGAAGACTTATTGGATTTAAATAATTGTGATGCAAGTTGCTTTGATGTTGTTGGAAATGATTTCGTATATGGTGATGGAGAAAAATTTATACTTAGAAAAACCCATGCAACCTCGATAGATGAGTTAAGAGATGTAGTATTAATTGAGATTAGCAAGGCATCAGTTAACCCACATATTGGAAAACAAATATTGACGGTGGCTTCAATGGATGGACTGAATCCAATGTGTTCGCAGGCAGTTCGTGACTATAATAACAGCAATGAAGAATATTTTATAAAGATAGATATGAGCTATTCACCTAATAATGTTAGTTCATTTAATGACAATTATTATGATGGGCGATTACAGGCGCTAGATTTACTTAAGCAAGACATTATTAATGGTTATGGACCGGATATCCTAATAGATTATGGCTCATATCCGTTGCTTAATTACGATGAATTTCTTATAAATACTGTACCTCTTATTGATGGTAGTAATGGTTTAAATCGAGAAGAGTATTTTAATAATATTTTTGAAGCCTTTACTATAGACGATGCTCTTTATCAGATTCCTTTGTCAGCTAATGTCGAAGGTATATATGTCGATAACAAATATGTGAATACAACAGGAAATGGTTTTTCTTTTGATGAATATGAGAATCATGTAAGTGAAATGTGGGATGGTTTTGATCCACTCCAACAGCAGAGTACCTCATCGTCCTACCTATATACTGCTATGAATAACAATTACTACGAGTTTCATGATTCAGATGGATTACTGCATCTAAATAATGATGAGTTCAGAGCAATTGCGGAATTCTCCAGCACTTTACCAGAGGCCTTTTCTGACTTAGGGGAAGAATATCACCCTGTAGCTGAATACATGGAATTTTCAAACTTTCAGAGTGAAATGATTGGAAGAGAAGTTTACGATAATTACTCTCTTTATGGAATGCCTTCTATAAATGAAAGTGGCCCTGTTGCACACATATATAACTCCGTCGCAATAACAACATGTACAGCATCTTATGAAGCCTCGTGGACCTTTATAAAATATATGCTATCGTACGATGTACAATGTAAAAATACCCTTAATCCTATAAATTTCCTTGCTTGGCGCGATACTGCTGAAGGCAAAGTTGATAATGCTAATAAGAGTATGTTAACTAATGGTATTTCTGTTTATGACTATAGCATTATTCCTGTATATGAGTCTTATTTGTTAAGTGCAACAACACCAGCTGCAACAGATGTATACTTAATGACATTTATCAATGAGGAAATACAGGCATATTATTCTGGACAAAAAAGTCTAGATGACGTGATTGCTATTGTTGAGAATCGCGTAAATACAATGGTTAACGAACGAGGTTATTAGGCATTTAAAGTTTTATATCTAGGCTGACTGGACAGTGGTCGCTACCCATAATATCGTAGTGAATAGCTGCATGTACCATGTGGTCTTTAATTCTCTCAGAGATAAGGAAATAATCAATACGCCAGCCAGCGTTCTTCTCTCTGGACTTGAATCTGTAGCTCCACCAGGAATATACACCAGTTACATCTGGGTGGAGGTATCTCCACGTATCGATAAAGCCTGCATCAAGTAGAGCGGACAGCTTATCGCGCTCCTGCTGGGTGAATCCGGCGCTCTGAGTATTAGTCTTAGGATTCTTAAGGTCTATCTCTGTGTGAGCCACATTAAGATCACCGCAGATGATTACAGGTTTGTTGTTATCCAGGGAAGTAAGATAGTTTCTAAAATCATCTTCCCATTTCATTCTGTAATCAAGGCGTAGAAGCTCCTGCTTGGAGTTAGGGGTGTAGACATTAACAAGGTAGAAGGAAGGGTATTCAGCAGTGATTACACGACCCTCGTGGTCATGTTCGTCTATACCAATTCCGTAGGTTACATCCAATGGAACTTCCTTTGTGAATATTGCAGTACCGGAATAACCTTTCTTATCAGCAGAATTCCAGTATTGAGAATAGCCAGGCAGATCAATCTCTGCCTGGCCCTGTTGCATTTTTGTCTCCTGGAGGCAGATAACATCACTGTCCAGGTCTAGCATGGATTCTATAAAGCCTTTTGTCATACAGGCACGAAGGCCATTAACATTCCACGATACTAATTTCATTACCAACATCCCTTTCCAATAATTGGATCTCCATCAGGAATACCAAAATCTGTAAGCTCTGATCCACGGTCAGTAAAAGCTGAACTCATTTCAGTCTCGATAATCCTACGAATACTTGTCTCAAACTCAGTAAAGTTTGTAGTATTACCAGGGCCAGTTTCTGATGAACCAGCTGTTGTATCAGATGCTGAAGTATCTGAAGTAGAGGATGTATCTGAAGAGTCACTTGTTTCAGAAGATTCTGACTGGTTTGGAGGTGGAGTAGGTGTAGGAGTTGGGGTAGGTGTTGGAGTTGGTTCATCAGGATCTCTGATACCGTCAAGCTCCTCGATCTTGTCCATAATCTCATCGTAGAGATGCTGTGCTCTAGAGCTGTGACCACCGCCGTTCTTCTTAGCGCATCCCTCAGCTGTTAATACATCTGCAGCCTCATACAACAGATCGATACTATCCTCTCTGTTATCCTTGGAGTCATAGTCGATAGGGAGTGTAGCAATCATAGAAAGAGCAATGTTGATTCTTACCTTACACTCTCTGCTCTTAGGAAGATCAGGGCAGGCGAGGGCCATCTCGTACTCTTTAATAGCATCCTCGTAAAGCATGTTCTGATACAAGATATTGCCGTTATTGTAGTGAACAATGTATGGCTCAATAATGTTAAGAGTCAACAGCAAATCTTCATCGATGGAGTAGTTGCCGTTCTTATACTCGTTAAGTACGTACTGATTGTAAAAATAGCTAAGACAAAAACGTCCGCAAATAATTACCATAATAACGTACAGAATTATAGCTATTTTCTTCTTCATCGTTCGCTCCTCATCTTAATTCTTGTGATTAAAAAGTCAGTGCTGATAAAAAGCACAAGGGCAAGTGCAAACCACTGATAGGTCTCCTTATAACCCATAATCTTTTCATCGTGAGTAGTAAATTCACCCTCGTCAATCTGAGACTGAATGTTCTTAATTACCTTATTAATATCCTTGGAAGATTCCATGTGGTAATACTCAACATTGATATCTTCAGCAATCTCTTCGAGATTGTCTTCATCGATACTAGATATAGCAGTGACTTTATTAAGGTTTTCATCGTAGTACTGAAGTGGCACGTAACCGCTATAGATATCAAGAACAGTCATCTGTCCACCCTTCTCAGTGCCGTAACCAAGTACTGCACCAGAGTCTACAAAGTAGCCGATATCCTCGAATGAATCTAGGCCTTCGTGATTAGTAATTTCACCATCACTGATGAAGAATACAAGCTGAATTCTCTTTGGCTTATTCTTATTAGCAATCTGCTCATCTTCATCGTCAGAAATAAAGTCGCAGTTACGCTCCAGTGTGTTAAATGTAGTGTCGATGGACATATTAAGTGATGTACCATCTGCGTTGATAGGAAGAACACCCTCGAGACCATCTACAGTTCTTAACAGAAGGTCAGTCTCGTGAGTATAAGGAACTACAAGATCAGCTCTGTTATTAAATGTAATCATGGCAAAACGAGCATCTGGGAAAGCATCAACAATTGACTTAATATCCTCTTTAGCACCGTCAATTCTTCTTAAGTCTTCACTAGTGTAATCTTCTGCGAGCATACTGATTGTATTATCAACCACAAACAAAACATCAATCTCTTTATCGATTACTGTGGCATTGTTTGTAGGAAGCAGGAATCTCATGTTCATGCCAAAAATAAGTAGCACAATAACAATCTGTCTAATGAAGTTCCATACACCCTTACGCTTCATTACGAGAAGGAGGATGCAGATAATGGCCATGATTGGAAGCGGAATAAATGGTTCAAATGTCATACCTTCAGCCTCCATTCACAGAATATAAACACGGTTACGCAGCAGATAAGTGCGATGATAGCAGCGTTAGGAACATCAACCTGTGCAGAATAAGATACTACTGAGGAATTAACGTCAGTCTTCTGTACATCAGCCAGCATTTTTTCCATCGCCTTGCGTTCACGTGTATTGTAGTATCCACCGCCTGTAAACTCGATTGCGTTGGAGAATTCTGTCTCATCCACAATAAAGTCAGGTGCGAGAGCAAATACTTTAACACCATAACCCTTACAGATTCTTGAAGCGTCTGTAATTGAAATGATTGGTTCACCATTAAGGTCGTTATCAGTTACGAAAATAATAAGACGGGATCTGTCAGGCTCTTCATCCAGATCAGGGAAGAGGTAAAGACAGGAAACAAGTCCATCACCGATAAAGGAACTACCACGGCCATCGTTAGCAAGAGTACCAGAGAATCTGTAACCGTACTGCTCGTAAGTGGCACCACTGTTAGGATTGTATTCCTCACCACCGGCATTGATTGAATCCTCGAGTGTATCAATCATGTCGAGAACGTGCTCGTAGTCATCTGTCAATGGACATGTCATAACAGTTCTAGCATTAAAGATAGCGATACCAAAGCGCTCACCCTTAAGGTCTGAAACCATCTTTCTAAGTTTATCAAGAAGCTGGAGGTTAACTCCGTCCAGGGATGTTGATACGTCAAGACAGATGAAGATATCTCTGTTATGAACCTCATTTGTAACCATTCTTGCCTTTACAGGCTTTGAAGCGATAAATGAGGAGAGAATAATTGATACTACGAGGGCAACGACAGTAATGGATCTGAGAATCCAGTACTCGATCATCAGGAATCTGTAATGAGGAATATCATCAATTACGTCGATACCTGCGTTCTTATTACCTTTTTTGTACTTCTTATTACGTCCAATTGTTACGACTGTAAGAATCGCAGCAAGAATAATTCCACCATAAAGGATGTAAGGATATGTTAGTTCCATTCTTTAACCACCTTTCTGGCGTCAAAGAAAGCCTTGTCCATTTCGTCTTCTGTGGCGTCGTCGAAAGCAAACTCTGGGTGATAGAACTGCTCTATAAGGTTAGCAAGGGAAGGATTATCGAGTTCCTTAATTTCCTTGAGAGTAAGAGCAGAGGCATTGTTGCCAGAAACCCTTGAGATAAACTTTCGAACTGTTTCTGAGAGTAAAATATACGCTTTACGGCGGGAGATTTCTTTGTTCTTCTCCTGAGTCTCGATGCTACCGATTCGGGCAAAGCACTCTCTTCTAAGCTTTTCCTTGTCGATGACAACCGGCTTAGGTGGAACCACTTTTACCTTCTTCTTAAAAGCAGGGAGCTTAACGCCCTTAATAATATGAATTAACCAAATAATTGCAGGTACAAGAACAATGGCCAGGAGAATGACCAAAATTAATGTAGAGTAATAAAATGGTCCTTGTAATTCAACGGAGGTTTGCATTTTTGTGCCTTTCGAGGAGATCGATGAATTTCTCTACAATCTCGCTTTTATCGTTAATTTCTGTATCCATAATTCCATATTTGATGAGCTTTCTGGTGTTAGCAGTTTTAATCTCTTCAATATGTTCTTTTTCCAACTTCATGAGTTTCTTATTATTTCTAATAAAAGAAGGAATGTAGCTGTTACCTTCAACATTATATGAAGATCCGGAACCAGTAATCTCAGTATCAGAAACATTCATAACAAGAACATCATGACGACACATAAGACGCTTAAGAGTTGCTTCATTGATTGAATTAACTCCGCGCATATCAGTAATAATGAAAATAATCATTTTACGGCGGAAATTGTTAATTATGTAATCAAGGGACTTATTGAGGTTATTTGACGTACCCTCGCATAATTTCTTATCTGCCTGAGCAAGAATATTTTCAACATTGATAAGACCAGTCTTAAAAGGGAAGTACTGAACCATACCATCGTTGTTAAAAATAGCTCCTACTGTGTCGCCATTTTTATAAGCTAGGTAAGCTGCTGTTCCCACTGTGTAAAGAGCAGTCTCCTTTTTGTTGCTTCCCAAAGCTGTGTCAGCATTCATTTTTACGCCTGTGTCGAGGACGAAAAGAACGTTGTGCTTTTTCTCAGCTACATAACGTTTAACAAGAAGGTTACGGCTTCTAGAAGATGCCTTCCAGTCAATATCTCTTATGCTATCGCCTGGAATATACTCACGAAGGTCCTCGAAGTTAAGGCTTCGGCCCATAAAAATGGACGTATAAGTACCATCAAGAATATTTCCGGTCTTCTTGGATGCATAAATGCTGATGTTAGCTTTGATTTTTGTTATGTAATCACTACTCATGGTGCAGGAACAACACGTAAGATAGCGTCGATAATCTGTTCTTCAGTTACACCGTCTGCAACAGCAGCAAAATTAAGTGTAATTCTGTGACGAAGAACGCTGTGAATCTGTGACTTTACATCATCAGGTGTTACATAATCTCTTCCGGAAAGAATAGCAACTGCCTTGGAGATTTCCATGAGACAGATAGCACCTCTGATACTGGAACCAAGTGTAATGTACTGTGCTAATTCTTTACCAATGTACTTCTCTGCGTGTCTTGTAGCATCAACAAGGCTTACAACATACTTCTTAACGGATTCATCAATGTAAACCTTCTTAGTGAGATCCTGAAGATACTTGATCTCGTCGAGTGTTGCTACAGAATTAGATGTGGAGAATACATCCTTTTCAATTCTGTTAAGGATTGTAAGCTCTTCTTCTGGTGAAGGATAGTCGAGCTTCTGCTTAAGGAAGAATCTGTCGAGCTGTGCCTCGGAGAGGAGGTAAGTACCTTCCTGCTCGATTGGGTTCTGAGTAGCGATAACCATGAAAATCTCAGGCATTGGGAAAACTTCGCCGCCGATTGTTGTCTGGTGCTCCTGCATTACCTCGAGCATTGCTGACTGAGTCTTTGCTGAAGATCTGTTGATCTCATCGAGGAGAACGAAGTTGGCATGTACAGGGCCAAGCTTTGTCTCGAATGTATTTGTAGAATAATTAAGAATCTGTGTACCAATGATATCGCTTGGGAGCAAATCAGGTGTGCACTGAATTCTGGAGAACTGGCCATTAACAGCCTCTGTCATAGTCTTTGCAGCTGTTGTCTTGGCAAGACCTGGAACAGACTCGATAAGAATGTGACCATTAACCATCATTGTGAGGAGAAGGGAAGTGCCGAGCTGCTGCTGACCTACCATCTTCTCATAATAGTAGTTATTGATTCTATGAGCTATAGAAAGTGCTTTGTTAATTTCTTCCTGTGGTATAACTGTAAAGTTATTCATGAGATTATCCCTTTCGTAATTAAAATACTAGTTAAATATAACACACTTCATCATTATACGGTTGTGAACACCTGTTTTTCCGCACAATTCACTAATTTTTCGGGTCTATTTTCACTGATACATAAGAAAACCGCACCTTTTCATAAAAGATGCGGTTTTTATTCATAGACTGTTAATAAAGTAACTTTTAATTACTTGATATCGTCGTGGTGCTTCTGGAGAGACTTAACACCGAACTGGTTAGCAGAACGTACAGCAGCGATACCCTCAGCGGATGCCTTAGCAGCAGCCATTGTTGTGATATATGGAACTCTGTGCTTGATAGCATTCATTCTGATATAACTATCGTTGTGTGAAGATGTCTTACCAGCTGGAGTGTTGATGATGAGATCGATATCACCATTTACAATCTTATCAGCGATGTTTGGACGACCCTCGTAGAGCTTCTGAACACGCTCTGCTGGGATACCAGCACCTGTAATCATCTCATATGTCTTACCTGTAGCAAGAATCTTGAAGTTAAGCTCGTTAAATGCTGTAGCAACCTCGAGGAGATCTACCTTATCTCTGTCACATACGGAAATAAGAACTGTGCCTTCTGTAGGGAGGGAAGTCTTTGTAGCTTCCTGAGCCTTGTAGTAAGCCTCACCGAATGACTTGGAGATACCGAGAACCTCACCTGTGGAACGCATCTCAGGTCCGAGGATTGGGTCAACCTCTGGGAACATGTTGAATGGGAATACAGCTTCCTTAACACCGTAGTGCTCGATAACCTTATCCTTAAGTGCTGGAACTGGGGACTCCTTACCGAGGAGTGGAGCTGTCATGATCTCAGTTGCAACCTTAACCATGTTGATACCGCATACCTTAGATACGAGTGGTACTGTTCTAGAAGCACGTGGGTTAGCCTCGATTACGTATACTGTATCGCCTTCGATAGCGAACTGCATGTTCATGAGACCCTTAACGTTCATCTCGATAGCAATCTTTCTTGTGTAATCCTTGATTGTAGCGATCTGCTTCTCTGTGAGGTTCTTTGGAGGGAGGATACAAGCAGAGTCACCGGAGTGAATACCTGCAAGCTCGATGTGCTCCATTACTGTAGGTACGAAGCAGTTTGTACCATCAGAGATAGCATCTGCTTCACACTCTGTAGCGTGATTAAGGAATCTGTCTACGAGGATTGGACGATCTGGTGTAACGCCTACAGCAGCAGACATATAAACCTTCATTTCCTCATCGTCGTGAACGATCTCCATTCCACGTCCACCAAGAACGTAGGAAGGACGAACCATGAGTGGGTAACCGATTCTTGCTGCAATCTCGAGAGCGTCATCAACTGTAACAGCCATTCCGGACTCAGCCATAGGAATCTCGAGCTTATCCATCATTGCGCGGAAGAGGTCTCTATCCTCTGCAAGATCGATTGTCTCAGGTGTTGTACCAAGAATATTTACGCCATACTTCTTAAGGTCAGCAGCAAGGTTAAGTGGTGTCTGGCCACCGAACTGAGCGATAACACCAAGAGGCTTTTCCTTATTGTAGATAGCGAGTACATCCTCAAGTGTAAGTGGCTCGAAGTAGAGCTTATCAGATGTATCGTAGTCTGTGGATACTGTCTCTGGGTTACAGTTAACGATGATTGACTCGAAGCCAAGCTTCTTAAGAGCAAGAGCAGCGTGTACGCAGCAGTAGTCGAACTCGATACCCTGACCGATTCTGTTAGGACCACCACCGAGGATCATGATCTTCTTCTTGTCAGAAGCAGGGCTCTTGTCCTCAGGGAGATTATATGTGGAGTAGTAGTAAGCAGCATCCTCTGTACCGGATACGTGTACACCCTCCCAAGCCTCTACGATACCGTAGCTTTCGCGTGTATTTCTGATTTCTTCCTCGGAAACCTCGAGAATCTTGCTCAAGTATCTGTCGGAGAAACCATCCTTCTTAGCCTGTGCGAGAACGTCCTTAGCAGGAACTGCACCCTTCATAGCGATGAGCGCATTCTCCTCTTCGATGAGCTCTACCATCTGCTCGAGGAACCAGTGCTTAATCTTTGTGAGATCGAAAATCTCCTGAACTGTAGCACCCTTACGGAGAGCCTCGTAGATGATGAACTGTCTGTCAGATGTTGGAACGTGAAGCTTAGCAAGGAGCTCGTCCTTAGTAAGATCGTTGTAATTGCCTGCGAAACCAAGACCATAACGTCCTGTCTCGAGGGAACGGATAGCCTTCTGGAAAGCTTCCTTATATGTCTTACCGATGGACATAACCTCACCAACAGCCTTCATCTGTGTGCCGAGCTTGTCCTCAGAACCCTTAAACTTCTCGAAAGCCCATCTAGCGAACTTGATTACAACGTAATCTCCATCTGGATAGTACTTATCAAGTGTTCCGTACTTACCGCAAGGAATCTCATCGAGTGTGAGACCACAAGCGAGAAGGGAAGATACATAAGCGATAGGGAAACCTGTTGCCTTAGAAGCAAGAGCAGATGATCTAGATGTACGAGGGTTAATCTCGATAACAACGATTCTTCCGGATACAGGATCGTGAGCGAACTGACAGTTACAACCACCGATAACCTGAACTTCCTCGATCATCTTGTAGGAATACTCCTGAAGCTTCTTCTGAACATCCTCAGAAATTGTGAGCATTGGAGCAGAACAGAAAGAGTCACCTGTATGAACACCGATTGGGTCGATATTCTCGATGAAACAGATTGTAATCTTGTTGTTGTTAGCATCTCTAACAACCTCGAGCTCGAGCTCTTCCCAACCTGCGATACACTCCTCTACGAGAACCTGACCTACGAGGGAAGCCTGAAGACCTCTTGCACAAACTGTCTTAAGCTCGTCTACGTTATATACGAGACCGCCGCCGGCACCACCCATTGTGTATGCAGGACGAAGAACTACTGGGTAGTGGAGCTCCTCAGCAATCTTAACAGCCTCCTCAACGGAGTAGCACTCGTGAGATCTTGGCATCTCGATGCCGAGCTTATCCATTGTGTTCTTGAACTCGATACGGTCCTCACCACGCTCGATAGCGTCAACCTGTACACCGATAACCTTTACGTTGTACTTGTCGAGGATACCTGCCTCAGAAAGTTCAGAACAAAGATTAAGTCCTGACTGTCCTCCAAGGTTAGGGAGAAGAGCGTCAGGACGTTCCTTATCAATAATCTGCTCGAGTCTATTTACGTTAAGTGGCTCGATATAAGTAATATCAGCAACATCAGGGTCAGTCATGATAGTAGCTGGGTTAGAGTTAACGAGAACAATCTCGTAACCGAGCTTCTTCAAAGCCTTACAAGCCTGAGTGCCGGAGTAGTCAAACTCACATGCCTGTCCAATGATAATTGGGCCAGAACCAATGATCAAAATTTTGTTAATGTCGTCTCTTTTTGGCATAAGTATTTCTCCCGGAAATTTTTATTATGTATAATCAATTACATTGTTTAATAATATAAAAGTATAATCGTTATTTGTAAATATATTGTAATAAAAAAAGTGAGGTTTTATTATTACAAATGCTTACATGAAATGATAAGGAAAAACAGTATGATATTTATTTCTAGAGACCAGAAACAATATAAGGCAAATTTGCATTCTCATAGCACTCATTCTGATGGAAAATTAACGCCTGAAGAGCTTGTTGAAGCCTACAAAAAAGAGGGTTATTCAATACTGGCTATTACAGATCATGAGTACCCTTGTGTGCATAAGAAATTGTCATCAAAAGATTTTCTTATGATTACGGGTTATGAGGCATATATTCGCCCTTCAAAACTCTGTGTTTACGATAAGTATTCAGCAGAGATCCACCTGAATCTTATTGCTAAGGATCCAGATAACAACGCGATAGTTGCATATGACCCTTTGTTCTGCAAATATATGCCGCTTCCTAAGGCGGTAGTTGCTCCTCATGTCGGTAAAATCGGTCCACGTAAGTTCTCTGTTCCATATATTCAGGAGTTCATTAATGAAGCCAACAAAGCAGGCTATCTTGTGAGTCTTAATCACCCATGCTGGTCCATGCAGGAGACAGCTCAGCTGGAGCATCTTGATGGAATTTGGAGTGTGGAAGTATTTAACACAGGCTCCATGCTCACAAGTGATTACGCAGAGAATATGCCGGTTTACGATTTTCTTTTGCGTCATGGCAAGAAGTTTTATTGTCATGGTGCTGATGATAACCATAACAAACTGCCTTTCGGAGACATGCTTTGTGACTCCTTTGGCGCGTGGACCATGGTTATGGCAGACTCCCTTAAATATAAGGATGTAATAGATGCATTAGAAAAAGGAAAGTTCTATGCAACTACTGGACCAGTTATTAAACACCTCGAAATAAGACCAGGACTTAAGCCTGTTGTTCATATTGAATGTACAAATGCAAAAAGAATTACTATGCACATGACTCCCAAATTTACAAAAGTAGTGTATGATAAGGATGGTAAAGGTGTCATGACAGCTGACTTCACAGTGCCAAAGGATGCACCATATGTGTATTTCTCTATTACGGGAAGTAGCGAGGCCGGTGGAGGAAAAGCTTATACACACGCCTTTTACCGAGATGACTTTAACTAAGGAGGTTAACTATGCTCATCGATTTCAACAATATGGAAGAGAAAGCTTTGCCTAATTTTAAAGGCGGAGAGAAGCAGTACGATGTAAAGATGTTTGACCATGAGTCAAATAAGATTATGCACGGAAGATTAGTTCCTGGCGCATCTATTGGTTATCACAAGCATGAGGATAACTGCGAGATTATTTATATTTTGAGTGGTCACGGCACCTGTATTGGGGACAAGGAGAAGGGTGAGGAAGCTATTCCTGTTAATCCAGGAGAGGCTCACTACTGTCCAAAGGGATTTTCACACAGTCTCGTAAACACAGGTGACGAGGATCTTATATTTTTTGCTGTTGTTGCAGGCTAATTTTTGGGAGGGTTAAGTCATGGCAGACAATAAAAAGGATAACAAGTTTAAGCAGTTGATGAATAAGATTTTCATCGATGGATTGTCAGGAATGGCTACAGGTCTTTTCTGCACACTTATCATTGGTACAATCGTTGCTACTATTGGTGGATATATTCCAGGTGTAGTTGGTAACTATCTTAAGTTTATGGGTGCAGTAGCAAAGGCTCTCATGGGCGCTGGCATTGGACTCGGTGTTGCAATTAAGTTTAAGGAGAAGCCACTTGTTGCAATTTCTGCAGCTGTTTGTGGTACAGTTGGCGCTCAGGCAGCACAGTTTGCTGCATTTGCTGAAGGTACAGCTGGTTTTGCTGCTGCAGGTCCTGGAGAGCCTCTTGGTGCGTTTGTTGCAGCTCTTATCGGTATTTGGATCGGACATCTCGTATCGGGTAAGACACCTGTTGATATTATTGTTACACCTCTTTGCACAATCATTCCTGGAAGTATTGTTGGTATCTTCTTCGGACCATATATCTCTACTTTTATGACATGGCTCGGAGGTATGATTAACTGGGGAACAGAGCAGCAGCCACTTCTTATGGGTATTATTGTTAGTGTTCTTATGGGTATCTTCCTCACACTTCCTATCTCTTCTGCAGCAATCGGAATTGCACTTCAGCTCGGTGGTATTACAGCTGGTGCAGCTACAATCGGATGCTGCTGCAATATGATTGGATTTGCAGTTATTTCTTACCGTGAGAATAAAGTAAATGGACTTCTTGCTCAGGGTCTTGGTACTTCAATGCTTCAGATGCCTAACATCATCCGTAACCCTAGAGTATGGCTTCCAGCAATTGTTTCTTCTGCAATTCTTGGTCCTATTTCTACAATGGTTCTTCATATGGAGAGTAACGCAGTTGGTTCAGGAATGGGAACAGCAGGACTTGTTGGTCCTATCTCTACTTTCACAACAATGGTAGAAACTACTTCTGCAGGTGTTGTTCTTGCTGAGATTATTGTTATGTATTTCATTCTTCCTGCAGCTATCTGCCTTGGACTTTCTGAACTTATGAGAAAGATTGGCTGGATTAAAGCAGGCGACCTTAAGCTTGATAGCTAATTATTTGGATAACATTTTTAAACTATTAAGAGACGGTGGAGACATCGTCTCTTATTTTGCAATAAATCACCGATTCATGGTCTGTGTTGTAAAAATGCAATCCTGTATATAAAATAGTTTTTATATTAATTGCTTATATTTAAGGGAATATATGAAGGAAGTAACAAGTCTTAATAACGACAATAAGGGGAAGATATTCGTATCTAATAAGGCGTTCTCGGTTGTGGCGCTTTCTTACCTTGTGCTCCCGGTCATTGTTTTCCTGTTGGGATGGCTCAGACTTCCTATAGCGATTCCTGCTAGTCTGCTTTTGTTAGGCTCTATGGTTCTCTTTGCCAGAGACTGTGATAAGACTGCAAACAAAGCGCTTTCTGACAATAAAGGGATAGAAGTATCAATAGTTTTTCTTGTAACTATTGTGATTGTTTCCGTCTTGTTAACTGTCATCAGTAATATTGGCGAATATGTATGGGGAACTACTGATCACGCTTATAGAAGAGCTATTTTCAGAGACCTTGTTAATTATAAATGGCCTGTTATTTATGATCTGTCTACACAGAGTAATCCAGTTGTTAATGCCATACTTCCTGACACAAAGGTCGGTTTTGCTTATTATTTTACGTTTTGGATGGTGCCAGCTGTATTTGGGAAGCTGTTTGGCTTTGGAGTAGGAAACATTGTGCTCGTAATATGGTCCGCTATTGGTATCGCCCTTACTCTGATAGGAATGGCCTTGATAATTAAGAAGTCATCTTATGCGGTGATTTTTACTTATATCTTTGTCTCTGGATTGGATATTATTCCTTATTTCTACTTTCAGTCCCATGGAACACAGGAATGGATGTGGCTGGAAGGATATACAGAACATATTGTTTATATAAGCAATATAAACAACCTACTTAATGTATTTAATCAGTGTATTCCATGCTGGCTTGTTGTTGTGCTTCTGATGCTAACCTGTAATAACAGAAGTATCGGCCTTATTGGTGCAGTGACTTTCGCCTACTCTCCATGGGCAACAATAGGTATGGTCCCACTTGCGGTTTACTATCTCATTCGTAAGGAAGTGATTTCTGACCGCAAGACAAATATTAAGAATATTCTTAGTCCACTTAATATTGTTCCTGCAGTGCTTATGCTTGCCATATTCGCTCCAATGTATATGGCAAACAGTAATGCGACTTCGGTGTCAGGTCTTACCTGGAATTTTTATGGCGGCGCAGGAAAGTTTATCCTAGGGTACCTTTTCGTGGTCGTTGTCGAGGTGGTGCCTTTCGTGCTCCTGCTCGGCAAGGATTATGGCAGAAAGCCTATTTTCTGGGTTGTGGTCGGAACCCTTCTGGTGATGCCTTTCTACAAGATTTCTGGTCAAAATGACTTTACTATGAGAGGTTCTATGCCAGAGTTCTTTGTGTTCACAATAATGCTCGCGGACGTTATTGCTAGGGTGGTTTCCGAAAGCAAGGGCAAGGACAACAAGAGCAAAACAACATCCCAGTCACTAAAGTTTGTGGGTGCGGTTCTGATTATAATTACTATGTCTTTTGTAGCTTTTCAGATGTTGTTAATTGTAATTACCAGCACATTTGATGGCAGTGAGCGATATAATGAAGATATTTATTCATTAGGTGATGTTAAAGATGAAGAATACATAGATCTAATTGATGAGCAGTTCTATGTTTATGAGTATGAGAATTCATTTTTCTATAAGTATATGAGCAGGAGAGTCTGATGTCAGAACTTGAGATTAAACAAGAAGAAATAGTTGAAGAGGTAAAGAAAGAGCCTATAACTGTAGAAATTAAGTACAGTAGTTTTTTTGCTACATCTATTATTTATCTCTCACTTCCAGTGCTTATCTTTTTTATTTTCTGGCTTAAGATTGGCTGGGCTATAGTGTTCTCTGGTGCATTGATTGTCGCCGTTGTTCTTGCTATCAAAGATCAAGGTAAGAATGATTATGTAAAGTTAAGTGACAAGTCTAATGAGATTAGAATAAGTCCATTTTTACTTGTAATAATGGGAATAATCGCATGTCTTTGGGCTTTTATGTCTGGTATTGGTGAGTTCGCTTGGGCGTCTGCTGACCATACTGTTAGAGCAGCGGTACTTAATGACCTAGTAAACTATAAGTGGCCGGTTGTTTATGATATGTCCACTCAGATGAATCCATTGGTTAGCAGCAGTCTTCCTGAAGGTAAGGCAACATTTGCATATTATTTTACTTTCTGGCTGGTGCCTGCATTAGTCGGTAAGGGATTTGGCATTGTAGCTGCTAGAGCTGCCCTAGTAGTTTGGTCTGCGCTAGGACTTTATCTGATCATGATTTTAATCTGTTTTACACAGAAGAGAGCATCTTTTTCTGCCGCAGCATTGTTCATATTCTTTGGCGGTTTTGATATTGTTCCTTATTACATTCAGACAAGCATAATGAATAGTTATTCTACCTGGGAAGGTTGGAATACTGAAATGTGGATTCATGGTAATTTCTATCAGACAATGAACACATTTCATCAGTGTATTCCTGGCTGGCTTATCACATTGCTCTTGATTGATTCACGTAATAATCGACATGTCGGAACGACTGCTTCGCTGATGTTCTGTTATTCTCCATGGGCGACAATTGGTATTTTCCCAATCGCAATTTATGAGTTGCTCGCATCAAAGTGGAAGGATGCTAAGGGTAAATACAACTTCAAAAACATCGTATCCTATGGAAATCTTGTAATTCCGGTAATTGTTCTGGCTGTGTTTGCTCTGTTCTATACTGCTAATGGTAAGGCGACAGCCATTAAGGGCTTTATATGGAAGTATTTTGATACACCAGGCCATCTGTTACTGGCATATGTAGGTTATGTGCTGGTAGAATTCGGAATCTGGGCAATCATTATCTACAAGGATAACAGTAAGAATCCACTTTACTGGGTGGCACTCATCACTTTGATTGTGTTCCCAATCTATAAGATGAGTGAGGCTAATGACCTTCTTATGAGAGGAACACTTCCACCAATGGTTGTTATATTTGTTTTAGTACTTTCTCGTTTTGACTCAGTTAATGACAGATTTAAGAAACGTGGTAAGAATAACGACTTTAAGGCATTAGGTTTCTTTGGAATTGTGTTTGTGATGGCTATTACACCATTTTTCTTTATGACTACAGAAATTGGTGCCACAAGAGAAATCTATAATGGTACGGATACATCTGTTCAGCCACAAGATGAGATTGTTTCCTTCGGAAATATTGTAAACGAAGAGTACACTGAGGTTACAGAACGTCAGTTCTTCGTGTTTGAATATGAGGATAAATTGTTCTATCAGGTATTTGGTAAGTCCTGATCGTCCTCTGCCTTGATATAAATAGGACGATTCTTAACTTCGATAAATGTTCTTCCGATATACTCTCCAAGTACGCCAAGAGCCATAAGAATAAGGCCTCCAATAAACAGGAGAATACAAAGGAGAGAAGGGTATCCTGGAACATCGTTATAAATCTGCAGGATAATTGCTCTTATGAAGTAGTAAACCATATATACAAATGCTGTGAATGCAGATGCAAATCCACATAATGTAGCCAGACGAAGTGGTGCAGTTGTAAATGATACGATGCCGTCAATAGCGTATTTAAAAAGTTTCCAAAAACTCCATTTTGTCTCACCGGCAACTCTTTCAACATTCTGATGCTCGAGCCAGAGTGTTCTGAATCCAACCCATGCAAAGATACCCTTGGAGAATCTTTGACGCTCGCTTACACTGAGGATGGCATCAACCACCTTACGCTTCATCAGTCTGAAATCTCTGGCACCATCTGCAATTTCAACTTCGCACATCTTGTTGATAAGCTTATAAAAAGTTCTGGCGAAGAAACTTCTAATCTTAGGCTCGCCTTCACGTGTTACTCTTCTGGCTGCCACGATATCAGCTTCGTCATTATCCAACTTCTCAATCATTTCTGGAATAAGGGAAGGTGGATCCTGCATATCAGCATCCAAAATAGCAACATAATCACCTTTTGCCTTCTCGAGTCCTGCATACATGGCTGCCTCTTTGCCAAAATTACGGGAGAAGATAACGTATTTTACACAGCTGTCTTTTCTAGCCAAATCTCTAATGACGTCAGCTGTTTTATCTTTGCTTCCATCATTTACAAAAATGAACTCGAATTCATTCTTGCTCTGATTATCTCTTACATCACATATTGCTTTGTAGAGAATAGGAAGAGACTCTTCTTCGTTATAACATGGAACAATAAGGCTAATTAACATGTTTCTTCTCCAGAAATGGGTGTTTAGTTTGATATTTTGTGAATTCTATTATAGCATAAAGCCAATAATAATAATAAATATAGTATTCTAGCGGAGATATGTTATGAAGGAAGTTAAAAGTCTTTCTGTTAGAGATAAGAAAGCTGTGAGTTTAAAAGTTAGAGGTCAGTCCTATGCACCTCAGGCAATAATTGCTGCAGTGCTGACATTAGTTTTTTTCTTTCTAGAATTGCTCGTTAGCGGAAAGTATCCTTTTGGAAAATATACTTTTATTGTTTGCGACTTGGAAGCACAGTATGCACCTTTCTTATTTTTGTATAAGAGGCATTTATTAGGCCTTGATTGGTCTCATTTTTTCTCATCTTTTACATATTCATTTGGCCTTGGTGCAGGAAAGAATATGATGGGAACATTTGGATATTATCTCTCTAGCCCACTGAATTTCCTTGTTTTCTTTTATAAAGAAACACAGGTTAATGAGTTTATTATGACTCTTGTGGCTATTAAAATGGCATTGTCTGCATCGTTTATGACTTTGTTCATTCATGAGCGAAGCACTGATAAGAAGTCAAATTGGCCAATCCTTTTTGGTATTATGTACGCATTCTCATCCTACATAATGGTATTTATGTTCCAGATTATGTGGCTTGATGGATATGCATTGCTACCACTTCTTCTTTATTCTATCGAGAAATTCATGAAGGATAAGAAGGTTACAAGAATTATTCCTGTTCTTATTATCCTGTTCCTTTCCAACTATTACATCGCTTACATGGTAGGTGGCTTCTCTTTCTTCTATCTTATTGTGAGAATGATTGTTGAAGGTAAGTTCTCAAATCGTAAGGAAGCAAAGACTATACTTGCCAAGTTCATTTCTGCTGCTGTATTTTGTGCATTAACGCTATGTATTATTTTGATTCCAGTTGGTATAGATACACTTGCCAATGGCGATCCTACTAGCACAACTTCTGAGACGGTAAAACTCGTTCATTATTCAGCTGTTGATCTTCTTGATCAGTTTTTCCTTGGTTATCCAGGTGAGTATGGTGATGTATTGCCTGCTAACCTTCCACTTATTTTTGTCAGCTTAATGGTTACATTCCTGTGCGTGATTTATTTTGTAAGTGACGTTTTCAAGGGAAAAGAGCGTAAGGCTCATGGCATTTGTCTTGCTTTGGTTTATTTGTCTATTAGCGTGATACTGATTGACAAAGCATGGCAGGTTTTTGATGACCCAAACTGGTTTCAGCATCGTGAGTCATTTGTGTTTATGCCGTTATTTATGGTAATTGCTTACAAGGTATTCGAGAAAATTAAAGACGTTACAAATCGTGATATTGGCAAAGCACTTGTAGTTACTTATGCCATGCTTTTTGTAGCGCAGAGCTTTGGATTAATGCAGAAAAGAGATGCAGTGTTCCTTTTTAATCTTTTCTTCCTGGGTGCATTGGCATTGATATTCATTGGTATGAAGCGCACTAAGTGGCCCAAACAGATTGAGAATATGAATAAGATTCTCGACATTATTCTTTGTATCATGATTGCATTTGAAGTGGTAGCTATGGCGCCAATTTTGTCCGCTGGTGTATCTAATATGTCTGCCTACTATGGTGAGGCTGAGGATTATAACTCTCAACTTCAGAATCGTGTTGATTTTATGGATTCTGATTTTGGTAAGGATAATGGATTTAGAAGTGCCAATGGAACTATAGGTGTTGGCCTTAAGGATGAGTATATTAGCGGTTGTTACTATTCCGGAAATCGTGAAATTACATTCTTTAATTCCAATTCTAATAAGAAATTTCATCGCTTTATGAAGCAGTTTGGTTTTGATACAAACTACAATTATTTTGCTGTTGGCTATTCTTTTGAAGCTCCTGATACAGATGCATTCCTTTCTATTGGACGTGCTGTATTGCCAACTGACTATTCTTATGGAGAACGTCTCGCAGAGGATAATTTTGGTAATAACCTTACTCTTTATGGAAATAATCGTGTTCTTCCACTCGCATTTGCCGTTGATAGACAGGCCTTTGATTATGATTTCTATAGTTTGGAGAAGGCAAATAAGGAAAAGAATTACTTCTCTTTCCGTGACGCATGGTATAAATCCATGTTCTCAGAGGAATTTACAGAAGACATGTACTTTGCTCCATCTTCTGAGCCAGAGTATGAGGTAGTTAATGCTCAGCTTATTGATATTAGTGATTACACATCCTCAGACACAAGCAGCGAGGCTTCATCATCTGCTGTTGATTCAGATAGTAAGTCCTTTGATCCTGATAAGTTAGGTGTGGAGGCAATAGAGAAGAATCCTAATGTTTCTGAGTTCTATCGCATTAATAAGAAACTCCCAATCATTATCGATTACACGGTAGTAATCGAGTCAGAGGAAGAGCTTTATATCGATTTGTCTGCAGCTAGAATAATCGATGCTTGTTCCGTGTATGTGAATGGAGACTTTGTGAATTCTTGGTGCGCAGGATCCTTCTACTCACAGGTAATTCGTCTGGGAACATACGAAGTTGGTGAAGAGATTCATGTAACAATTACTTCTGACACAGATATGTTCAGTATTCTTGATGTGAATTTTGCTTATTTTAATTATGATGCATTCGCTACGGGCTTTGACAAAATTGATACATCAACAGTTGTAACCAAGAGTGCCGATGACGGATATATTCTCCTGGAAAGTAGTATTACTGATGACAGTATGATTCTTACTTCAATTCCTTATGAGGACGGTTGGACACTTTATGTGGATGGTCAGAAGAAGGACATCACAGTATATGAGAATGCGCTTATTGGAATCGATGCTGGTAGCGGACATCACGATATTAGACTGGAGTTTGTGGCACCTGGTACTAAGATGGGCGCTATATGCTCAATAATTGGTGTCATTGGTTTGGTGGCAATTGTTATCCTAGACAAAAAACAAATCAAAGTCACAAAAAGCTAATTAGTTGTGGTATAGTTTTTTCGTAAAACAGAAATAATATTCAAGTTAAATATTGGAGGTTAAGACTATGGGTTTCATGGACATTTACAAGATTTGGAGCACAGATCCATATTTTGATGAGACAACAAGAAACGAGCTTCTCGCTATTTCTGATGAGAAGGAGATTGAGGATAGATTCTATAAGGATCTCGAGTTTGGTACAGGTGGACTTAGAGGTGTTCTCGGTGCAGGTACTAATAGAATGAACGTTTATACAGTTGCCAAGGCTTCTGCAGGTCTTGCAAACTACATTATCGAGTCTGGTGAGGACGCAGTTAAGAGAGGTGTAGTTATTTCTTACGATTCCAGACACTTCTCTCCTGAGTTCGCTCAGATTGCGGCAACAACACTCGCAGCTTATGGCGTAAAGTCCTATCTCTCTGATGAGCTTCGTCCAGTTCCTATGTGTTCTTACTCTGTAAGATATTTCAATGCTTTCGCAGGTGTTATGGTAACAGCTTCCCACAACCCACCTAAGTACAATGGTTACAAGGTATATGGTGAGGACGGCGGACAGGTTACAAACGAGGCAGCTAACGCAATTCTTGCTAACATGGATAAGTACTCTGATGTTAGAAATATTAAGACAATGGACTTCGAGGAGGCAATCGCTCAGGGTCTCATCACAAGATTTGGTCCAGAAGTTGATATCGCTTATACAGCAATGCTCACAGAGCTCGTTATCGATAAGGATGCTATCGAGAGACAGAAGGATATGTCTATCGTTTACACACCACTTCATGGTTCTGGTAATAAGCCTGTTAGAAGAATTCTTAAGTCTGTAGGATTCAATAACGTTTATATCGTTCCACAGCAGGAAGTTCCAAATGGTTCTTTCCCAACAGTTAAGACACCTAACCCAGAGGATCCAGCAGCTCTTACAATGGGTATTGAGCTCGCTAAGAAGGTTAATGCTTCCCTCGTATTTGGTACAGATCCAGACTCTGACAGACTTGGTATCGCAGCAAGAACAGCTGACGGTGAGTACAAGACATTCACTGGTAACCAGGTAGGTCTTATGCTCCTCGATTACATTCTTGATTCTAAGAAGCAGGCAGGAACACTTGAGGACAAGGCTTTTGCTTGTACAACAATCGTTTCTACAAAGCTTTGTAAGTCTGTATGTAAGGAGTACGGTGTAGAGCTTCAGGAGACACTCACAGGATTTAAGTACATCGGTGAGAGAATTAAGATTGATGATGAGTTCGGTGATAAGGCATTCCAGTTCGGTTTCGAGGAGTCTTATGGTTACCTCTCTGGTACAAACGTAAGAGATAAGGATGCTGTAGTTGCAGCTATGCTCGTTTGCGGTATGGCAGCTCAGTCTTTCGATAGAGGTGAGACACTCTTCGACAGAATCGAGAAGATTTATAAGAAGCACGGTTATGGCTTTGAGCAGGCAGTAAGCTTTACTCTCGAGGGTAAGGCTGGTATCCAGAAGATTCAGGATGCTATGGCTCAGATGAGAGAGGAGCTCGAGGCAGTTAAGTCCGCTTCTGATGCTGCTACACTCATCGGAGGACCAGTTGTTAAGGCTGTTTGCGACTATCAGAAGTCTGTTAGATATGAGTTCACAGACGATGGAATTAAGACAACAGAACTTACACTTCCTAAGTCAAACGTTCTCCTTTATGAGCTTGGCGGTGACAAGGGTCTCGACTGGGCTTGTGCTAGACCTTCTGGTACAGAGCCAAAGCTTAAGATTTACTTCGGTTCTTATGCTTCCACAAGAGAGGGTTCTGAGGCTAGACTTGAAGAAGTTAAGGCTCAGATGTCCGCATTCGTTCAGAATAAGCTTTAATGTACTCTGTCGAATTATCAGGCAAATTAGTAGAAATTAATACAGACGTCTCCTTGTTCTCACCTCAGGGTCCGGACAAGGGGACGCTTTCTATGCTTGAACACGCGAATTTCACTAGTGAAGATAAGGTTTTGGATCTCGGATGTGGAACTGGAATCGTTGGAATTGCCGCATGTTGTGCTGGAGTTTTGCCAAGTAATGTTACAATGACAGATGTAGACTATAAGGCGGCTGAAGTTGCAGCAGGCAATGCAAAGAGAGCTGGATTCCCAGAGTGCACTGTAGTCTGTGGCGATGCTCTCACTAAGGTGCCGGATTCTGATTATTCTATAATTCTGAGTAATCCACCGTACCATACAGATTTTGCAGTTGCCAAAGCCTTTATTGAAAAGGGGTTCAATAGACTTAAAATTGGTGGCAGAATGCTCATGGTCACCAAGCGCCGAGACTGGTATAAGAACAAAATGATATCAGTATTTGGCGGTGTCAAAATATATGACCATGAAGATGGTTATATCGTGTTTGAGAGCGTAAAGAAAAGTGATAGATATGCAGGCACTAAGCCTGGCAAGAAGGGTAAAAAGAAATGATTGCATATAATGTGCAGCCACTGGCCCAGCAAAACCTTACAGGTATTGGCAATTATGCCAATGATGTTTTGAAAATACTTCTTCAGAATCAGAAGGAGTATGAGCTTCATGTATTCGATTTTTTGAGCCGTAATGGTGCTCCTGATATAGTTAGGGATCATCTGAATGAAGGCCTGGTGAATTCACATCTGAAAACGGTTAAGAGTCTTCCTTTGTCCGTGTATATTCGCATGGGCAAGATGGGAAAAGTAATTCCATATAAGAATCTGACTGGTTCTGATTCCGATGTAACAGTATTTTTCAATTATCTTGCACCAGAAGGTCTTAAAGAAAAGAGCATTATTACTATTTATGATATGGTTTGCGAACGCTATCCAGAGACAATGGATGACCGTAATCGTAAGCTTTTAAAGAGACATCTTCAGAAGTCTGCAGATAATGCATCTGCGATCGTTACTATCTCAGAGTTTTCTAAGAATGAGATTATTGAACTTCTTGGGGTGCCTTCTGAGAAAGTTTTCGTGGCGCATTGCGGAGTTAATGCGTCTTTTTATAAGCCTGCCTCTGATGTGAAAGAGACCGCGAAAGAAAGGGCTTTTCTTAAGGAAAAGTGGGACCTTGATGAATATGTGCTTTATGTTGGCACTTTGGAGCCACGTAAGAACACTAAGGTGCTGGTGGATGCTTTCGAGAAACTTGCACGAAATAATCCGCACCTTAAGTTAGTCCTCGCTGGTGGTATTGGTTGGCACTCTGAGGAAACACTTTCGCGCATTGATAGCAATGAGTTTAAGGACAGAATTATAAAGACAGGATATATCTCCAACGAGGAGAAAAGGACCTTGCTACGTAACGCCAGAGTCTTTGTCTTCCCTAGTATGTATGAGGGCTTTGGTATGCCTGTTACAGAGGCAATGGCCTGCGGTACTCCTTGTGTAATCTCCAACACTTCAAGTCTTCCAGAAGTCTCTCTGGGTCTGGCTCCTATGGTTGATAAGGATGATGCTGATGGCTTCGCTAATGAGATAGAGAAGATGCTTAATACAGAGCTGACGCCTGAGAAAAAACAGGCTCTTGTTAGTGGTGGTGCATCCTTTTCATGGGAAAATGCTGCAAAGGTTTATGAAATGGCAACAAAATATGCACTTAACGCGTCCAAGGGTATAGGCAAAGCCTAACGTATGTTATAATAAATAGATTAATTTAATAATAAAATTACAGGGGGCTACTTATGAAAAGAGCACTTATTACAGGTATTACAGGTCAGGATGGTTCTTATCTTGCAGAACTTCTTCTCGAGAAGGGTTATGAGGTATATGGAATCTGGAGAAGAAAGGCTTATGTTGACTATGGTAACATTGAGCACCTTAAGGATAAGGTAACTCTTATCTATGCAGATATGACAGACCCTGTATCTCTTATTTCTGCTATGAAGATTTCTCAGGCTGATGAGGTTTATAACCTTGCTGCTCAGTCTTTCGTAGCTACTTCATGGGATACACCTCTTGGTACAGCAGATATCGACGCTATTGGTGTTACAAACATGCTCGAGGCAATCAGAATCGTTAAGCCAGAGGCTAGATTCTATCAGGCTTCCACTTCCGAGATGTTCGGTAAGGTTCAGGCTATTCCTCAGACAGAGACAACTCCATTCTATCCACGTTCACCATACGGTGTAGCTAAGCTCTATGGTCACTGGATTACAAAGAACTACAGAGAGTCATACAACATGTTCGCATGTTCTGGTATTCTCTTTAACCACGAGTCTGAGAGACGTGGTCTTGAGTTCGTTACACGTAAGATTACACACGCTGCTGCTATGATCGCTTGCGGTAAGCAGGAGTATGTTGAGCTTGGAAACCTCTCCGCTAAGCGTGACTGGGGTCATTCTAAGGATTATGTAAAGGCTATGTGGCTTATGCTTCAGGCTGATGAGCCAGATGATTATGTAATCGCTACAAACGAGACAAGAACTGTACGTGAGTTTGCTGAGGCAGCATTCAAGCACGTTGGTATGGATATCGAGTGGAAGGGCGAAGGCGTTGACGAGGTTGGTATCGACAAGAATACTGGCAAGGTTGTTGTAAAGGTTAACCCTAAGTTCTTCCGTCCAGCAGAGGTTGAGCTTCTTATTGGTAACCCAGCTAAGGCTGACGAGAAGCTTGGTTGGACAAGAGAAATCAGCTTTGACGAGCTTGTAAAGAGAATGGCTGAGAACGACTTGGCTATCGTTAAGGCTTCATTATGAGTAAAGCGTTGATAATTGGAGCTGCGGGGTTTGCAGGAACTGCCCTCCGCAGCGAACTTATCAATAATGGATACGAGGTTGTCTGTGCCGATGTTATGTCTGATGATGACAGCATAATTAAGGTAGACATGCTCGATTCTGCTAGCGCGGATAAATTAATAGCAGATGCTTGTCCTGACATGATTTTCAATCTTGCAGGTCAGGCATCTCCTTTTCTTTCTTGGCAGAAAATTGCATTAACAATGCATTTAAATGTGGATTTATCCGTTAACATTTGCGAGTCAGTTGCAAGACATTGTCCAGAGTGCCGAATCCTCTTTATTGGTTCAGCTAATCAGTATGATATGAATCAGGCAGAGGGTGGACTAGTTAGTGAGGACACTCCTCTTACAAGTGATTCGCCATATTCTATTTCAAAGAACACACAGGAAGCGATTCTTAAGCTCCTGGCCAAGAAATACAATCTTGATATTGTTTCTACTCGTTCATTTAATCACATTGGTCCTAACCAGAAGCCTGGCTTTGTTGTTACTGACTATTGTCTGCGCATCGCACAGTTAGAGGAAGGTAAATTAGAGCCATTTGGATATGGAAACCTTGATTCATGGCGAGATTTTTCTGATGTTCGTGATGTTGTAAGAGCATACCGTCTTATTGCTGAGAAGGGCAGAAGCGGTGAGATTTATAATGTTGGTTCAGGAAAGAGTTATTACATCCGTGATATTATTGGCGCTTTGGTTGAGCTTAGCCAGGATGCTTCTGAGAAGACAGTTCTTCCTGCCAGATTAGATGATGATGCTCTTGTTCATTTCAGAAGTGATAATTCCAAGCTTTTTGCTGATACAGGCTTTGAGGCACAGTATGACATTATGAAGGACACAGTTCCTTCAGTTCTTGAGGCGTATAGAGCAAAGGTTAGAGAAGGAGTGTATTGATTTACACATGATTACTACATTCAAAGAGATATTTAATTATAGAGAGATGATTACGAGTCTCGTTCGTAAGGACTTGCGTGGCCGTTATAAGGGTTCCGTTCTCGGATTTCTCTGGACATTTATCAATCCTCTTTTGCAGTTGTTAGTTTATAACATGGTTTTCTCCATTATTTTGAGAGCCGGCGTTGAGAAGTTCTATCTTTACCTCTTCGTTGCCCTCATTCCATGGATCTTTTTTTCTGCAGCCCTTACAGGTGGTGCAGTATCTGTTATTTCGCAGAAGGACCTTATTAACAAGATTTACTTCCCAAGAGAGGTAATCCCTATTTCTTATGTTACAAGCTGTTTTGTAAACATGGTTCTGTCCTTCATTGTTGTTATAGCAGTTTCCTTGATTTCTGGAGTAAGACCAACATTACTGGCGCTTCTTTGCCTGCCAATTATTATGTTGGTAGAGTATGTTCTCGCGATTGGCATGGCGCTTATTGTATCTGCACTTACTGTATATCTCAGAGATCTGGAGTATATTCTTGGAATCATCTCCATGGCATGGATGTATGCTACACCAATTTGTTATCCACTCAGCATGGTTCCTGATAAGTATAAGAATCTTTTCAGACTTAATCCTATGACAGATATTATTGGTGCATATAGAGCAATTCTTTATGATGGAAAAGTTCCAGAGCTTTCTACATTGTGGACTTCAGTTGTTCTTGGTTTGGTATGTATGATTGCTGGATTCTTGATTTTTGGCAAGTTGAAGAAGCATTTCGCGGAGGAGCTTTAATATGTTTGAGAATGATCAGAACGATATTAAAAAGACTACTCAGGACGAGCAGGAAATTGCTATCCGCGTTAAGGATGTAAAGAAGAAGTTTAAGCTTTATTACGACAAGGGAACAAGCCTTAAGGAGAAGGCTCTTTTCTGGAAGCGTAACCGCTATGAAGAGAGAACTGTACTTAATGGAATTACTCTCGAGATTAAGAAGGGTGAGACAGTAGGTCTTATCGGACACAATGGTTGTGGTAAGAGTACACTTCTTAAGCTTATTACAAGAATTCTGTACCCAGATGAGGGAACTGTAGAGGTAAAGGGTCGTGTATCCAGCCTTTTGGAGCTTGGTGCAGGTTTTCACCCAGACCTTAGTGGTAGAGAAAATATTTATACTAATGCATCTATTTTTGGACTTTCCAAGGCTGAGATTGATGAGAGACTTCAGTCAATTATCGATTTCTCTGAGCTTGGAGAGTTTATTGATAACCCTGTAAGAACTTATTCTTCAGGTATGTACATGAGACTTGCATTCTCCGTTGCTATTAACGTAGATGCAGACGTTCTTCTTGTTGATGAGATTCTCGCTGTTGGTGATACTAATTTCCAGGCAAAGTGCTTCAACAAGATGCAGGATATTAAGGCTGCAGGAACAACAATCGTAATCGTTTCACACTCCCTTAGCCAGATTGAGCAGATTTGCGATAGATCTGTGTGGATTCACGCTGGAAAGATCAAGGAAGATGGCGTTCCTGATAATGTACATAATGATTATATGGATTTCATGCTTTCTCTTCGACGTAATAATGTTTCTCTCGCTCAGATGACTGAGGAAGTTCAAAGAGCAATGGAAGAGAAGGAGAATACAGAGAATGCACTTCGTAGTGAGATGACACCAGAGCAGCTCGATGTTGTCGAGAAGGGTCAGGAGCTTCGTTGGGGTAGCCGTGAAATCGAGATTACAAAGGTTACTGTTACTAATGGTAAGGGCGTTCCTGGTAAGTTCCTCGATGTAGGCGACGCAATCCACTTTAAGGTTGATTATGATGTTCATAAGCCTTTGGGAACAGTAGTATTTGGTGTTGGAATCTATCGTAAAGACGGACTTAACGTGTATGGAACTAACACAATGATTGAAGGCCTTGATACTCTTTATATCGATAAGCCGGGTAGTTTTGAATTTGATGTTCCAGAGTTCACACTTATGCCTGGTAGATATGTAGTTGGTTTTGCTATTGAGTATGGTCAGGGCATTCCAGTCGATTATTGGAAGACATCCTGTGAGATTGAGACATTCACTAAACTTCGTGATGTTGGAGCGGTAAGAATCAAGCATTCATGGAAGCTTCCTGATAACGCTAAAGTAGATACAAACGATTAATTATTGAATACGAAAGGGAAAAGCATGTCTGAGATTAATGTTGAAGCAATAATGGATGAAATCAAGTCCAATATTAAGGAGAATGGTATCGATAAGCAGCCTTTGTCTTTTGCTGAAGAGGCAACAAGTCATTCTGCAGCTCCAGCATCCAGTGGAGATCTTAATGCTGCAGTTCAGTATATCTCATATAATTACGAGCTTAATCCATATCAGGTTTATACTGGAAACCCTGTAAAAGTATTTATTAAGAAGGCAATTCGTAAAGTTGCCAACTTTTTTGTAATTCCTATTGTTGTGCAGCAGAATGCAGTAAATGCAAATTTTGCAGTTGTTTGTGATGCTGTAAGAGAGCAGAAGGAAGAAATCGAGAACATGAAGCAGGTTCTCGATGAGATTAATAGAAAAATCGATAAGCTTTCAAAGTAAGATAAAGGGGCAGCCACAATGTCAAATAAGAGTAGACAAATGTTACAGGCGCTGTTACCTGATCTTCAGAAGGTAAAGGGAACAGTTGAATTACCT
This sequence comes from Saccharofermentans sp., assembly GCA_024403695.1. Taxonomy (GTDB): domain Bacteria; phylum Bacillota; class Clostridia; order Saccharofermentanales; family Saccharofermentanaceae; genus Saccharofermentans. The sequence continues at coordinate 78,316 of JAKSRI010000003.1, read as the reverse complement.
GCTACATTTGCTGATGCCAGCAGTTTCAGCAACATGAATACAGGTGATGTTGCCATCGAGAAAATTAGAATGATCCTGGATAAGAAGGCTCCAACTCTTAAAAAGAACGAGTTGAAGACACTTAACGATAAGCTTACAAAGGTAATGATGGACTTCTATATGGAGAACTATGACCTCATGAGTAAGATGGAGGTTAGTGGTCTTTCCCAGCATCTTAAGGACAGTGTTACACTTGTAAAGCACCATCAGGAAGTAGTTCCTCAGTATTCTGGTTTTAAGGCTAAGTTTGCGGGAATGCTCTTTGGTTTCTATATCAATCACTCAGTTAGACAGCAGAATGAACTTAACAGACGCTATGCTGTTGTCAGCGAGGAGTTCCAGAAGCTAGCAGAAGAGAGAATCGCACTTAACAATCAGATTATGACAGCTTACGCTAAGCTTCACGAGTTGGAGAAAGCGGCTAAGAAGGAAGGAGGAAAGGCATGAAAGTATTTCAGTTATTAACAACCCTTTCCTTTGGCGATGCTGTAAGTAACGATACTCTCGCTATCAACGATCTTCTTAAAGAAAGAGGATTTGAGACAAAGATTTATATGGAGCATATCGATCCTAGACTTGCTAATCATCCAGATGTAATGTCCTGCGGTAAGATGCCTAAGCCTAAGAAGGATGATATTATGCTCTACCATCTCTCTACAGGAAGTAATCTTAATCTTCTTATTAGAGATGTTGATTGCAGAAAGTTTATTATTTATCACAATACAACTCCACCTCATTTCTTCGCGCCATATAGTGGCAGATCTGCGCAGCTTTGCAGCAACGGAATTAATGAGACAAAGCTTATTAACGACATCTTTGAGGGCGGTTTCTGCGATTCCGCGCACAACCGTGACATGCTTTGGGAGTACGGTTATAAGTGCCCTCTTAAGGTAAGACCTATCCTTATTCCTTTCGAGGACTACATGAAGAGACCTGACCGTGACGTCATGCTCGAAATGGGTGGCAGTCCTAAGAAAAACAACCACAAGGTTAAGAATGTGCTTTTTGTAGGTCGTATCGCACCTAATAAGAAGCAGGAAGACCTTATTTCCATGTTGTATGCATATCGTCAGATGTACTCTGATCCAATCAGACTTATCCTTGTTGGTAATCCTGGTGGTATGGAGAAGTATGATGCTAAGCTTAAGAATTATGCACAGGAGCTTGGAATTGATGACGTAGTATTTACAGGTCATATCTCATTCCCAGCTATCCTTGCTTACTATAGAACAGCAGATGCATTTGTTTCCATGAGTGAGCATGAGGGATTCTGTGTACCTCTCGTTGAGGCAATGCAGTTCGATGTACCAATTCTCGCATATGCTTCCACTGCAGTTCCAGAGACACTTGGTGACTGTGGAATTGTATTTGATGATAAGGATCCAGCTTATGTTGCAGCACAGCTTCATGAGGTTCTCCATAACGAGGAACTACGTGCCACAATGATTGAGGAGCAGCGCGAGAGACTTAAGTATTTTGGTTATGATAACGTAAGTTCCATGTTTATCCAGCAGCTCGAAGAGTTGACAGGCATTAAGGCTCCTAACGGTTCTTCTGCAGATTCTCAGGAGACAAAGGGTAAGAAGATTAAAAAGTTCTTTTAATATAAGGTAGATACCATGAAGATTTGTTTTGTAGTACAGAGATATGGTCTTGAAGTAAACGGCGGTGCTGAGGCTTATGCTAGAGAAGTTGCTGAGCATATGGCATCTATTGGTGGTCATGAAGTGCATTGTGCTACTACATGCGCCATTGATTATCAGACATGGAAGAATGAGTATCCAGAAGGAAGCACTGAGCTTAATGGTGTTACTGTTCACCGATTTAAGAGCATAAGTGAGCGTGATACAGAGAAGTTCAACCAGCTTTGTGGACGAATCCTTGTCCCAGGCAATAATGTAACTATCGAAGAGGAAGAGGACTGGATGCGTAAGCAGGGTCCTGAGTGTCCAGCTTTGTGTGATTGGCTGGAGGCAAATCACGATAATTATGATGTATTTATCTTCGTCTGCTACCTCTATTACACAACATATTTTGGACTTCCTAAGGTTGCTGATAAGGCTATTTTCATTCCTACAGCACATGAAGAGGCTCCAATTCATCTTAAGATTTTCGAGAATATGTTTAAGCTCCCAGCAGCTTTTTATTACAACACAGTTGAGGAATTAGAGCTTACACATAAGTTATTCCCTGGAACAGAGAAGAAGCCTGATAACTATGGTAAGGGCGGAGTAGGAGTAGAGGTTCCTGCGAATGTTGATCCAGAAGGATTTAAGGCTAAGTTTGGCTTAGATGATAACTTCATTCTCTATGTTGGTCGTATTGATGAGAACAAGTGCTGTCCTGAGCTTTTTAAGTATTTTGCTGAATATAAGAAGAGACATGCAGATTCAGATCTTAAGCTCGTTCTCATGGGTAAGGAAATGATTGAAGTTCCTAAGAGAGACGATATTATTTCTCTCGGCTTCGTATCTGAGGAAGACAAGTTCTCAGGCATCAAGGCTAGTAAGTTTTTCATTCTTCCATCTAAGTATGAGAGTTTGTCCATCGTAGTTTTGGAGTCTATGGCTATGAATAAACCGGTACTTGTAAGTGCTGATTGTCCAGTTCTTCAGGGTCATTGCAAGAGAAGTAATGCAGGACTTTATTACCATGGATACTTCGAGTTTGAGGGTTGCGTTGATTATCTTCTTACACATGAAGACATCGTTCAGGGAATGGGCGAGAACGGTAAGAAGTATGTTGACAGTGACTATAGCTGGGAAGAGCTTGTAAGAGGTTACGAGAATCTTATTGGTCGAGTGCTTGAGGGATAATAAACTCAGTTACAGCCTTGGCAAATCCATCGTGTTGACAGTCGAGAGTGACGTAATCAGCGTGCTTTAGGATTTCTTCCTTGCTGCCACCCATGACGATTGCATAATCTGCAGCATCTAACATTGGAATATCATTATCACTATCCCCTAAGGCGAATACTTTGCCTTCGGGGATATTTAATTTCTTGGCGAGTTCGAGAAGGGCTAGGCCCTTGGATGTGCCAGTAAGCATTACATCGTAAAAATCCACAGCAGACATTACTACCTGAAGTTCCGGAATGAGATCCAGCTCGTGAAGGATATGCTCGTTAGCTTTAATAAGTAGGTATTTATTAATATTTGGGAGCTTTCCTTCAAGTGTGTCCCAGGTAATTTCTCCAGTCAGAGCCTTAATTCTGTCTGGAATACCATTATTATAGTTATGCACAAACTCTCTTCTGCTGGAATTAGGGGCGAAAAGGATACCCTCGTCACTATAACCAGTGGCGTCAGTGTTGTTTTCCAAGAATAGTTTAATGAGCTTACGGTTAATTTCTTCAGGAAAATCAGCAGAGAATATATCCTTACGTGTAACCGGGTCGAAAAGCGAAGCACCGTTACTTGTAATAAGTGGAACAGTTACATCAAGGTCATCTGAATAGATTCCAGTAAGAAAAGATGTTCTTCCAGTGGCAAGGGTAAATGCGCCACCAGCCTTCTGGATTGCTTTAACTGCCTGTCTGTTCGCCTCCGAAACTGGTGTTCCAGGCATAAGAAGTGTGTAGTCCATATCAGTGGCTACGAGAAATTTATATTGATTGTTTGTTGTTATCTGGCTCATGTGGATAATTGTACACGAAATGGAGTATAATTCACACGTAGATTATTAAATAAAGAGGTATTTCTTATGCAGAAAGCAGCAGTAATTATGGCAGGTGGCGGCGGAACAAGATTCTGGCCAGTATCCAGAATGGCATCTCCTAAGCAGCTCACAAAGCTCACAGGTGACGATGTAATGATTAATGAGACAATTAAGCATTACGATGGTGTTATCCCTAGAGAGAATACTTTCATCGTTACAAATGAGAAGCAGGCTATCCTTACTGATAAGGTGATTTTTGATGAAGTAGATAGAAGTCATATTCTTGTTGAGCCAGTTCAGCGTAATACTGCTCCTTGCATTATTTATGCAGCAATGACATTGAAGAAGATGTATGGTGACGCTCTTATGGCAGTTCTTCCTGCAGATCATCACATCGGAAATATTAAGGAGTACGAGAGAATCTTAAATCTCGCACTTGATACAGCTGAGAAGACAGATCGTATCGTTACTATTGGTATTAAGCCAACATTCCCATCTACAGGTTATGGATATATTAAGGTATCTGATGGCCTTTCTGATGAGGTTAAAGCTCTCGACAGATTTGTTGAGAAGCCAGCATATGAGATTGCTAAGACATATGTCGAGGAGGGTTGCTATCTCTGGAATTCTGGCATGTTCATCTGGAAGGTATCAGTAATTCTCGAGTATTTTAAGAAGCTTCTTCCTGATATGTATGCTCAGATGGAGGCGATTTTCGATGACCTCAGAACTGATAAGGAAGCAGATGCTATCGCTCGTGTATATCCAGTTCTCGAGAAGATTTCTGTTGACTATGGAATCATGGAGAAGGCAGAGGGTGTTTACTGTATTCCAGCTGATTTTGGATGGAATGACGTAGGATCATGGGACGCTCTCGAGAATGTATTCCCTAAGGATGAAGGTAACAACGTAACTGTTGGTAAGGCTGAACTTCTCGATTGTACAAACAGTGTATTCTTCGATAGTTGCGGCGATAAGCTTATCACTGCAATCGGCGCAGATAATATCGTTGTTGTAGAGACAAAGGATGCTATTCTCGTATGTGATAAGTCCCGCGTTCAGGATGTAAAGAAGATGGTAGACCATCTTAAGGAAGTTGGTAGAGAGGATCTTCTTTAATATCCATGCGTATTGCAATTGACCTTACAGCAACACCTAAGAGTAAGACCGGCATAGGAAGATATATGCTTGGTCTTCTTAAGGGTCTCCAGGAGACTGACAAGGAGAATGAGTACTATCTCTTTGCCCAGGATGATGATCTAGATGGATTTGGTGTATATGCACCGAATTTTCACATGGTGCCTGTAAAGTCATCAATTCTTCGTAAGACATATATCAGAATTTTATGGGAACAGATTGTATTCCCATGGCGTGTTCGTAAACTTAAGGCAGATGTTTTGCATTGCCCTAATTACACTATGCCGTATTTCCTTAAGTTTATTTCTTCTAGAACTAAAGTAGTTACTGTCTTTCATGATATGACATACTTTATTTATCCACAGTACCTTGTTGGCTGGAAGTGCAAGATGTTCCAGTGGTATATCAAGCGTTCGGCTAGAAGAGCAGACAAGATAATTACTATTTCTGAGAATTCCAGAGAGGATATTCCTAATTATTGCAAGCCCCGTAATAAAGATATCGCTGTTACATATATGGGGGTTAAAGATGAGTTCTTCTCCAGTAAACCAGCGAGTCAGGAGTTGCTTGAGAAGTATGGAATTAATAAGAAGTATATTATTTATGTAGGGACATTGGAGCCTCGTAAGAATGTTCCTGGTCTTCTTCGAGGATATAAGCTCCTTCCTGATGAGATTCGCGATGAGTATAAGCTGGTAATTGTAGGTAAGAAGGGCTGGCTGTATGATGAGATTTTTGATACAGCAAATAGTGAACCTAAGCTTAGAGATAACGTTATTTTCACAGGATTTGTGGAAGATGATGATATGAGAAGTCTTATGCGATCTAGTAGTAGCGTGGCATATCTTTCTTACTATGAGGGATTTGGAATTCCGGTCATCGAGGGAATGGCAAGTGGAGTGCCTACAGTGACAACTAATGTATCTTCTCTTAAGGAAGTGGCTGGAGACTGTTGCTTCACATGTAGTCCTGATAAGGATGAAGAGATAGCGGATGCCTTAATGAAGGCTATAAATGATTCAAAGAAACTAGAACAGAATGATTCGGAGGCGGTTGACCTAAGGGACAGAGCTCTTGATAGAGCAAATTTCTTCTCCTGGGAGAATTGTGCCAAGGCAACGCTTGAAGCATATAAAAGTATAAAGTAATTAGTGAAGCCGTTTATATACGGCTTTTCTTATGCCCTTTGGAAGTACACATACCATGGCATGAGGCACGGCACCTGTAAGATAGTCTCCCCATGTAGACCAGCCCTGTTTACGAAGCCACTTGTGGAAACGTAGCATTTCGCGGGCGTAAGAAGTGCCACCACGTCTGATCATGGTGTTGTCGTCGACTCTCATATAAACAAGATTATTATTGAGGTTAAAGCCCTTAAATCCCTTTTGCAGCATGCGCACCCAGAGGTAATAGTCTTCGAAGAGGTGGTAGCTTTCGTCATAGTTGCCGCACTGGATTACGGCACTCTTCTTAAACATGACTGCTGGGTGGTTAAATGGGTTGCGCTTGCGCGAGAAAGCACGGATTTCCTCGTTAGTGCTAGGAAGTTCGCGCTTACCCTTAATGTTACTGATATTATCCTGAAACTCTACTATAGTACCGCTAATAAGGGACATATCAGGATTTGTGCTAAATGCATCAAGTTGCTTTTCCATTCTATCCGGGAACGCGATATCATCACTATCCATGCGTGCCACGAGTTCGTTCTTACAAAGCGTAATGCCGTGGGCAAGTGCCTGACCAAGTCCTTTATTTTCAGGAAGACGTACCACATTAATACCATCAAAAGCGTTAATAACGGCGTCAAGTTCAGGAGTCAGAGGGCCATCACAAACAAGCACAAAGTCATTGGTAGATACCGTCTGGCTTAAAATGCTCTGGATACTTTCTTTTAGAAATATGGGATTTTCTTTCCCATACACAGACATTAATACAGAATAATCACTTTTCATGCTGTTCTCTGTCAGTGGATACGTAAGTACCCTTATTATCTTCAAATGTCTGATTGTAAAGATGTGGTGTAAAAATCGCACGCACAGTCATGAACATAATTTTAAGATCCTGAAGAACAGAGTAGTTCTTAATATAAAGCAAATCATAACGAAGCTTATCCTGGGCAGTTGTGTCATAGTTGCCCGCAACCTGTGCAAGTCCTGTAATACCAGCCTTAACGGCGAATCTCTGAGTATATCCAGGGATTTCTTTTTCAAAATTAGTTACGAACTCAGGACGTTCTGAACGAGGTCCAACAACGCTCATGTCACCCATAAGTACGTTATAGAACTGAGGAACCTCATCAAGCTTACTTCTTCTAAGGAAGCGTCCGAAAGGTGTTACTCTAGGGTCGTTTTTACCAGAGATAACTGCTCCTGTGTCTGCTTCTGCGTTCATCTTCATAGTACGAAGCTTGAAAATCTTATATGGTTTACCATTAATTGTAAGTCGTTCCTGTCTGTAAAAAACAGGACCGCCATCCGAACACTTAATGACAATCGCACAGATGAGGATAATTGGTGCTGAAAGGATAATTGCAACAAGGGAAATTACAATATCCATGAATCTCTTCATAATGCTCTGCTCGAAAGTGAGGCCCATTCTGTCTACAAGCATAACCATAAGGTCATTAAGATTAATTATTCTGGACTTATAAAGGCTAATCTCATAGAACTGAGGAACTACATATACTACAGTCTTATTCTTAGCACAGGACAGGATAATCTCAGATTTAACATCCTCTGGAACATCCGGACAGATGAAAATCTCGGACTTGTTACGAATCGCAGCTCTAATAGCTGATTTATCTGAATAGCGGATAGATTTACTGAGGTCCAAGTCCATACCCTTAAGGGAAGGATAAATCTTATTGCGAACCTGATCCATAGTTGCCTTGTTGGATCCGATAATTACCAGGTCGCTGTTCGCATACATCTTGTGGCTTATAAAGCAACAAATCATTTCCCATACGAAAACATAGAGAATCAAAATTATGAAGCTGACGAGAATAACGCTTCGAGGAAAAGCTCGCTGCTCAGTAAGATCTTTGGCAGCAAGGGTGATGAGTGTTATAAGAAAACTGAAATATAAAGTCTGAGATACTACATCAATATTCTTTTTTCTAAAGAAACGAGGCATCTGAAGAAAATCCGCTACGAAGATAGTAGCAATAGTGATAACAGGAACGAGTGCCTGGTAAGCCTCATAGTTATGAGGGTTGTTAGGATCTTCCATGGCAACACCAAACACAGCAAAAAAGCTGGTAACATAAGCAAACTGTACTACAAGTACAAGTCCTAGAAGAAATACCAGTTTAAATAAATGCGGTACTGTAAAAAGTTTGTTTCTCATAAGAGTCCTCATTAAAACAAAATCAGATACATTATAACATTTTCTTGGCTTGATACAAAAAACACAATGACAAGCCCTTTATGTTGGTAAATCTAAATTTTTGTATAGTTTTTATACTTGAAACTTAGTGTCTTAATAAGTATAGTTTTAGATAGCGATTTATGCACCTTGGGGAGGTGCAATAATTATGAATCATGAGGTATTAGTTCATGAAGAAGACTAGTCAGGGAAATAGTACTAGACCAGGTGTGCGTTCTGCATATACAGGTTCTAGTTCATCATATAGAACAAGTGCTACACCAGCTCCACAGAGGGTTTCTTCACCTAAGAGAGTTGGTAGTCGTAAACCAGCAAAGAAGAAGTCACCAGCAGGTGCAATTGCTATTATTACATCAATTGCAGTAATTGGTGGTGGTGCATACTTCTTCACAAGTACTCCTCTCGGAAAGAGCATTATTAATAATGTTTTCCAGATTGAGAAGAAGTATGAGCTTACAAATGCTGATGGAACAGTAGTAGAGATGACAGAATCAGAGCTTCGCGAGCTCCTTTCATCAGATAAGTTCCCACAGGGTATTGTTGTTGATGGTACAGATGTTGGTGGAAAGACAGTAAATGAGGCTTCAAGTCTCCTTAAGGCTTCAGCTCCAACAGCTCCAATTACAACAAACATCACACTTAATCTTGATAATGAGATTATCCCTCTCGATTTAAGTGCACTTAATTTTGAGTCCAATCTCGATGAGATTCTCACAAATGCATTTAATGAGTATGCACTTAAGGGTGATGAGGATATTAATGGTCTTATTGCTAACTACAATGCAAGAGAGAACCTTAAGAAGGCAAATGCAGTTTATACATCTGCATACACTTTGAAGACAGAAGGTATTTCTGAGATTGTTCACGGAACACTTGATGAGAAGAGTACAGAGGCTGCAGATGCTATTATTACAGGATTTGACGCAGGTACTTGCGAATTCCAGTACACACCTTCTTCTAAGGGTTACGTAATCGATATCGATGCTGCAGTTAATGACGTTAAGACAATGCTTGATGCAGGAACATATGAAGGTCAGGTTGTAGTTTCAGCTGAAGTTACAGAGCCAGAACTCACAACAGAAATGATTCAGAATGAATTTGGTCTTATCGCATCTGCTTCTTCACAGACTACAGCTAATGCTAACCGTAACCATAACATCACAATTACATGTGAGAAGATTAACGGTATGGTTTTACAGCCAGGCGAATCATTTGATTTTAATGGATTTATCGGACAGAGAACACCTGATAAGGGCTATAAGCTCGCTGGTACAATTCAGGATGGTCAGCTTAAGGACGATTACGGCGGAGGAATCTGTCAGGTTACATCTATGATGTACCAGTCAGTTATTAAGTCTGATCTCACTGTTATCGAGCGTAATCCACATATGTGGCCATCTTCCTACGCTACAGCAGGTACAGATGCAGCAGTTGACTGGCCAGGTCAGACATTCAGCTTCACTAACAGCAGTCCTTATCCAATTGCTATAAGCATTTACTGGAATCCAGAGAACGCTATGCTCACTTCTGCAATTTACGGACATAAGCTCCCTGATGGACAGTCTATCGGTTTTGAGGGTGCTATCGTAAGCCGTAGTTCTGCTACTACTGAGTATATTGCTGATTCATCAATGGCAACAGGTACACGAGAGAGCGTAAGAGGTGCTCATGATGGATGCACGGCTACATCTTATAAGATCTGGTACGATGCAAATGGTAACGAGATCAAGAGAGAAGAGCTTAAGCTTACAGTTTATTCACCTGTAAATGCTCAGATTAAGGTTGGTATCCGTAATGCAGATGGTTCCCTTGCTAAGATGAACAAGGATGGAACAATTGAGAATGGTAATCCAACTACACCTCCACCTTCTGAGACTACTCCGGTAGCACCTACAGATCCAGTACCAACGGATCCAGCTCCTACAGATCCACCTGCACCTGTAGATCCACCACCTGAGGCACCAGTAGAGGGTTAATTCAGGTAATTACTCTGGAGATATTAATGAAAGATAATTCATCCTTGTCGGAGCTGTTGCTATCCGACACATCAATTTCAGATATTTTTATTGTTCAGCATATGGCATCCTTGTCTAAGGATGCCTTATGCCTTTATATGTGGCTTAATATGACATGTGGTAAGGCCCAAACTTTCCAGGAGTCCGACATAGAGGGCTATGGCCTTTTATCAAAGTCAGACGCTGACAAAGCTGTGGCAGAACTTATCGCTAGAGGTCTTATTGTAGTTGATGATAAGAAGTATTCCTTTATAGATCTTAAAAAGGCTGAGGTAGATTCTTATATCAAGAGAAGATTTGGTGAGGATGTTTCCGGAAGTGTTAAGGGATTTAGCACAGAGTCCAAAGAGCGTGATGTACTGGCGGCAAGTATTAACAAGACTTTCTTCCAGGGTCACATGAATTATCTCTATTTCAGATTGATTGACACATGCCTGTTCGAGTACAAATTCGAATCTTCTGTTGTATATAGACTCTTCCAAGAGGGTAGAGAACTTAAGATTCACCTTAAGACTGATGAGATGCTTAAGCTTGCTGACAACTGGAATAAGCGTGGTTACAAGACAACAGAATCACTTAATGCATATTTTGATACAAAGAAGCGTACCACTGAGATTGCTGCACTTTTGGGTAAGTTGGCACGTAAACACTTGAATGATCTTGATTATGAGAAAATCGACAAGTGGGTAAATGAGTATCATGCAACACCAGAGATGGTTAAGTATGCTTTTGTAGTTAATGATTATCGCACACAGGTTAAGGTTATCCATGTTGATGAGAAGCTTCGCGAGTGGTATGCAGCTGGTGTAAAGAACCTTGATGAGGCTAATGTATACGAGGCCGAACGTTATTCTGAGAATAAGGCTAAGGCATCCCGTAAGAGAGCAAAGGATAACGTGTGGAGAACAGGTAAGGAAGCAGGAATTACATCTGATAACAGCGAGAATAAGCCTGTAGCAGAGCCTGAGAAGGCTGTTCCTGCAGATGATGACGATGATCCTATCCTTGGAATGTTTGGAGGCGACGATGAGGACTATTAAATCACTTATTAACGATGAATTGTCGTCCCGTGCATCAAGACGCGGAATCAGACGCGACATTACTGTTGAGGACATTTACTATAAGCATCCTGAACTTGAGAAGATTGATTCTGACATGGTGGCTCTTAGAGCTTCCCGTATTCTTGCTGCCTTCGAAGATAAAGAGGCTCCATTAAAGGCTATGGAAGTCAGAGAGAATGAATTAAAGAACTTAAGAGAAGAATATATTCGTAAGAATAATATTGACCCTGATTTTGATGAAGAGAAGGCATTTTGTAAGGAGTGTAACGACGAGGGCTTTGTTACTTCACCAAAGGGCATAAAGGTTGTTTGTCGTGCTTGTATGAAGGAAGAGATAGAAGAAGCCTTTGAAATAGCAGGATTACGAGATTATACATCCTATAAGATTAAGAATTATGATGCGAATTACTATGGTGACAAGAAGTCCCGTAATGGTCATCTTAAGGGCTTTATGAAGCTGTTCGAGGAAGGAACAGAAGGCAATCCAATCAGACTTTATTCTGATATCGGTAGTAATGGTAAGACATTCTTAAGCGTAATTGCCACAAAATATGCCATTTTGGAAGGCAAGAGTGCGTATTATATAAAGGCAGAGAATTTTATCAATGCAGATGAGAATCTTAAGGATTTCCTTAAGCAGTGTGATTTCCTTGTAATTGATGACTATTCTGCTGAGTTAACACGTAAGTGGCAGATTGCATCAGGTATTAATTCAGTTCTGGAGGCAAGATATGCTTCTGACAGACCTGTGGTTCTGGTATCTTCTGCATCCAGAGAGCAGTTAATTTCTGATAGCGATGAGAGAATAGCCCAGAAGATAAAGAGGTCAGCTTCTGTATGAAAGTTAGAAATGGCATAGATATGGTTTATATACCAAGAATTGCCAAGTATTCTGACGAGGGCAATTCACCTTTCCTAGATAAGTGTTTCACTGACGAGGAGAAGGAGTATTGTCTTGGGTTGTCACCTAAGCTTAGAGCAGAGAGCTTCGCGGCAAGATTCGCGGCGAAAGAGGCTGCGGCGAAAGCCCTAGGAACGGGCATCTGCACGGGAGGCATTGGCTTCCTTAGCTTTGAGGTATCAAGGGATAGTAGTGGCGCACCTGTTATTTTATTTCGTGACAAGGCCTTGGAAGAGGCAAGAAGACTTGGGGTTATCTCTGCATCCTTAAGCATTACACATGAGAAAGATTATGCTGTTGCAGCATGTACATTGTTAACTAATGAAGAAGAATCAATCTGAAGACAATCAGAAGAGCAAAGGCTTATTAGACGTTTTCAAGAAGTCCGATGAATTTGTAATCGAGACTAAGTCTGAGAAGCGTAAAATCCGTCATATTGAAGATGCAGCATCCTTCTTAAATGAGACAAATGAGATTGAGGGTGATTATGGTTCTGCGCAGGATATGATGGATATGTGGGGCCTTGATAATAAGAGTGCTACAGTTAAGCGTAGGGTTCGTAACCGCTATATCAGAATTGTTGTTGCTGCTATAGTTACTATATTTATTATCGTTTCAGTATTTTATCTGCTTCCTCGTGTACTTCCAGAATTCTTTAAGGGAACTAACTTCGAGCTCTTCGTTCAGAGAGATGTTAAGTTGGAATATGACAGTACATATAGAGTCGTTATAAAGTCCTCAGAAAACGTAATGTCAGGCGCCAATCCGGCTTCTACTTGTATTACACAGATTCTTTATAATGAGCCGGTTCAGCTTATAGAGGCTGATTCAGGTAATGGTTATTGTCTAATCTTAACTCAGGATGGAATTACAGGTTACGTTAGACAGGCTTCGCTTGCAGAAGGAATGGATTCTGTGGAGCCAGACCTTCATGAATATAAGCTTGTAGTATCTGATATTAGTAAAAATGTAATGACTCATGCCAGCCAGGGTACACTGATAGCTAGAGTTAATATGAATACTGTACTTTATGCTGATGTTAAGAGAGATGGTGTATATCAGGTCGCTCTGCCTAATGGCGAGACAGGATGGATTGGATCTTCTGGTGTTATTGAGATTGCTCCTAGAGGTGCGATTGAGGTGGTATCCAGTCGATATTTTGTAAGTTCGGCTATATCGCTTGTAAATTCTAAATATCAGCAGAATGGTATAACCATGAATGGATTGTCCGTAAATGGTCTTGTATACGTCTGCTCATGTGTAAATGGTATTCCAATGCCTAGAACTACAGAAGAGCAAATGAAGATGGGTACAGAGGTTACATTGGAGTATGATGTTGTATCTGGCGAGCTTATTATCGAATCAATTATGCCAGGTGATATATTATTCCTCAGTAGTCCATATGGCGATAATCCTGGCAAAGTATATGAGATGGCTATATGTACAGATACGGGCACCCTCCTGATGGTTTCTTCAGCACGAACAACCATTAAGTTAGTGAACTTTAAGCCAGACAGCAACATAAGCCAAAGAATTATTTCTGTTAGAAGAGTTTTTTCTCAATAAAGTAGTTGCAAAAAGCTAAGGCATATGATATTATTTTCAAGCGTTTTAATGAATTGATAGGAGGTGTTACCTATGGCTAAGTGTGAAGTTTGTCAGAAGGATACATTTTTTGGTAGAAAAATACGCATTACACGTTCCCAGATTTCACGTCGTGCACTTACACAGCAGCAGCCTAACGTTCATAGCGTTAAAGTAGTTGTTGAAGGCACCCCTAAGACAATGAAAGTCTGCACACGTTGTCTCCGTTCTGGTCTCGTAACAAGAGCATAAGACAAGCGTATAACTAAAAGTATAAAATATGTCCCGATAGTAATCGGGACTTTTTTATTGCCAATATTAGCTGATACCAAATAAATAAGACCGGCCTCGTGTGAAGCCGGTCTTTATATTTACAGATTGAATTAAGAATTACTTGTTAGGAACTTCGATAACGCTCTTGCCGCCCATATACATTCTGAGAGCCTCAGGAATACGGATGGAACCATCTTCGTTGAGGTTGTTCTCGAGGAATGCGATAAGCATTCTAGGAGGTGCTACAACAGTGTTATTAAGTGTATGAGCGAGGTAGTTACCCTTGCTCTTGTCGGAACTCTTAATACGGATGCCAAGACGACGAGCCTGTGCATCACCGAGGTTAGAACAGGAACCAACCTCGAAGTACTTCTGCTGACGTGGGGACCAAGCCTCAACGTCGCAGGACTTAACCTTAAGATCAGCAAGGTCACCGGAGCAACACTCAAGTGTTCTTACTGGAATATCAAGTGTACGGAAGAAGTCTACGGAATTCTGCCAGAGCTTGTCGTACCACATCATGGAATCTTCTGGCTTACATACAACGATCATTTCCTGCTTCTCAAACTGGTGAATACGATATACACCACGCTCCTCGATACCGTGAGCACCAACTTCCTTACGGAAGCATGGAGAGTAGGAAGTAAGAGTCTTAGGAAGCTGCTCTTCCTCAGTAATTGTATTGATGAATTTACCAATCATGGAGTGCTCGGAAGTACCGATGAGGTAGAGATCCTCACCCTCAATCTTATACATCATGTTCTCCATCTCAGCAAAGCTCATAACGCCTGTAACAACAGAAGAACGAATCATGAATGGTGGGATATAGTATGTAAATCCACGATCAATCATGAAGTCACGAGCGTAGGAGAGGATAGCGGAATGAAGTCTAGCGATATCGCCACAGAGATAATAGAAACCGTTACCGGATGTATCTCTTGCAGGATCGAGCTCAATACCATTAAGCTTCTCCATGATATCAACGTGATATGGAACCTCGAAGTCAGGAGTGAATGGCTCACCGAACTTCTCTATCTCTACATTCTCAGAATCATCCTTACCGATTGGTACAGATGGATCGATGATGTTAGGGATAACACGCATAATCTTGTCAATCTTCTCAGAGAGTTCTGTCTCCTTAGCGTCGAGTTCAGCCATCTCAGCAGCCATATCTGTAACCTGCTTCTTAATAGCCTCTGCCTCATCCTTCTTACCCTGTCCCATAAGCATACCAATCTGCTTAGAGATGGAGTTACGCTGAGATCTTAAGTATTCAACACGTGTCTTGCACTCACGGTATTCGCTGTCGAGTGCGATAACCTCATCAACCATTGGAAGCTTATCGTCCTGGAACTTCTTTTTAATGTTCTCTTTTACGATATCTGGATTAGCTCGTAAAAACTTAATATCAATCATAATATCCTCCTGATAATAAATATCATTATTTATACTTGCATAACTATACTATTGTAGCACCTTTTAGTCGTTGTTGCCCCCATAATTTCCAGTTGGATATTCAACTGCTGCATTCCATAGAATAAATTCGCTAAAACCAGCATCCTGAAGACCTCTAATCTGAGCATTTATGGCGTCATAGTCATAGACTAAATAGTTATCTTTTCCGATATATTCAGCAGTGAAGGCCTGAAGATAAGGTCTTACTGTACTGTAGCCCTCTTGGTCTGAGTACTGTCTGCCGTTCATAAGAACACCGTACATCATGGCGTATGGTTCTTTATCAGGTTTCTCATAAACAGCGCCGTTCAGCATTGTACCCAGGGCATAGTGGGAAGGGTAAATCATAGGACAGAGTGAATCTACACCGGTTAGACCTACAGTCTCCCAGTCCTGCCCGAGAATATCACCATCAAGTGAACTTGTAACGGCAATACCGAAGATATCTGCACCTACAGGCACACCGTACTTATCCTGAAGTCTTGTTCTCGCTGTGAGAAGGAATCTGTTAATGGCGTCGGCCTTGCTTGGAACTTCATCAGCTGGTCCGAAATAAGGTGTTGCACCAGAAGTAGTGTTTCCAGTAGGGAAACGCACATAGTCAAACTGAATCTCGTCTATGCCGTGGGCAATCGCCTCTTCACCAATGGAGATGTAGTAATCCCAGTTACGTGAGTCGTAAGGGCTGGCGAAAGCGTTGGAACCCTCAGTAGGGAAGTAAAGCATGTTACCGGCACTATCACAGATAGCTCTGTCAGGGAATGTCTGTGCAAGCTTAGGATCCTTAAAGCAAACAATACGGCCGATTACATAAATATTATTCTCATGGCATTTTGCCAGTACCTCATCAAGGTCATATACAGGCCAAACGTAACCGACCTGCTTTGCAATCTCGTTCTCTGTATCAAAATATACACACGCGCTCTCCTTAAGGTCGAGAACAAACGCGTTAATTTCTGAGTTGTTGGCAAGTTCTATACATGCATCGATATTCTCTGTGGCACTTATATACAGAGCATGAATCTCATGGTGCTCGTATGGAACAGGATTTTCCACTGGCTGAAAATCTCCCCAGTAGGAATCTGAAAGATTGCTCTCTGGCAGATATTCAGGAACTGTATAAGGAACAGTAGGTGTAGGTGAAGGAATAGTCTCGATAGGTCCTGAAGATGTGGTCGCACTGGAAGTCTTAAGGTTAATCAGCGGAGCATCAGGATTCTTGGATGTTTTCTTTCCGAGAATTGTACCTATGAGAATAAGGGCAAGCATTAATGACACACAAAGGAGAATAAGAAAAATTCTCTGAAGGGCCGCTACCTTGGCCTTGGATTTTTCCTTTTCCATTTTGCGCGTGCGCTTATAGTCGTTTAAGTCATAGCGTCGATTATCATTAATCATAATAAAAAATTATAATGTCATACGAGTGAAAACGAAAGTAAAAAATGTGCTAATGTGATACAATTTATGAACTACAGACTAATTTGCGGAAGGAAGTATTCATCATATGGTTATTAGAAATTGTGCCGGCGGCGTAGTTTTTAATGGTGACGATGTTTTGCTTATTGAGAATGACAAGCACGAGTGGGCATTCCCTAAGGGAGTTGTTAGACCAGGAAATAAAATGATTGATGTTGCATTGGAACGCATCAAAGTTGAGTGCGGAGTAGATGCCAGCATTCTTGTTCCATGCGGTAAGACTCATTATGAGTTCTATTCTGTATCAAGAAGAAAGCCAGTTCATAACAACGTGTCATGGTTCATTATGAAGGCAGTATCTAGAGATGTAGCACCAAATTCCGCTGAAGATATTTTATCTGCAAAGTTTGTTCCTGTTACAGAGGCACTTGAGACTGTTACATACAGCCAGGACAGAACTTTACTTATGATGGCATATCAGAGATATAAGGAGATTACTGCTTGAGTAGAAGTGATTTTTTTACTTTATCTGATAAGGGAGAGTCCAAAATTGAAATAAAGCAGTCTGTCTTTATTGGGCAGGCTGTTCGCATTTATTCCCCTGAAGAGGCGGATGCTTTCGTAAAGGGGGTTAAAGCACAGTACCCTGACGCGAGACACAACTGTTATGCATGGATCCTTTCTAGCGGGGTGAATATGCAGAAGTATAGTGATGATGGGGAGCCCTCTGGCACAGCCGGAATGCCTTTGTTATCAGTTCTTGAGAAGAATGGTCTGACGGATTGTGCGGTGGCTGTCACTAGATATTTCGGAGGCATTCTTCTTGGTAAGGGCGGTCTGGTTAGAGCTTATACCGAGGCCGCGTCAACTGCTGTTGCCGATGCGGGTGTTGTTAAGATTATCGAGGGTACCGAATATAAGATGACTTTTGGTTATGATGCCGTGGATAAGATGACAAGGCATGTTACTAATAAGGGTTGGGAAATAGTTGGTACAGAGTACGCAGAGAATGTTCAGATGACAATTCTTTGTCCTACTTATGAGGGTGAAGATATGATTGCCGATATAGTAGATGTAAGTGCAGGAAGAATTATTCCGGAGAAGGTCGGAACTAGAGAGATGGCCTGTCCGTTGGATAATGATTGAAAATGCTGAAGTTTTGCCATAAATTCTTATAAGATTGGTATTAGTATCAATTTTGAGGTGACAAATATGAGTGAGAATGAAAATAGTGTCGAGAACAATGTCGAGACTAACATTGAGACTAACATTGAGACTAACGAACAGGTAGCTCCGGTGATTCCTATGATGGAGCCGATTATTAAGCCTGTAATTGTACCTGTTCTTCAGGAGCCTGTTGTGGTGCCAGCTTTGCAAGATAGTGAGCCTAAGGATGATAAGAAGTCCCAAGGTTCTCGTAAGGCAAAGAAGGAAAAGAATAAACGTGAGGGTAAATCCGGCGAGTCTAGAGGGTTGCTCGTTCCTATTTTGGCATCATTTTTGATTGCATCAGTTATTTTTTCTGGATTTCAGACAGTGTATATTTTTGGCCTTACAACAGGTAAATATGGTGTGATGTCTTACACTCGTGATGAGGATATGGCCAAGGACGCTCCAAAGACGGAGAAGCCTTCTGCAAAGCCAAAAGAAACAGTTGATGTAAATAATCTTCCTGATCCTGAGTTCTCACTCGAACAGGCAGCTAGTGTTACTGATCCTAATAAGAAGACACTCAGCATTCCAGAGATTGTTGATACAGTTAGCCCTGCGACAGTATCTATCTTTATTATGAGTCCTATGGATTCCAAGCCAGATACAGCTATTTCTTCTGGCTCAGGATTCATTATCACCAAGGATGGATATGTTGTTACAAATGCTCACGTTGTAGATTCTGTTCTTACTAATACCAGCTATTATGTTGTAGTTGATATTCCTGGTCATGATCATATGATTAAGGCGGATATTATCGGTACTGATGTGCAGACTGATATTGCAGTTATTAAGTTGGAGGAAGCAGAGGATTATCCAACAGTTATTCTTGGTGATTCTGAGACACTCAGAGTTGGAGAACTTGTAGTTGCTATCGGAAACCCTCTTGGAACTCTTCAGGGAACAGTTACTGCAGGTGTTGTTTCTGCTACAGATAGAGAGATGAATAATAATGGTTATAGTATGGAGCTTCTTCAGACTGATGCCTCTATCAATCAGGGTAATAGTGGTGGACCTCTCATTAATTCTTTTGGTGAAGTTATTGGTGTAACTAATGCCAAGATGGGCTCTGCTGAGGGTCTCGGATTTGCTATTCCTATCTCATCTGTAAAGTTTATTATTGAGTCAATTATTAATTACGGTCAGGTTATTGGACGTACATATCTTGGTATTTCTGTTAGTACAATAACAGACGATGCTTACTATGGTGCCAAGGGTGGTGTATATGTTGCAGAACTTGCAGACCCAGGTCCAGGAACCCGTGCTGGCTTTAAGGTAGGCGACAGAATTATTTCAGTTGATGGTGTTGAAATTACACAGTCAAATGATATTATTGAAGTACGCGACCAGCATAAAGTTGGCGACATCGTTGTATTTGTCATCGAGCGTGATGGTGAGACAATGGAGTTAGAATTGACGATTGGGGACAGTAGCGAGGCAAATGAATCATAATAAGAGAAAATTCTGGGTAAAGTTGGTTGCTATGATACTTGTTGTAGCGATGATTCTTTCAGTAATAGTAGCATTGATTGCCGTTATCATTAGCATGAATCAGCCACCAGTACAGTATATTTATTGATAGTGTTTTAGGTAATTAATAAGGCCTGTCTCAATTGAGGCAGGCCTTTGTTATGTTCTTTTTGTGCGGATGTTAATTAAGGAACATCCTGAATCTTATCAATTCCGCTCTGGATGAATTCGTACTTATACTCACCCTCCATCTCGTTAAGGAATGCCTGATAGTTTCTCATTCGAATAAAGCTGTTAACTCTGTCAAACCACTCTGGCTTCTCGGAGATAGAAACCATATAAACAATATAGTATCCATCAACTGTCTCCAAGAATGCACGGTCACCTGCTTTACGAGAATCATCAAAAATCCACTCACCAAGGATTCCGTCGTATTTCTCACGATAAGTATCAGAACTATGAGTTGCTGTGATTCCGCCTGTGAGAATCTCATCATTGTAGATATTCTCAACTTCCTGCATGTCCATCTCTGTTGTTACATAGTCATAAATACCCTGAGCGAGCATCTGTGCCTCTGAAACAGTGTGGATTTCAGACCCATCATCTGCTGTAAGATTTACTTTGATAAAACGAACGTCTCTCAATGGTTCATTCTGTCTGTCTCTTGATACGAAGCAGATAATGATAGGGAATCCGTCACTATCCAGGAACTTCATTGTGTCGCCTGCTACACGTGCTGGATCAAAGAGCCAGTCTCTGAATTCTGTGTGTGTAAAGTCAGCGTATCTCGCGTCCTTCTGAAGTGTGGAGTTTGGCTGTGAGAGAAGAACAGCTGCCTCACCTGAGAAATACTCTGCTGCAACAGACTCGAATAAGTCTGGATCGTGTCCAATGCCTTCAATAATCTGATCAGCGTGAAGATTAGCAGTATTAAGGAAGGACTCATCTCTTTGCTCGTAAGTGATTCTTAAGATCTTATAGTTAACTACATCATAAGAATTACGATCGAGCTGGTAAGCTTCTTCTGCCTGCTTCTCAGATGCCTGGAGTTCAACAAGCTTAGCGCTGGATGAATAATCCTCTGTGAAGTAAAGCTTTGCCAGAGTGTTCATTACAACTTGCTCATCAACCTGATTACCGAATACGCCACGGATATATGTGTTAAGGTCAATGCCAAGCTCATCTGCCTTACCCTGAAGCCAGTCGACATAAGCACGTGCGAGAGTATAGTGCTCGCTCTCGATGGAAAGACCGTGCGCAATTGCATCATCATAGAGAATCTGTGTTGTCTGCATCTGACGTGCAGTCAAATCAAGGAAGTAATCTCTGTTTGTGGCGAAATTAGGGTCATCACTAGGGCTGTTAAGCATCTCCTGAGTGTCTGCGCCAAAGATATCTACACCATTATCAATAAGGATGTAGTGATACATAAAGCTGAACTCAGCACTATCCATGTACTGGTTATTAATTTTAAGAGGACTCTTAAGTCTTTCCTTAATACCAGACTTGTAGAAGATTGCAACTGCAAGTGTGAGCAAAACAACGATTACAGCAATTACAAGGAAGAAAGTGCCATTACTTTTCTTCTTTGTATAGTCAACAGGCTGATCATCCTTGTTACCCTCTAAGTTAAGAAGGATAGGAGCAACCTCATTACGTGATTTGGTTTTCTGCTTCTTTGTAAGCTTCTTTGAGGCCTTTGCTGTTTCTTCTCCTGTTAATACGTCAGGATCAATGTCAGTCAAATCATTGAGGGACACTTTCTTCGCATTAATGCGTTCTGGGGAAGGGACAGGAACAGCCACAGGCTCTGAAACTGCCACTGGTTCTGTAGATTCTTCTGATTCAGTTATTGTGATAGCGTCCTGATTGTCTGCATTTTCTACTGAATTTGTTAGACTTTTATCTGATGTTACTTCAGGGCCTCTTACAGATTTCTTTGAATTGCGCTTTTTCATAAGGAATCCTCCTTGCCTGGAATAATAAGATTAACAGCATTCTTGATGCATTCTACTGTAGTAGGAAGGACAGGGCCTTCTTCTCCGTCTACATCCAAAGTAATAATTGCATCCGATGTTGTAGATAATTCGAATTTCTGAGATTGGAGATAAAGCACGTTGTCATTGTGAATATGATCTCCAAGAACAATTTTTCCGAGAAGTGGCATTATGTCGCTGATATCCATCTTTTTAACTACAAGGATATCGAGAAGACCGTCAGAAAGATCTGCCATTGTCATGAGCTTTCTGAAACCGCCAACACTTTTACTATTAGAAATGAGGAACATAATGGCATCAGCCTCATATTCTCCATCATCTGTAGTAATCTTGAGAGGAATTGTCTTGTTGATAGTAGGAATATCTTTAAGAGCTGAAATCCAGTATGCAGCAGGACCAAAAGCAGTTTTTAAATCTGATGGAACTGTATAAGCTACTTCAGTCATTAAGCCACCTGCGAGTACGTTCAGGAAGTATGAATCGCCTGCTTTACCGCAGTCAACCCTTTTGAACTCAGGGTTCATAAGCATTCTGGCAAAGTCAGAAGGAATTGAAGGGAGGTGATTAATTGTGGCAAAGTCATTTACTGTTCCAGATGTATAAATCGCGAGTGGAATATCAACTCCACCTAATAGCATTCCTGTTACAACCTCATTTACTGTACCATCACCACCGACAGCAATTAGGTAATCATATTCATCAACATTGGTGTTCTTTGCATAATTTGTTGCATCATAACGAGCAGCTGTGTAATAAATGTCAGCTCTCTCGAGTTTCTTCTGTGATGCAAGATAGGCGAGCATGTCCTCGATATTTACTCTTGCTGTTTCTCTTCCAGAAGAAGGGTTAATGATGATTTTCAGTTTCAATCCCATTTGGATTCCTCACTCAATTTCATACTTATTCGACTATACTTTAACACAAATCAGTTACCCGAATATTACTGCAATGTGTTAATATTCTATCTGTATTATATTAATAGGGATGATTATTTATGAATAGGCTTAAAAGAGGCATTATTAAGGCTTCAGATATAGTTACCGATATTAGATTTTTTGCATTTCTGGTTCCTTTTTTAACTGTTGTGGCAGTTTTTTCATTCCTTCAGGTTTATCCTGTAGGTGATAGAACAATATTAACAGTTGATTTGTATCACCAGTACATGCCTTTCCTTTATGAGTTCAGAGCCAAGCTTTTGGGTGGACGATCTTTGTTTTATTCTTGGAATTCAGGATTGGGAACGGAGTATTACGCGTGTTTTTCAAACTATGCTGCCAGCCCATTAAATTTGCTTTGCATCTTGTTCCCTTATAAGACGCTTCCTGTTTTTGTTGCTTTCGTAACTGCCCTTAGAGCTGGACTCGCATCATGTTTTATGTGCATTTTTCTGGCTTCTGAGGATTATAAGAGATATGACCTTATTACTGCTGCATTTAGTGTTGCTTACGCATTGAGTGGATGGTTCCTTACAGATTTCTGGAATATCATGTGGTGTGACGCATTTATGTTATTGCCACTTATCTGTTATGCACTTAAGAGACTTCTTGCAGAACGTAAATATGGCATGTACGTTGGACTGTTGGCAATTACTATTATCTCCAATTATTATGCAGGTTACTTTATTTGCTTGTTTCTTGTAATGTATGCAGTTGTTCTGTATTTCACAATGGATAATATCGAGCATGATATTACTACTTTCTTTAAAAGTGCGGGCAGATTCGCACTGGCTAGTGCAACAGCAGGTATAATTTCGGCTGTTGTTGTTCTTCCAACATATTTTATCTTGCAGCATTCATCTGCTACAGGCGACGAGTTAGTTAAGGATTTCACTATTACAAAGGATTTCTTTGATTTTCTTGGACGATTAATGATAAGTGCTAATCCTAACATTCGTGATGGAATGGCAAATGTTGCCTGCGGTCTTGTTGTAGTACTTATGATTCCATTGTTCTTTATGGCTCCTAAGAATACGTCAATCAGACTAAGCCATAAGATTGGCTATGGAATTCTGATGGTAGTTATGTACCTTAGTTTCTCCAATAGAATGCTGGATTTTATCTGGCATGGTTTCCATTTCCCTAATCAGATTCCATACAGACAGTCATTTATTATGAGCTTTCTGTTGGTAACTGCGGCGTATCTTGTAATGAGATCTATTCGCAGCTTTGACCGCAAGATGATTGCAGGAGTAATCACTGGAGCTTTTGTATTCTTGGTTCTTTACGAGAAGATTGGTGAGGGTAATGAAGGCTACCAGCAGATAGGACTTACATTGCTGTTCCTTATTATTCAGGGGCTTGTTATTAGATATATCAAGATTGCACCACGCGAGAAGCTTCATACATGTGAGATTCTTCTTGCAGTTACAATGCTTGTGGAGTCATTTGTCGGATGTATTTTTACCATAAGCAGAGTAGCTGAACATGAGAGCTTCACGGGTTATGCTTTTTATGGAAAGAA
Organism: Saccharofermentans sp.; assembly: GCA_024403695.1. Lineage (GTDB taxonomy): Bacteria > Bacillota > Clostridia > Saccharofermentanales > Saccharofermentanaceae > Saccharofermentans. Next base: position 54,258 of record JAKSRI010000003.1, on the reverse strand, counting down.
TCGCTCTATTATTAATGAATATGCTACAAGTATAGAGGGAACAGAGGGCCATCTCCCATTCGAGAGAACAGAACTTTACCCTAATAATATCTGTGACATCCAGTCTGTTTATGACGTTAAGGGTATGTCAGTTTTCTCTTCTACAGCCAGAGAGAGCTTTGTTAAGTATATGCGTAACTTTGGTTTCCATAACAACGGAATTAACGGACTTCGTAACCCTGGTCTGACAAGAGTTACTGCTACTCTTTTTGGTATTCGTAACTTTGCTCTTATTGAAGATACATCCAAGTATCCACATATTTTTGATCTGGAGTATACCAGCAATGATGTAAAGATTTTTGGTAATCCTGATGCTCTGCCTGTTGGATATATGGTTAATCCGGATGTTATTAATTACGAACCATCAGAGATGAATCATGATATCTTCAACAAGACTAATGACTTTGTAAGATCCATGGGAATTGATGAGGATGTTTATTTGCCAGTACGACTTCTCTCAGAGAGTGAAGAGAACTGCTCCTATGCAGGTGGTCTGGGCAACTTTATTACTTACCATATTACTGATGTTAATGCTGCTGCGTCATTTACATTTACTGTTACAGGTAAAGAAGTTGGTGACGAAGTATATGTATATGTAGATTCCAGCAAGAATGGAAATGTAATGGTTACAGGTGGTGTTGAGACAGTATTTAGCTATGATACAAGAAGTTATCAGGCAGTATGTCTTGGCAAATATACTGGTGAGCCAATTGAGGTTAAGTTTACTTATGCTCAGCCACCAGCAGTAGATGTTCATGTTTACACATATCAGTTGAATAAGCCAGGTTATGAAGCAATGCTTGATAAGCTTTCTTCTCAGGCTCTCGATGTAACATATTACGACGATACAACTATTAAGGGAACTATTGATGTTAAGGAGGATGGTCTTCTGTTCTTAACAATTCCATATTCTGAGGGTTTCCAGGTTCTAGTTGATGGAGAAGAGAGTGAATTAGTACCAGTTCAGGATGCTTTGTCTGGTATCTATCTTAAGGAAGGAACACATAATATTGTTCTTAAATATTCTCCAAAGGGATTCTATCCTTCGATTGTTATTAGTTTTATGGGCCTTGTTATGTTGTTCCTTGAAATGTTCATCGTTAAGGTGACAACACCAAAGCCTGAATTTGTAGAAGTAGTTAATGAGGAATCAACAGAAGGTGAAGCAGATGAGCCAGCTCAGGATAAAGAATAATAAACAGCTGCTCATCGACAGTGTTTATATACTGATGGCATTTTTCCTTCCAATTTTGATATTGGGAGTTGTGTTGAAGTATCTTTATTCTTCTACAATTGAAGATGAGGCTGTCAGGGTTTTCACGCAGAGATATTCTGATTTTAATGGAACTATTCTTAATGGTAGTGTAAATGAGGCAGGTGATTCACAGCTTATTAGAGGCATGATTACAGGTTCTGATAAGATTGCGAAGATTCACGGTATTCGTGCTTTACTGGCATATCATTTGGATCCCTTTTTCCTTTTTCTTACTCTTATTGGTAAGGGAACAGTTAGAGCTTTTACTAGAGTGTTATTTATTAGAGTAGGACTTGCTGGAGCAACAGCATGTTATTTTGTTCGTAAACATATTGGCATAAAAAATACATTCTCTTTCTTTATGTCCACAGCATACGCTTTGTCAGGTCCAGTTCTTGTTGGAACTGCTAATCCACAGGTAATTAATCTCGCCATCGTTGCGCCACTTGTATTATCTGCGATTGATTCCTTTGCACGTCGTAAGTCTTTGAAGCAGAGTGCTCTTCTTGTGGTTGCTGTGGCAGCTTTGGGGCTTGGTGGAATTAATGGCGTATTATCTGGCGTGATACTGGTGCTTTTCGCATCAATTGTTGTGGTATCTACCGTTGTAGTTCCAGGCAAAAGACGTGGTGTTTACCTTAAGATGCTTGGACTTACTATTATTGGATGGTGCCTTAGTGCAGCGGTTTTAATTCCTGCTATATATGATTCAAATAGTGTAATTAATATTGCTGATGTATTTGAGAATAATGTTGTGCGTTATCAGGCATTTGATGTGGTTGGAACTTTGTTTGATGGACGAATTCTTACTACAGCAAGTGTTAATGGTATTCCACAGGTAAGCCTTTCAATCACAGTCCTATTCTTATTTGTTCTTTTGATTATTAATGAGAGAGTTCCTTTTATTCTTAAATTAACCTCATTAATGTCTTTCCTTATTTTGTACGTATCTATCTCATGGTCAGTAGCCGATGAGATTATGAGCATCTTCGGCACAAGTGAGATTGTTATCTATTCCAGACTCGTTGTATTTGCTGGATTAATGCTTTTGTACTCTTCTATTTCTCTACGAAATATCACCACCCTGACACCACGTGACATCTTCCTCGGCTGTGGTTTGCTTTTGGGAACACTTTTCGTTCACAAGGCGATTTGCACTGAGGTGGCACCAAGCACGTTCTCTATGGTGTTTTCTTTTGTAGCAGTTATCGCGTTAACTATAAGTTTCAACTTCATGGCAACACATCCTGCGCATCCGCTCGAAAGCATAATAACATCACTCTTGTTAGTGGGTATCTTTATCAATGCTGTTTATGTTATAGGTCCGTCAGATTTTAAGGATAAGTTCCTTTCTAATAGTATTGGTAAAAGCACTACTTACCAGGAAATTTATACCACCAAGGAAAACACACTTCCTATTTTTGATTCCACATCAAATAGTGAATATATTTTTCTCTCATCTGATATTGTTCCACTTATGGATAAGGCGCCAATTCCTGAGGTTATTAACATGACTTCTAAGGCAGCTCTTCTGGATCCAATCTTTGTGAAAGTTCAGACACCATGTGTGTTCTCGAATGGTGTCACAGACTTGGGAGAGGGTATGTTCGTTCCTTCTTCTGCCGGGCTTGATACTACAATTACTATTCGCATGCAGAATACAGACTTATCAAGAAGATATTTTGTATATTCAGGATTTGAGTCACTTCAGAGCCTTAGTGAGCTGTATGGAGAAACGGTATTTAATAATAGTTATAATTCTAGGTTCATGGCGGAAATTAATCCAATTGCTCCTAATTTCAATTTGAATCTTAAGACATTTACTGGAGATGTTACTTCCGAATTCTCTGTTTGGTTGTACGATGAGTATTCCGCAGGCAAGTTTGCAGCAAATATTAGAAATATGGATAACTATAAACTTGATCTTAGTGATATATCTCTTATGAGATATCCTGGAACAAAATCTGTTATTACTTCCTTAGATTATGATTCCAAATATATTGCACGCACTAATTCTGGGCGCGAGCTGACTACATTTAATCTGGCTGGCAAACTTGGAATAACAATAGATAATCCTGAGGATATAAATGCAATAACCATATCTGTTCCAGTTTATGATATTATTACTGGACTGACAGTGACTGGTGTTACGGTGATCTCCTTTGTATTTATATTGTTATATATATATGTAAAGAGATTTAGAAATATGGAAAATAAAAAGGGAGGAATGGTTGATGTTAAGCAGGAAGATAACTGATGGTTCTATCTTCGTTGTATTTGACATGGAATGGAATCAGCCATTTCCTGGAAAAACATATCCATTTGAAGTTTCTCAGTTAAGTGGAGAAATTATCGAGATTGGCGCTGTTAAATATGAATATTCTAATGGTGCATTAATATATAAAGGTGAGTTCTCATGTAACGTTAAGCCTGAGAAATACACTAAGATTCATTATCATGTTAAGAAGGTAACTCATAAAACTAATGCTGACCTAAGAACAGGCGAGAGTCTGGAGCAGTCATATAAGGCATTCAGAGAATTTTGCGGAGATGACTTTATCTTAGTTGGTTGGGGAAATTCGGATCCTGATATGCTCAAGATGAATTTGAAATTTTTTAATCTTGATTATAAGTTAAAGTGTTTCTTCCTTGATGTTCAGCCTATATTTTCTCTTTTTGCAGGTGAGAAGGGTAATCAGCGTAGTGTAGAGTTCGCAGTTGACTACTATCAAATTGTTAAGGACGATACCTTTCATAGTGCAGTAGCAGATGCCAGATACACAGGAGAGATTTTTTGTAAGATTTTTGAGCACAACAAAGCCGCGGAGGTTTTAAGTGTAATTTCTAGTTCCTCTATTGATCCTGATATTAAGCGTGAGTACACCTGTGTAGGTGTTGAAGCTAAAGATGCAAATGTTGCCTATGATCAAGTTAAGGGTTTTTACGAAATGTGTCCAATTTGTGGCAAAACATTTCAGGAGAAAATAGACATTTTCCGTATTAGAAAGTCCTATTATGGCCTGTTATCTTGTGATGAACATGGCGAATTCTTCGCTAGAACAAGGGTTAAGAAGAATAAAAATAAGAATTATTATGCAGCTTCCGTACTAAGGTTCGCTACACAGACAGACTATTTCCTTATAGCCTCAAAACGTGAAGAGTACCATAAATACGGGGTTTCCGGGGCTCCAAAACCTGAGAAACAAGAGCAAGATGAGCAGGCTAAGACAGAAAAGTGAAAGAAATGTGAATAAAAAATGGAGCTTTTATGATAAAAGTCATAAAGATTTCTTGAAATTTACCTGAACCTGTCATATAATGAAGTGAACTTAAATAGGTATTTGTGCGTAATATGCGTATATTATTATTAAGAAAGGCATTTAGTAGTATGCTTGAGAGATTAAAAGAGATTAATGGTAAGACAAAGAAGAGCAAGCAGGGTGTTGTACTTGTTACAATTCTTTTCATTCTCGCTATTGCTTTGATTTTCATTGCTTCAGCACTTATGCTCACAACAGCGACAAGAACTCGTTTGTACACAAGAGCCGAAGACAATCAGGCGCGACTTACAGTAACATCTGCTGCCGAGTCTTTTTATCAGGCTTTGTATATGCAGGAGATTACTGATGCTCAGTTGTTAGGATTGGGTGGATCTTCTATCAGACTCGTAAATGAGGCAGTTCCTGGTATGTCTGCTAGTGATGATACTAACTGTACATTTGCATATTTCACAAAGAATGCCGATAAGACAATGGTTATTGATTTTAAGACAAGAATTGGCGATCAGGTTGAGTGCATTAAGATGGTTCTCGACTATAACGAGCCAACAGAGCCAGCTCATAACTTTGCTCATATGCTTAACGTGTCTAAGGGTGGTTCCATTAACCACGTAGCTATCGGTATGGCAACAGGTACTATGGGTAGTGGTACTTCTGGATGGGGAGATATGGGAACATGGGGCAAACCATCTGCTAACGATAATACTCTCGTATTCAGAGGTTTCAGAGAGAATGCATATTCAGATACAGGTAATAACTATTATTATTCTGATGTAATCTCAACTGGTACTTATACACCTATCGATTCATTCTTCTTTGGTGATCTCGTATTCTGGGGTAAAGATTCTTCCTATGAGCTTAATAAGGTTTCTGGTAGCCCAGTTACACTTAGCAATGGTAATGTATACTTCGTTGGAAATACTAAGTCAATCACAAATGCTGGTAATGCAGTAGGTGCTGGTAACTATCCTAACTGCGGTGAGTGGTTCAAGGGTAAGGGTAACGTAGTATTCTATGATGAGTCTGCTCAGACAATCACATTCGAGAAGGATCAGAATCACGCAAACAATTCTGCAGATCTTAAGTTTTATAAGACTTCAAATACTACTTTGGGTGGTAGTGCTCCTTCAACAGTAGGAACAGTTGTTGTTGGTGATGATCAGTATAAGGGTGCAACTAAGCACTTAGGTATTAACTATACTAAGACTGAGGTTGGTAAGAAGGGTGGAGATCTCCTTTCTTATCAGGGTATTGCTCAGGAGTATGGTTGGGCAAAGAATATTACAGCTGCACAGTCTTATCCTACAGTGCCATCAGGAATTTTATCCAAAAGTGGTGAAAGTAAGCTTGCTTCTGGTACTTACAAAATCTATGGCACAATGGGCGCAGGTAAAACAAATCCGGTAATTGAATGTGATTTGAGTGCTGGTGACTATATCTTCTATATCACAAGTAAATTCACAATTGAAAGTGGTTACTTTAAGATTATTAATGGTGCGGGTTCTTCTAATAATGTTATTTTTATCATCTGCACAGGCCAGCAGTTCGTTATTAGTGAGCGTGGTACAGATGGTCTTGCAGGTATCGTATGTACTAACTGCTACAAGTCCGAGTTAACAGATCCATCAAAGGCATATGACTTTTATAGAAGTTATGCAAATATTGATCCTAAGGCAGTTCCACATGCTTTCATTTACAGTATGGGTACTGGCGGAACTGATGGTCTTTCTCAGCTCTATATGGATTCTAACAGAAATGCGGTATTGAATGCATTCGTAGGACTTTATCCAAACTCATCTGGTGGAAAGGATGACGGAACACTTTACGTATTGGCTGCAGAAACATGTATGTTCTATGGACGTCTTACATGTCAGTCTGTAAAGGTAAATGGTACAGGTCAGATTAGAATTCCATATTGCCCACAGCCTGGTTCTGACAGACTTAGCGATAAGCCTCAGGAAAAGTACACAGATTTTAAGATTTTTGATTATCAGTACTATACAGAAGCAGTTTAATGAACAAATAAATATGAAAGCCTACTTCATTTGAAGTAGGCTTTTTTATATGCAAATAATAAATACAAATTATTCAATAATGATGTCAGGTTTTGATGTAAATAACTGTTCGAAGAATAGTTCAGCATCAGCAACTATAAGATTATTTCTATCAATTAATTCTGTTCTATATTCTTCCAAACTTTCTGAGCAAACAAATGCAGTTTGTGTTTTTTCTAATAATGAAGAAATATCGGAATTATAAATTGAATCAACGTCAAGAAGAGATACACCATTGTCGATAAACATTACTTTTGCAATTGATATACTATCAGAATTAAGAGAATAAAGAATATTGGATAACAATTCCTTTCCATGAGGAGAATTCGTCGAATAGTAATCATGTTTAAAAAGTACCACTAGACCTTTGTTATTAGGATTTAATTCTTTTTCAGATAAGTACTCTAATTCGATATTACTTTTTATTTGATTGTTCATCGAATTCACTCCTGTCAGCTGATAAGAATCTCATTGAACGCTGGATAGCATTTTTACTATTACCCCATGGTTTATCATTATTGCGGTAGTCAAACTTAAGTGTAAACCACTCAACATCGTCAATTAATGTAGAAAATGCAGATGCATTATTGTCAGCAAGTAGTGTTACAAAATCAGCGGCATCGTTCTGAGATAGTTTGTTTGCAGCAGTTCTAAGCAATAAGCTTGTATGTGGTAAACAATGTGATTTAGCGTTTGAGAATTTTGTTCTAAAGTCTGGATCATGAGAGAACAAATACATTATAACTTCAGTATATCTGTCCATTGAATAATCAATTTTCTCGCAAATAGGACAAGATGCAATTCTCTTATCAATTTTATCTGCAAGTGCATTCAATTTACCCTTATACTCAGATGAACGCCCCTTAAGAAGTGAAGCTTTTCCTGGAGCAGCTGCTTTCATCTCTTTATTGATATCCTCATTGAAATCTTTTAAGTGTGTATGAAGCATTAAGCCAAGTCCTAGACGACTTTTTTCAGCTTTATTAAGTTTACCCATGTGATTAGGACAAAAACCTGTTTTGTTAGTAATCTTACGCGTATCTGGCTCCATAAGAGATGGTCCAAGATAATAATCGAGATAATCAGTCTCAGCTTTCTTGGCAAGCAAACAAAGTGGGCAATCGGAATCTGCCTCATAAGACTCATTTACTGGAATTGTATAAATTTTTTCGATCATATAGCCTCCTTATTATGTAGAAGTCTAATAGCTCTAACATCTACAGCGACAATTGTAATGGACGTATATTCCTCTATGGCGCTACCAATCTTTTGCTGTGCTTCTAGTAATACGGCTTGTGCATCAAACCCATAAAGAAGTGCAAGGTCAATTGAAAATACGGCACCGATTGTACGGTTCTCTGTTTTATAGTTTACTACGCCTCCAACACCAGGGATATCCTCCAAAACAATCTTGATCAGATCAAGCATTGCTTCTTCTGAAATGGAATAAGATCCAAGAGAGGAGAAGGTAGGACGTACCATAGTACGTTCAGCATCGCTTACATATGGTGTGTTTCCACTATTACGCTCAAAATCGAAGCGTTGACGCAATTTATTAAGAGGGTCTGAGAAGTATCCAGAGAACTCGTGCTTGATCTCCATAGTAGGAACTGGGATTGTATGCATTCCCTCAGTCATACGAGTATTACGGGCACTTCTACGCTCCTCTTCGGTTGAAACATCTTCAATACGAATAAGCATTGAAGGTGGATTAAGCCATAGATTGGTAGTTATCTTGGATAACATAGAATCGGATGTTCCAAGAATCATAAGCGCAGCAGGCTGAGATTCTACTAATGCTCTTCTCATAACAGAAGAACGTGTTGGATCAACAAAAAGCGCCTGCCTTACAGACTCCATCTTAGTAGGAGCTTTCTTGGCAGACGTTCCCGCTACAATGCGACTTCCATTAATAAGCAAGCCATCATCGATAATATATCCAATATCATTTGCTCTTGCTACAGAGATTGCTCTTGTACTTTTACCAGTACCAGATTGTCCAACGAAGGCAATAATAGCAATCTTGGAAAGAGCTTCCCTGGTAAGTGCTTCAGAAGATAAAATATCTTCAACGCTTCTCTCAGTAGATACTCTGTGTATACGAGCTTCCTGAGAAAAATCGATTTTTCTCAAAGTAGAACGAAGTTCTGGAATAAGAACACCTCTTCTAGTTGGCTGACTATTCTTTTTCTCGTTCTCCAATGGCATAAATCAATCCTATTAATTAGTTATCCCATGTAAGGAAGTAATCCTGAACATCCTCGTTCTCTTCGAGCATGTCTATCATTTTCTCGATGGACTCGATAATAGCTGGATCAGTAACCTCTGTAGGAGTAATAGCTACAGGACCGCAACTGGAATCCTCAAATGTATATCCCTTAGCCTCAAGTGCATCCTTAACAGCGTAATAGTCGCTAGGATCTGTCTCTACTTCATAACACTCGTCATCTGGAACGAAATCTGAAGCACCACACTCGAGAGCATCTTCCATAACCTGGTCCTCATCATCAAATTCTTCTCTAGAAATAACGATGATACCCTTGTCTTCAAACAAATAGCTAACGCTACCATCAACACCCATCTGTCCACCGTACTTGGAGAAGATGTGTCTAACATCTGCAGCTGTTCTGTTACGATTGTTAGTAAGTGTCTTAACCATAAGAGCTACTCCACCAGGAGCATAACCCTCATATGTAATCTCCTCATAATCATCGCCGGAACCTGCACCAGATGCCTTCTGAATAGCACGCTTAATATTATCATTTGGCATATTAGCTGCTTTTGCCTTAGAAATAACGTCCTTAAGTCTGGAGTTTCCTTCTGGATCAGGACCGCCAGCTTTAACTGCAACTGCGATTTCTTTTGCCATCTTTGTAAAGATAGCGCCCTTTGCAGCATCTGACGCTTCCTTCTTACGCTTAATATTATTCCACTTGGAATGACCTGACATAATTACCTCCAGTAATATATAAATTAAAAATTATAAATAATCTTCATATAAGAATATCGTAAAATGACCAAAATAACAATTACAAGGAAACCTAAAATTACACTAATCTTCTCTTTCTTTGTGTTCTTTAAAGAAGCTCTAATAACACCGTATACAATTCCAAAAAGGATAATCTCGATACAAGATGTCTTTAAGTAACCGAGTTTTGTAACCAAAATAGTGAATTCGCGATTGAATAAGAGACCTGCAATTGTCAGGTCAGCCATTGTGTCAGCTTTACTGTAAGTTTTCTTGAAAAATACAAATATAACTTTCATCAAAATGACAAAAACCACAACTCCAGCAATAACTACAAGTAATGACAACAACCAATAGTTAACGTCAGCGTTATTCTTATAAAGACAGATTGCTGTTGCTAAAATTCCGGAGATGATAGAAATCAAAGCAAGTTGCAGGTATCCTTTACCTGTGTCGTGATAAATCATCATGGCAGAAATCGCAGCACAACAAGCGAGTACAAACAAAACAAAACTTGCAAAAATACTAAGGAATGCATCAGGATCGACAAGAAAAAAAGCTGTCTCCAAATGAGAAAGTGCGCTAATAAGGAAGACAAGACCAGTAAAGCTTTCAATTTTAGCGTATCTTGATGGAACAGGTGCACCACAGTATCTGCATTTACCTTTTAAAAACAGCCAACTAAAAAGAGGTACCAGATCTTTGGCGGCAAGCGTGTGGCCACAGGTCATACACATTGAATGTCCCTTAACTATGGTACGACCTTCTGGGATTCTATATATAACTACATTAAGAAAACTACCTATTATGATTCCAAAAAGAGTAGCATCTACAATAAAAAAACAATAAAGAAAAAGAGTAACACTATTCATAAATAAACACCCGATTAATGCGAAATCTTATAAAAACAAACTCATTATATAACATTTACAATAATGCTACAAAGATTTGTAAATGACAAAAAACTCTTAGAAATGCTTGTATTTTAATGTAGCATGTTGTATAGTTTTTGAGATATATATGGGGGAAACTATGCTTAATTACTACAAATTTTAAGGTGGTTTATCACCCTTTTATAGCACCGACCGGGGGTGCGAACGGAGGATACAATGAAAAGATTAGGTGACATTCTCATTGAGAGTGGGTTCCTTACAGCAGCTGAACTTGCTGAAGCGCTCAGTGTTCAGAAGGAGAGCGGTAAGAGACTTGGTGAAGTAATCACAGAAATGGGCCTTATGTCAGAGTTTGACATATTAAGAGCCGTATCAAGCCAGTACAATTATCCAATTATTGATCTTACATCTATTGAAGTAGATGCAAAGGCAATGGCACTTCTTGATGAGAAGTATTGTACAGAGAACACAGTAGTACCTATTGGTTTTGATGAAGAAAAACTTGTAGTTGCTATCGATGACCCTCTTAATATTCTTGTTCAGGATGATCTCCAGTTTAGAACTGGTTACGATATCGTTCTGATGCTTGCTACAAGAACAGGTATCCTTGATACAATTAAGGTAAACTATGGTAAGGCAAGCGCATCTGAGGCTGCTACAGAGCTCGATGCTGACCTTGCTGGTGATGATATTGGAGGAATGAGCGATGAGATGGCTGACGCCGTTAACAGTGCGCCAGTAGTTAAGCTCGTTAACTCCATGATTGAATTTGCTATTAGAGCTGGTTCTTCCGATATTCATATTGAGCCAATGGAGGATAGAATCAGAGTTCGTATCCGTATTGACGGTGTTATGCAGGAGATTATGAGTAACCCTGCATCTGCTAGAGAAGCTATTACAACACGTATTAAGATTCTTGGTGGTATGAATATCGCTGAGAAGAGAATTCCTCAGGACGGTCGTATCCAGACAGAAATTAACGGCACTCCTGTAGATATGCGTGTATCCATCCTTCCTACAATTTGGGGTGAGAAAACCGTTATTCGTATTCTTGCCAAGAACGACGGTAATCTTAACCGTAAGTATCTTGGTATTAGTGATCACAACAATGAGTTGATTAATAAGATTATTAAGGTTCCACAGGGTATCTGTCTTATTTCTGGTCCTACTGGTTCTGGTAAGACAACAACACTCTATACACTTCTTGCTGAGAAGAATGATCCTGAGACAAACATTATTACTGTAGAGGACCCAGTCGAGATTCGTATTCCTGGACTCAATCAGGTTCAGGTTAATGCTAAGGCAGGTATGACATTTGCATCGGCTCTTAGATCTATCCTCCGTCAGGACCCTGATATTATTCTCGTCGGAGAGATTCGAGACGGTGAGACAGCAGAGATTGCCATGAGAGCTGCTATTACAGGTCACTTGGTATTCAGTACAATCCATACAAACGATGCTGTTTCTTCTATCAACAGACTTATTGATATGGGCTTGGAGCCATACATGGTTTCCTCTGCTCTTGTTGGCGTTGTATCTCAGCGTCTTGTTAGAAGAATTTGTACAAGTTGCCGTAAGGCATATGACCCAGATGAGTATGAGCTTGAGAAGCTTAATCTCGAGCCAGGTCAGAAAATCTATAAGGGTGAAGGCTGTACTGATTGTAATGGCAGTGGTTATAAGGGTCGAATTGCTATCCATGAGATCGTTGTTATTACAAAGGGCATGAAGGCACTTCTTGAGAAGAGAGCTAGTGAAGATGAAATGAGAGCTCTTGCAGTTAAGGAAGGAACTCAGATGCTCGCAGATTCAGCTGCTGCGTTGGTACTCGAGGGTATCACAACATTACCAGAACTTAATAGAGTTGCTTACTCTATTGATGGATAAGGAGGAAATAACAAGTGGAAGAATTCAGTTTGACAATGGATGCCATCCTAACAGAAGCTGTTAGACGCGGTGCGTCAGATACACACATCACTGTTGGATTGCCACCTATGATCAGAATTAGCGGTCAGCTTATGCCGCTCAGCAATCAGATTCTTACAGATGAGGACACAGAAGCTCTTTGTAAGTCAATGATTGATAAGTCAAGACAGCAGTACTTGGCAGAGAGAGGAGAGATTGACTTTTCCTATGTAGTTCAGGATTACAGCCGTTTTAGATGTAATATCTACAAGCAGCGTGGCTCTTATGCACTTGCAGCAAGAACTATCACAAATGATATTCCTACATGTGAGCGTCTTGGACTTCCTCTTCTTTTTAAAGAGCTTGCAATGAAGCCACGTGGACTTATCCTTGTAACAGGTCCTACAGGTTCTGGTAAGTCAACAACACTTGCAGCTATGGTAGGTCATATTAATAGTGTTAAGAAGTGTCACATCCTTACACTTGAGGAGCCTATCGAGTATCTCCATGATCATGGTGAAGCTATGATCAACCAGAGAGAAGTACATGAGGATACACTTTCATTTGCTAACTCACTTAGAGCTGCTCTTCGTGAGGACCCAGATGTAATTCTCGTAGGAGAGATGCGTGACCTTGATACAATCAGTACTGCTATTACAGCAGCCGAGACTGGTCACTTGGTAATGTCAACACTCCATACATCAAGTGCTTCCGATACAGTTAACCGTATTATCGACGTATTCCCACCTCATCAGCAGGATCAGATTAGAGTACAGCTTGGTTCAATTCTCGTAGCAGTTATCTGTCAGACTCTTGTTCCAAAGATTTCAGGTGGTCGTTGTGCAGCATTCGAGATTATGCTTGCAAATGATGCTATTCGTAACAACATCCGTGAAGGAAAGACATATCAGATTGATAGTGCTATTGCCACAAATCTTCAGGCAGGTATGTGTCCATTGGATTTCTACCTCGCGGAGCTTGTTAAGAGCAAGATTATTTCAAGAGAGGTTGCTATTGAGCGCTGTAGAGTTCCTGAGGATCTCAAGCGTTATATCAACAACGTTGGTGGCCCTGCTAACAGCCCACTCTTTGGAGATCTTGATTTCCAGTAATTAAATTTACGACGAAAATAAAATAGGAGGAAAAAGTTTATGCCTAATTTCAGATATCAGGTTCTCGATAGTAACGGTAAGAAAACATCCGGTGTTATCGATGCGGCAACAATTGCTGATGCTTCTAGAAAACTTAAAGCAGATGGCAAGTATATTGCTAGTATTGAACTTGATCATGGCGATGGCTTAATGAACATGGAAATCGGCCGTAAGAAACTCAATACAAAAGAGCTTGTTCTTATCAGCCGTCAGCTTGCTTCATTGTTGTCCGCTGGTATTACGGTAGTTCGTTCTCTTGACATGCTTTATCAGCAGGTTGAGTCTAAGCAGTCAAAGAAGTGTGTTGGAGAGATTTACGAAGCAATTCAGTCAGGTCGTACTTTGTCTGATGCATTTAGAGATCAGAAAGAGGTACTTCCAAGTATTATGGTAAGTATGATTGCAGCAGGTGAGGAGTCAGGTCGATTAGATGAGATTATGAATAGCCTTGCAGAATACTTCCAGAAGCAGTCCAAATTGAAGAATAAGGTTTCCGCAGCGTTGGTTTACCCTAAGATTCTCTTCTTCCTTACAATCGGAATCACTGTTGGACTTCTTACATTCCTTGTTCCTGGTATTGCAGAAACAATCATGGATCTTGGTGGTGATTTGCCAGCATTGACAAAGGGCGTTATGGCTATCTCTAATTCTATGGTTCATTACTGGTATGTATATATCATTGTAATTGGTACGGCAGTATTCCTTTTCAATGTTTGGAAGAAATCAGAAAAGGGTCATGCTCAGTGGGATATGATGATGCTTCGTATTCCTGTTGTAGGTAAGGCTACAAAGATGAACGCTGCTGCAAGATTTACAAGTACAGTATCTACACTTCTTAAGTCTGGTATTTCAGTACTTCAGGCAATCGAGATTACAGGAAGTTCTCTTGATAACGTTATTCTCGAGAAGAAGCTTGCAGAGGCAAGAATTGACATTCGTAAGGGTGCATCTCTTTCAAAGTCTATTAAGAATATTACAGAGTTCCCTCCAATGATTTATGCGATGACTGCTATCGGTGAGGAGTCAGGTACTCTTGATTCTATTCTTGAGAAGGCATCTCTCTTCTTTGAGGATGAGGCAGATGCTGCCACAGCAAAGATGACAGCTGCTATCGAGCCTATTATGCTTATCGTAATGGCTATTCTCGTAGGTTTGACAGTTGGTGCTATTGCGTTGCCTATCTTCACAATGGCTCAGTTTATCGCTTAAGGTCAAAGAAAGGAGTTACATAAATGGCTATTAATTTAAGCAGTTCACAGAACCTTGTACTTGATATGTCTAGCTCAGAACTCAAGCTTGCAATTGGTTCTTTTAATCGTAAAACAGGCATCGTTATGCTCGAGAAGGTTGGAGTAGTTCCACTTGAGCTTGACGCTATTTCAGATGGTGCAATTTCTGATTCTTTCGGTATCGAGATGGCTCTTAAGCATGCTCTCGCTAGACTTGAGATTTCAAGAATCAAGAACACTATTATTACAACAGATGGTTCATTCATGCATACTAGAGATCTTGAGCTTCCTAAGGTTAAGGATGATCAGCTCAAGGACATGGTAAAGTACGAGATCATGGGCCAGGGTACTAATAAGGATATGTCTATTGACTATCTCGTATATGGTACAAAGAAGGATGAAGAGACTCAGGCTGATAAGCTTCTCATCAGAGCTACAGCAGTTCCTAAGGATACAGTTACTGATTTTAGAGACTTCCTTAAGAGCATGGATTTGTCTCCTGTAGCAATGGATTCTAATCCAAATGCAATTAGAAAGCTTTTCCGTGATGGAATTATCAATGGTAATGTAAACATTACACAGTCTACACTTCTTCTTATTGAGCTTTCTGGAGCAACAACAACAATTACAATTCTCGATAAGGGTTTCCCAGTTCTTTCAAGAAGACTTCAGTTTGGTCATTCTAATATCAGATCTGTTGCTGAGTCATTGAGAAAGATTCAGGGTGGTGATAACCAGTCATCTCTTGCTAGAAGACTTAATATCACAAAGTCTGATTCCGAGGTTGCAGTTCCTGTTGAGGATATTGATGTATGGCACGAGACAGTTGCAGAGACACCTTCTCTCCAGAGTGCTGTAAATGCTTACTTCAAGTCATTGACAGATGCAGTATCTAGAACAGCACAGTTCTCTATTTCCAAGTTCCACATTGACAGCATTAGCACATGTTTCCTTTATGGTTCTGGTGCTGGATATAAGAAAATTGATAAAGAGCTTTCACGTCAGCTTGGTACTCAGGTTGAAGTACTCAACACAGTAAGTACAGTATCTGGTCCAAGAGATTTCATGCTTCCACAGTTTGTTAATTGCTGCGGTGCACTTATCCGTGAAGATTAATAGGAGGGAATAAAGATGGCATTAATAGGATCCGGTAAGGGATACTCAAAGAAAGACATCAACTTCTTTGAAGAATATACCGCGGCTGCTAGAAAAACAGCTAGATACTTAGCATATTTTATTTTCGCAGCTCTCGTAGTTATTGCAATTTTCGTAATCTGGTGGTTTATCGCTTTCTTGCAGAACAATGCAATTAAGAAGGACATCCAGGCTATGGAGGCAAGAATTGCAAGTGAAGAGTTCAAAGATGTTGAGAAAGAAGCAACAAATATTGAAGCAGATCTTGCTAAGAGAAATCAGCAGCTTTACGCAATGTCCAGCATGAGACAGGCAGTTGATACAAAGACAAGTGCAGGAACAAATGTAATGCAGCTTCTCATCGAGAATCTCCCAAGTGAGGTTTACATCGCTAAGTATGAGCTCACAGGTGATGTTTTCACAATTGAAGGTTATGCATTTACTGATTATGCAGCACTTGAGCTTGTAAACATGGTTCAGGATGATCAGAACATTTTCAATTCAGACCGCCCAACAATGATTGAGATGGAAAGAGTTAATGATAAAAATGTTTTGAATGATGACGGTACTATCAGAAACAGAATCAATTGTTTCTATAAGTTTGTAATCACAGGTAACCTCACAAACAAAGTTACTGTTGGTGTATCTTCTTATGCTAACCTTGATAGTGGTGTTATCGCACTTGATGCAGTTCGCACATATACATATGATTACAACGATACATATGTTAACGACAATATTCTCGAGTTCGAGTATAACGGTGTAGTATACACACTCACTTCTGTTCAGGTAAATGGTGTTGAAGTTTCTGCAGAACAGTTCGCAGAGATTCAGGCAAATGCTAAGCATGTAATTTCAAATCTTACAGATAATGTTGATGTAACTTACTACTATACAGTTGCGGTTGCTGCTACTGAAGAGGGAGGTGAAGCATAATGGGTAATTTAGGACAGAGAGAGAAGTACGGTCTTGGACTCGTAGCAATTCTTATCGTTGCATTTATTATTTATTTTGCTGGTATCAGAACATTACAGAATCAGAAGATTGATCTTGAATTTAGACGTACAGAGCTGAACAACCAGATTGCAACTCTTGAGGCACTTAAGGATAACAACAATAAGACTCAGGCTCAGATTGATGCTATCACAGAGACAATTAAAGGCATCGAGGCAACATTCATCCCAGTTCTCAACACAGAGAGTATTGAACAGTTTGTAATCAGTACATTTGAGCAGGCAGGTTGCCCTTACCTTAATACAATTAAGTCTGAGATAGTTGTACCAAATGCGATTGTACTTCCTAATGGTCAGGTTTCTAAGGATACATTGCAGATTGTTAGAGTAACAGCTCAGTTTGCTACATCTGATGGATATAATGTTGGACAGTATAATATGACTCCTGATTTTGCAGCTGACGAGAACGCGGCATTGGTTGATGAAATCGTAGAGCAGCTTTATTCTGGAAATCCAGACCCAGCTAATTATGATTCTACAGCACCAATGGTTGAGTATGATGCTTTCGTTAAGGGTCTTAAGGTAATCGAGAAAACTGGTGTACCAGAGGGTGCAGAAGAAGGAACAGCTTCATCTTGCGTTAAGATTAACAAGGTTAGTATGGAGTCTGAGGGCGGATATATGCTCCTTACAGTTGAGATTGATTTCTATTCAGCTTCTCTTACAGACAGACTTTCAGAGCCAGTTCTCACAGCACCATATGTAAAGTGGAACGGAAGAACTACTGTACCTAATGCAGGTATTATGGGTGAAAGAATGATTGTTGATGAGAAGTATGAGGATAGCTTCTGGTTCAGAACACAGATGCCAAATGATCAGATTATCAATAATAGCCGTCCATTCGCAGCATACTGGTCAAGAGATCTCTTTGATAGAATGGTAGGAGAGTCTCCAAGTGTTGCAGTTGCAGTTGGATTGGCGACAGATGATGGAACACAGCCAGCTCCTGAAACACAGGGAGAAAATCCAGATCAGCCAGCATAATTGTTCACATTCTCCATAATTAAAAAAGATTATGGAGAAATTGTGAAAAAACTATTGCATTTTATGGAATAGGTGTTATACTAAACATACAAACTCAATAAACCTTACATAGGAGGAAACAATCATGAAGAAGATTCAGAAGACAAAGAAGGGTTTTACACTCATTGAGATGGTACTCGTTATTGCTATCATCGTTATCCTCGCTGCTGTTCTCGTTATGAACATCGGTTCTTACCTCAACAGAGCTAAGAATGCAGCTTCTTCTGTTAAGAGCCACAACAGCTCTATCTCTGGTGTTGTTGAAGAGATCGACGCTAATACTTAATAGAATTTTGAGTATGACTCTAAGGTGGGGATTCAATCCCCACCTTTTTTTATGCATTTTCATTTGTGGCGAAATTATGTTAAAAATGTTAAACAAATTTCGAAATTGGTGTTTGAAAAATTCAAAAATCCTTGTATAATACATATTAGAAGTTTTTAGGCAATAAAAGATGTACGTCTTAAGAGGGGTTAAAATGATTAAACTTAATAAGACAAAAAAGGGATTTACTCTTATAGAGTTGGTTCTTGTAATCGCTGTTATAGTTATTCTTGCTGGTGTACTTGTTATGAATATTTCTACATACTTGGACAGAGCTAAGAATGGAAGCAAAGAAGTAGATGAGGGTGTTTCTTCTTACAAGGGCAAAGTACAGTCCTTGGAGGGACAGATCACAGGCTATAAGTTCTAATAGCAGGGAGATAATGTAATGAAAAGATTTTTTAAGAGAAGTAACAAGCGTGGTTTTACTCTTTTGGAAGTAATGCTTGCAACAGCTATCATGACAATTTGTTCTACTATGATCATGAAGGGCTTTTTAAGCACCATGAATTATGCTCATAATAATAATGTATATAATAAGATGGGTGCCAAGAACTATGATAGCGCCATGGCAAAGGTAACAAAGATGGTTGCATATGGTGATGGTAGCGGTCTCCAGAATAGAATCAATGATCTCAAGAGTTCTGGTACAAAGGGCTCAGTAAAGTTGCAGGTTACAGCTGGTGGTGCTGGATCTGATGTAGATGGCAAGGAATTAGTTGTTAAGAACTGGGAGTTTAACGATAATACAGGTGTTAATATAAACTCTACAGTAGGTGGAACATATGCAGAGGGTGCTTCTGCAGTTAGCCATAGACATTCTTTCTTCTACCAGCCTACAATTGTTGGTTGTCCTGCTAATGCAAATCATAAGGTTAGATACTGTGTAGTAGCTGCAGATACAACAAAGAATGGTTGGTATTGCAGAGAAGCTGGTTGCACATATACAGATAAGATTGGTTAAGGGGTAGCGAACATGAAGAAGTTTGGTAAATCATCCAAGAAGGGTTTTACACTTGTTGAAATGATGTTGGCTATCGCCATTATCATGTTAATCAGTGGATTATTTGTTTCATTAATTATTGCAGTTAAGGATTCATTCTACAGAGTATATAACGATGATGATTCTTCTGATTATGCTGCACTTTATGCACAGGCTCTTGAGAATCAGGTTTTGTATGATACTCAGAACGGAAATACAAGAACTTATCATATGTCTGCAACAGACTATATCTTAGTAACAGATGATGATGTGGATTCATTTGGATTCCGTTCTATGAATGATTTTAATAAGAATAAGGATGGCAAGCTTAAGTGGAGAGCATATCTTGTTATTGAGCATAATGCAGATGGTTCACTTCCAACAGTTAATAAGCAGACAGGTGAAACTATTGCAGAGAATACAGTTCAGTATTCAATTTATATGGTAGATAATTACTATAATCCTGGACAGCTTGTTCAGAAGTACAGCGGTTCTTTCTGGGTTCCATCACATGGTTCTTTCCAGGCTAACGATAAAGCTAAGCTTTCAGTTAAGAATGATGGGGGACCAGTTGAGTTCTCATCTGCTTCAGGTACACAGTATAAGATTCAGCCAACAACTCTTGTCTATACAAAATAAAATAAAGGCCTTCAATGAAGGCCTTTTTCTTAGCTAAAAAATGCCATGACAATGTGATAAAATGCTTCTGTATATTTATATAGGAAGTGACTAAATGGCTTATAAAATTGGTTTAGATATCGGCGGAAGCACTACAAAGCTTGTATGTCTGGAAGATGGAAAAATCATATATAAGAACGTAATTATTGAAGATAGTCCGGCACATTGTTTTGAAGCTGCGCTAGATAATCTAATTGACAACACAAAGTTAAATAGAGAAGACATCGAGATAATTAACATTACAGGTGCAGGTTCGTCCTTTATTCCTGATAATTTTCTTGGCTATAAATTGAATGTGGTATCAGAATATGAGGCTACAGGTATCGGCAGTGCATTTTTGGCAGACCTTGATAAAGCAATTGTAGTCAGCATGGGTACAGGCACTGCTTTTTATAAGGTGATTGATAATACAGTAGAGCATGTAATTGGTACAGGTGTTGGTGGCGGAACAATTAAGGGTCTTGGCTGTCTCTTACTTGATAAGAATGATGTCTCTGTGATTGATAAGATGGGTGTAGAAGGTAATACTACGAAGGTGGATCTTACTATTGGAGATATTTCCAATGGAGACATGCCGGGCTTGCCTATGGATTTGACTGCGGCTAATTTTGGAAAAATTAAGTCCGGCTGTGAGAAGATTGATGTCGCTGCTGGAATGTTTAATATGGTTTTCCAGGTGATGGGAACAATGATGGTTCTGACAACAAAGGTCACAGGAATTGATGATATCGTTGCAGTTGGTCAGGTAAGTACACTTAATAGTTGCAAGAAGGTATTAGATGATTTCGTAAGATTCTACGGAATTAATATAATTATTCCTGAACATTCCACTTATGCGACAGCTATAGGTGCATGTATCATTGGCGTATAATTGCGCTTAAGTAAGAGGTGGATATGTTTTTATTAGGTTCAAAAAGAAATGATAGTAAGAGAGCATATGAGCTTGATTTTTTGCGAGGCATTGCCATCGTAATGATGGTGTTTATGCATTTCTCTTATGATGTCAGATATGAGTTTGGTGTCGATACATTTAGCTATCTAGAGGCGGACTATTTCTGGACATTTATTCACCCAATTATTACCGGTTTATTTGTTAGTATTTCGGGTGTTTGTTGCACTATGTCACGCAGTAATCTGAAGCGTGGTGCTAGACTTCTCGGAATAGCACTTCTTTTCACATGCTCAACATTGTTCATCTATAGAGTAATGGGAATTGATGTCCTAATTCTATTTAACGTGCTGCATGTGCTCGCACTGTCTACATTGGTATACGCACTCTTTGTATTTATCGAGAAGAAAACAAAGATAAACTACATGGGAATGACATTGATTATCGGTCTCATCGGTATATATATCATGCTCATCAATAACGAGCTAAGTAATTACGATAATATCACATCAAATCTTTTGTTATTGCCAATCGGAATAAAGATTACAGGAACACCTTCTATGGGAGATTACATGCCCCTTGTTCCTTGGATGGGCGTATTCCTTATGGGAGCAGTTATCGGAAGAAGCTGTTATAAGGATAAGAGAACTTTATTTCCGAATCCTAAGGCAGCTATTAGAAATATTACAGCACCATTTGAATTTTTAGGACGACACTCTTTGTTAATCTATTTGGTTCATCAGCCAGTTATTTATGGAATTCTGTACGTGATTTTTATGATGATGGGAAAGGTATAAATGAAGCGAGTAGAAAAGTCTGAAAAGTATTATATAAGCAATAAGGGCATTATTATAAATAGTGTTCTTATAGTTGTATTTGCAGCTTTGGCGTTCATTATTTATTATTTTCCTGCCAAGATTCTTTCTAGAGAAACTATAGACTATTATTCAGAGTTTATTTTCCCTAAGGTGGCTTTACCATTTAATGCCGTTAGTAACTTCTTTATGCAGTCATTAACGGAGATTTTTGCCGTTATTGGATCTATAATGCTTTTCATTTTAATCATTATATTTATTGTTCAAAGCATTATTAGTGCGGTCCGAGGTGGCGGGAGAGGTTTCTGCAGATATTTCCTCGTAAGAATACGTGTTGTAATGACTATCGTATTAATTGCTTCCATAATATTCCAGTTAATGATTGGTCTTAACTATAACAGAACACCAGTGGCTACAAGGCTGAAGTTGAATGGTGAAGGCTACACATGTGACCAGTATTTAACAGTTCTGGACTGGGCATATTATGAGATGATGGCTGCACGAAGACATTTGGGCACAGACTATAATGGAGTTGCACATCTGGATAGTAATTATGAGATGGCAGTTTATGATGCCAACGCTATTATTATGGGAATGGATGACTATTTTGATCTGGGTCTGTCACCAACATATGTTAGAGCAAAGCCTGTGGCACTTAGCTATTTTTGGAGCTACACATATATAACTGGATTCTACGATGCGATGCTCGGTGAAGCTAATGTTAATACAGACTACATGGATGTTCTCGATTTTCCAGTAACTTTGTGTCACGAGATATATCATGCCAAGGGTTACTCCAGAGAATATGATGCAAATACTGCAGCTGTTCTTACGTGCATTGAATCTTCTAGAGCTGACTTTAGATATGCGGGCTACTATTATATTTTCATGAATCTTTATGGAGTTACTCGTGAATATGCGCTGCAGGAGGGAATCGAGTTCCCAGACTATATTTCCCGTCCAGAATTTCAGATGGTGCAGAAGGATATGACAGCATCTCTTATGTATGCTGAGAGCCTTGAGAATAATCCATTTACAAAGATGATAGAAGAAATGTCTGAGGATGTTAATGATACTTACCTGAAGTCAAATGGACAGGAGGGTGGAACAGAGACATACAAAGTCCCATCTAACATTTATGTGGATTTTTACTTTAAGTATATAGCGGAGGCATCTGATGCTGAAAGTTAAAGTTATTGGGCACGAGAACTTCTATGGCCTTACAGATGTTTTACGCTTGTTTTGGGGCGGACTTTCCGAGAATAGAGAAGCAGGTTACATAACATGTCAGGAAGGCCCTGATATGGTCATAATCAGCGAGGCGCGCGATGGTGAAGTGTTTACTTATCAAGAAGGCACTAAGCCCGTAAATGGCGTTCTAGAGGGTGCACTTCCAGTAAATAGAGAAGTAAAGAGATCCCTGTATGTTTTTCTTACCAAATTAACTGGCAAAACATTCCCATGGGGAAGCCTCACAGGCATAAGACCAACGCTTGTGGCAGTGGAGGAGAACTATAATCCAGAGGCACTGTCTTCGAAATACTGCGTGCGCGAGGACAAGGCTAAACTTGCGTGCGAGACCGCTTTTCGTGAGGGCGAAATCCTTAAGAAAATCCCTGAGGATACTCTTGGTGTTTATGTGGGCGTTCCTTTTTGTCCTACAAGGTGCGAGTACTGCTCATTTATTTCGCAGGATATCGTGAAGCACATGGACAGACTGCCGCTTTATGCGCAGGCCCTGGAAAAGGAGATAAAGCTTGTAGCGCCTGGCATGAAAAAACCACTTAACTCTGTTTATATGGGTGGCGGCACACCAACTGTATTCGATAACAAGGAGTTCGCACAGGTTATAAAGGCAATAAGAGAGAATCTGCCTATTGATGCCAATACTGAGTTTACTGTGGAGGCTGGTCGTCCTGACACATTAAATGAATATAAACTTGATGTTATGGCGGATGCAGGAATCGAGAGAATATGTATTAATCCTCAGACAATGAAGGATGAGACATTGTCTAGACTGGGACGAGCACATACGGTTCAGAATATTATTGATATGTACGAGCTGGCCAGAAAGAAGGGATTCACAAATATTAATATGGATCTCATTGCGGGCCTTAAGTATGAGGTGCCTGAGGATTATTTGAATTCGCTTAATAAGGTAATTCAGTTGGAGCCGGATAACATTACGGTGCATACGCTTTATAAGAAGCGTCGCGCTAATATGAGCAGGGAAGATGTACTTGATGTGGAAGGCACGAGAATTGGCACAGATGAGGCAGTTGCAAGAGGATATGGCATTCTTGCGGAGCATGGTTATCAGCCATATTATATGTACAGACAGAAGGATACAGGCCATGGTCTGGAGAATACTGGCTTCGCCAAGGCGGGTAAGGAATGTTATTATAATGTAGCTATGATGACTGACAAACGAAGTGTGTTGTCGTTTGGTGCCGGTGGAGTAACTAAGAGAATATTTGACGGTGGCAGGCTCGAGCGTTGCCCATGCATAAAAGATGCTATGGGATATATAAGAAGCGTGGAAGAGATGGCGCAGCGTAAGATAGCATTTTTTGAAGGGAGTGAATTTTTATGAAATGTCCTAAATGCATGACCGAGAATGGAGCAAGAACCATTTGCAAAAAGTGCGGCAAGTTTCTCTATAACACAGACGTAAATAATCGTGCGAAAATGACGAGAGGCCAGCGTGCAAAAGAAGATGCCAAGATTGTTGGCAAGAAATTCAAAAAGATATTTAGTTACATCTGGATTGTTCTTGTAATAATCGCCATGAGTGGTTGGTTCATTTATTTTATGCTGATGCTGACTGGCGGCGGAGCAGGATTCGGTGGTTAATTTGGAAGCTATTTAAAAGGGACGTAACAATTGTTACGCCCCTTATTAATTACTGGAATGAATCGTAAGGTTTAATGCCTGCTTCGAGACACTTATTAATGAACTCTTCTGAGTGAGAGAAACCGTTGAAGATTTCTTCTCTTGAATGGCCATCGTTAAGTGCCTTAGTCCAGGATTCAAGTCCTACTGCATCTGGACCACGTCCAAGGAATGCCTGATAGAGAACTCCAACAAATTCTTCGTTAGTCACATTCTTGCCAGTAAACTCTGGAGAGAAGATGAATCCATGAGCGGCCTTCTCACCTGTGAGTGCACCGCTATAGAGAGCGCCAACCCATCCTTCGAAGCCATCTGGATCTGGGTTACGATTCAGCGTACTGTTATAAAGGAATGTAACGAATGTTCCAATCTTTTCTCTGTTAGGCACGAGCTCGTACTTAGGACCAGTAGGAGCAAAGTCATTAGTAGATACCCCATACTGAGCGCAGACATTCTTGAACTCGATAGAGTTAATGAAACCTGCAAGAATATAGTTACGAGAATAATGACTTCTAAGATATGCCATCCAGCTCTCATATCCAACTGCATCTGGCTCACGGCCGAGGCATGTTCTGTAGAGTTGAGTGAGGTACTCGTCGTCAGAGAGATTCTTGGATAGATACTCATTACTGTTGAAGATGGAAGCAGCAATCTGAGGACCACTGAATCCATTATCAAGAGCATAAGTCCAGCCTTCAATACCAACACGGTCTGGAGATCTGCCGAGGAACTTATTATAAAGCAACTCAACAAACTGAACCTTAAGCTGATATGACTGCTCTGCTTCCTCAGTGTATTTGTATTCTCCTGCTTCGAGACCATACAACTTGAAGAATGTCTTAGTTGCCTGGGAATTAGCAATCATAGTGAATATATACTTACGTGAGTGACCGCTGTTAAGGAGCGAAATATACTCGTTAAGTTCAGCAGCAGTTGGATCCTGGCCTGTGAGAGCCATGCTAATCTTCTTAAGGAATTCCTCATCGGAGTAATTCTTGAGAGCCATCTCATTGCTGAATGCGAGTTCTGCTACCATGTCAACGCAGGAGAGTGATACTGCTGTTCCACAGCTCTTTGCTGCTTCACCAGTGCTTGGCTCTCTGCCGAGAAGTACGGAATAAGTTGTTTTTACAGCGATGGATGTGCTGTTAGTAGATGTTGGAATTGGACATGCAGAATCAGGCATGTTCAAATATACAGGAATCTTGAAGTTGATATTCTCTTCTGCCATGCCAGCCTTAACGAATGTGTTGTACATTCTTGTAGCCTCAGATACGCAGGACTGAGTCGCTGTCATGTACTGATGCTTTCCTGGCTGATATTTACTGTTAGGGCAGAAGCTGAATCGCATAAAGTAAACTGTATCCTGACCAGCCTCATTGTAGTTCTCGGAAATCCACTTGGCGCCGCCTACGATAGCCCTTGCCTGTGTATTCCAAGGAATAAGATATTTCTCGTTGTAGAATGGGTTGCTGTTACCGTACTGTGCAAACTTAAGTGCATTAGCGATTGGGTCGCTGCTGGAATAAGCGCCGATGTTATAGAAGTTGTAGTAACCAGTTGCACCATTTGTAGAACGGCTGCCGTTGCTTCCTACTTCCTGAATTACCTTTGCAGCAAGGAATACAGGATGAACGTTACTGATGTTTCCTGCTTCGGCAAAAACCTGAGCATATGTCATCTGGGATTCGCCATCAATGCCGCGGATAGTTCCGTTAGCAGATTTCATAAATGTTGTAGATAATACACCTTCAACAGCAGTTACTGGGACTGCATCATCTACCGGATAGCTAAGGTCAGCAAACTGGAAAACACTCTGATTAGTCATACCATTACGTGGATCCATGTAGTAAGCAACGATAGCACGTGAAGCGTTAACCCATGTCTTACCATCGAATGGAATATATGTGTCTGTATTTGGATCGTATGCACCAGGTGCTGTAGATTTCCAAGAACGGTCAACGCTGTTCTCGATAAGAGATACACCGAGCTTTGTCTCGATATTGAGAGCCTCATACCAGTCTATGTTGGTATTTATTGCTTCAAATGTCCACTTAGGATGTGCTTTGTGCAGAGAACGAAGATATGGCTTATAGCTCTCTGGGAATGACTTAATGGATTCCTCGAACTGCTTATCATCCAATGGTGCAGTCTCGTTTGCCTTAACCTGAACAAAGTGAGAGGCGATATAACCAGTAGTTTTCGCTCCGTTGTTAACAAATTCTACCTTATACCATGTGGAATAACCTGATGTGTCACCGGCTTCAGCTGAAACTGTGCTCAGAATATTTACCTTGGAGCCAACTGCGAGCTGGCAAACAATAGACGACTGAGTTGTCGCTCTGGATCTAACATTTACAGAGTTAACAACATTAACGATAGTTCCTGTTGACTCAGCATGAACTTCTCTAGATGGAATAATAGTGGTGAATAAACCGACAAAAATGCATGCGGTAAGAAGTACTGCCATGAATTTTTTAAGTAATTTTGTGCGCATATTATTTCTCCTAATCTTGCGCACTATTATACTTTATATATTTAAAAGAACCTACAATATATGCGTGATTTTAGGGGTATTATTATGGAAAAATAACTTTCTTGTAATAAAACGCGTGAAAAATGCACTAATTATTGCTCATTTCGAATGCCAGTTAAGTCTTTAATAACTTCCCCTGCAATTATGAGTCCCACACATGAAGGAACAAATGAGATGCTACCTGGTACTTGCTTACCATTCTCTCTGTTAGAAACATTTGGAGTCATTGGTGGTTCCTTTGAATATACGACCTTAAGCTTTTTTACACCACGTGACTTGAGTTCACGGCGCATTACTTTCGCCAATGGGCACACGGATGTCTTGTAGATATCTGCCACTTCGAATCTGGTAGGGTCAAGCTTGTTGCCTGCGCCCATGGAACTTATGATAGGCGTTCCTGCTGCCTGTGCCTGAAGTACCAGCTGAATCTTACCTGTTACTGTGTCAATGGCATCAACTACGTAGTCATATGCGGAGAAGTCGAACTCTCTAGCAGTCTCAGGTAGATAGAAAGTGCGATATACATTTACCACCGCGTCAGGATTGATGTCCTTAATACGCGCCGCAGCCACGTCAACTTTATACTGCCCGATAGTGGAGTGAAGGGCGATTATCTGACGGTTGATGTTTGATACGGATACGTCGTCTTTATCAATGAGGTCAAGAGCTCCAACCCCTGCACGGGCAAGCGCTTCAGCAACATAGCCACCTACGCCACCAACACCGAAAATGGCAACACGTGAAGAAGAGAGGCAGCTTATGCCGTCCTCTCCTAATAAAAGTGCTGTTCTTGAGAATTCTTCCTTCATTAGAGAACCTTCGCGAGGAATGTCTTAAGACGCTCGTTGGATGGGTTGTTGAACACCTCATCAGGAGTGCCGTCGAGAGCAATCTTACCGTTCTCCATAAAGATAACGCGGGTAGCAACCTCGCGGGCGAAACCCATTTCGTGCGTAACCACAGCCATTGTCATGCCGTCCTGGGCAAGCTTCTTCATTACGTCGAGAACTTCACCTACCATCTCAGGGTCAAGGGCAGAAGTTGGCTCATCAAAGAGGAGCACGTCAGGTGACATCATGAGTGCGCGGACGATAGCGATACGCTGCTTCTGTCCACCGGAAAGCTGGCTAGGATAAGCCTCGGCTCTGTCCTCGAGAGCAACCATCTTAAGGAGCTCTTTGGCCTTCTTCTCAGCGTCTTCCTTGCTCATCTTAAGGAGCTTGCGTGGAGCGAGAGTCATATTACCCATAACAGAAAGGTGAGGGAAAAGATTAAAGTGCTGGAAAACCATTCCCATCTTCTGGCGGTGAACGTTAATGTCGTTCTCCTTGGATGTGATATCTACGCCTTCAAAAAGGATACTTCCGTCAGTTGGTACTTCGAGAAGGTTAAGGGATCTAAGGAATGTTGATTTACCTGATCCGGAAGGGCCGATGATAGCAACTACCTCACCCTTGTTAATTGTTGTATTTATGTCGTCGAGGGCCTTAATCTGATCACCGTTATAGTATTTCTTAAGGCCACTTACCTTAATAATTGTATTATCGCTCATTGTTTCTAAGTCTCCTTTCAAGGATAGCTACCAACTTGCTGAAGAACATTACGATAACGAGGTAAATGATTGCTACAGCGATCAAAGGCATGAATGCAGAATAAGTACGGCTTCTGATGATGTCACCACCACGGGACATATCCTGAAGACCAACGTAACCTGAAACAGAAGTCTCCTTAAGAAGAACGATGAACTCATTTGCAAGGGCAGGGAGAACGTTCTTAAAAGCCTGAGGAATAATGATATAAATCATTGTCTGTGCATAATTAAAACCGAGGGAACGACCTGCTTCGAACTGACCATTATCGATACTCATAATACCGCTTCGGATAATCTCGGCAACGTATGCACCAGAGTTAATACCGAAGGCGAGAATCGCGATGCCGACCTTGTTATTAGATGCGGCGAAAATAATGTAATAGGCGATCATGAGCTGAACTACAACTGGAGTACCACGAACTACTGTAAGATATACCTGAGCAATGGCATTCAGAACCTTGAGAAGGAACTTACCGATACCAGGTCTCATAGTTGCTACAGTCTTGTCGTGTGTGCTTCGGATAATCGCCATGATAATACCGAGAACTATGCCAAGAAGGAGAGCAAAGAATGTAACCTGCAAAGTAATCTTAAGACCGTTAACAATATACATATAGCGGTCATCAGTAATGAAGTTGTTTACAAAATCATCCTTTGTCTTATCGAACCAGGATTGATTGCCAGAATCAGCCATAAGGGCCAGTAAAAGTGAATTCATCGCATTTGTTCCTTTATACATTAATAACTTTCTTATTCTAACTAGAAAATGCACGAAAATAAACTCCCAAACAGAATTTTTCTGTCTGGGAGTTGAATAATTATGTAAATTTCTGAATAAATCGGAAAATCGATTAAGCCTCAGCTGGGATGTACTTAGCGATGATAGCGTCGATTGTTCCGTCCTTCTGGAGCTCATCAAGAGCAGCGTTGATATCCTTAAGGAGATCCTCGTTGTCCTTGCTAATGCAGATAGCATAGTCCTCGATAGCATAAGGTGTCTCGAGAATTGTGAGGCCCTCGTTAGCTGCTACATAAGAAAGAGCTGGCTGATTGTCGATAACAACTGCATCAACCTTACCCTGCATAAGAGCGAGAACTGCATCATTACCCTTAGAGTAACGGTCCATTCTGTCCTCACCAACCTCATCTGTCATGTAGATGTCACCAGTTGTACCCTGCTGAACACCAACAATATAATCACCATCGATGAGATCATCAACAGAAGTGATAGGGGAACCCTCTTTAACGATTACAGACTGAATACCTGTAGCGTATGTTGTAGAGAAGTTAACGGACTTAAGTCTGTCCTCTGTAACTGTCATACCAGCCATACCGAAGTCATACTTACCAGCCTGAACACCAGCGATGATAGAATCGAACTCTACGTCAACAATCTCGAGCTCCATGCCGAGCTTATCAGCGATAGCCTGAGCAATCTCAGCATCGATACCAACGATTGTCTCACCATCGTAGTACTCGTATGGTGGGAAATAAGCATTTGTAGCCATAACGAGCTTCTTGGACTCTTCTTCCTTCTTGCTGGAACCACATGCAGCAAATGCAAGTGCCATAGAAGCGATAAGAGCAGCAGAAACGATCTTTGCAATAATCTTCTTCATAAAATCTCTCCTTTTATTAAATAAATTAACAAACGAGATAATTATACAAGCTACAAAGATAAAGAACAATTGTTATTTATTCGCCAAGAAAATTGTTAAATATATCGGAATAGTTATTACGCCAGTTTCTGAGCACCGCATCGGCTTCTTCTTTGCTGTTGCAGATGAAGCTGCACTGGAAATCTCTGCCATCCTTAAGATTATTAAGTTTAACTACCATCTTTCCAGAACCATCACCGAGAAGTTCAGCGAATGCAGTAACAGAATTCTGATCCTCAAGTGCGATTTTTAACTCGTTGGCAGCCTTACGAAGATAGCCCATAACCTGAGGCTTAACAGTCTCGATAACATCGTCAAGAACAGCCTCACCACCAGCTGTAATATGAAGAGTCTCATTAGTTCCGACAACTTCACCAGTACCGGTATCTTTATTCTCTTTGTCGATGAGATTGCCGGCAATCAGTTCTGTGTAGCACTGGGAGAAAACAAAAAAATCTGTATACAAAGCTTCCATGCACTTATCCATAAGCATCTGATAACTTACGCCTGGTGCATTTTTTACCAAATATAAAATAAGAATCTTACTGTCTGCTGTGTTAATAGTATCCATACAATGGAAATTATATATGAAAATGGCTTATTTTTGAACAATACATACTGTATAATACCCACTAGTAAATACCTACCAATTTATAGGGAGTAAGTATGCTTGAATTAAAGAATGTATCTTTTGAAGTTGACGATAACGGCGATTCCAAGGGAATTATTAAGAATTTAAATCTCACAATCGAAGATGGAAAGTTCACTGTTATTACAGGACCTAACGGCGGTGGTAAGTCCACACTTGCCAAGCTTATCGCAGGTCTTATTAAGCCTACAGAAGGCAGAATCTATCTTGATGGCGAGGATATCACAGATCTTAGCATTACAGATCGTGCTCTTAAGGGTATTGGTTATGCGTTCCAGCAGCCAGTCAGATTCAAAGGAATCAGAGTAATTGATTTGCTTAGAATTGCTGCAGGTAAGGAGCTTAAGGTTAATGAAGCCTGTGAGTATTTGTCAGAGGTAGGCCTTTGTGCACGTGATTATGTTAACCGTGAAGTAAATGCTTCCCTTTCTGGTGGTGAGCTTAAGAGAATTGAGATTGCTACAGTCATCGCTCGTAATACTAAGCTTTCTGTATTTGATGAGCCTGAGGCGGGTATTGATCTTTGGAGCTTCCAGAATCTTACTAAGATTTTCGAGAAGATGCGTAATGAGAATAAAGAGGGTGCCGTTATGGTTATCTCTCACCAGGAAAGAATCCTTAAGATCGCAGATGAGATTGTAGTTCTCGCTAACGGAACTGTTAAGATGCAGGGACCGGGCGAAGAGATTCTTCCAAAGATTATCGGAACAGATGCTGCTGTTGATGCCTGCAGCATGTTGTCTTAAGGAGGTGCACCATGGCAGAAGTACAGATGGATGAACTCCAGAAGAGAATGATTGAAGAGCTCGCAGACCTCCATGAGGTACCAGTAGGAGCATATAACTTCAGAGCGAATAGTAAGCTCGCAGGTCGTAATACAACAGCTAACATTGATATCGTTAGTAAGGAAGACGGCAGTGGAATTGATATCAGAGTTAAGGCTGGAACTAAGAAGGAAAGTGTGCATATTCCTGTAGTTATCAGTGCATCTGGTATTAAGGAGACTGTTTATAATGATTTCTTTATTGAGGATGACTGTGATGTTGTAATTGTTGCCGGCTGCGGTATTCATAACTGTGGCAAGCAGGATTCCCAGCATGATGGTGTGCACAGATTCTTTATTGGTAAGAATTCCAAGGTTAAGTATGTCGAGAAGCACTATGGCGATGGTGACGGTGACGGTAAGCGAATTCTTAACCCTGTAACAGAGGTTTACATGGAAGAGGATAGTGCCATGGAGATGGAGATGGTGCAGATTAAGGGCGTTGACTCCACAAAGAGAACCACTATTTCGAAGCTTAAGGCAGGTGCCAAACTTGTAGTGCACGAGAGACTTATGACACATGGCGTGCAGTTGGCCGAAAGCGTTTACAACGTGGACCTTGACGGGGACGGTTCCTCTGCAGACATCGTTAGCCGTTCTGTTGCTAGAGATAAGTCTTACCAGAAGCTCGACCTTTGCATTAAGGGTAACGCTGCATGTTCTGGCCACACAGAGTGCGACTCCATTATCATGGACGATGGAAGAATCCTTGCAGTTCCTTCTCTCGAGGCAAATAACGTGGATGCTATGCTCGTTCACGAGGCTGCTATCGGTAAAATCGCAGGAGATCAGCTTAATAAGCTCATGTCCCTTGGTCTTACTGAGGCACAGGCTGAGGAGCAGATTATCAACGGATTCCTTAAATAATCGCAAAAATAATTGCTTTTTGAGCTGTTTTTGACGCATCTGGCGGAAAATGTGTCATTTTCGCCCTAAATTCTACTGTATTTTAACCGTGGAGAGTGTATAATCTCTTACGTTTGAAAAAATATATTTCTAATAGGAGAAATGAATATGATTTCACTTGATTACTCAAATGTTTTGCCATTTATTGGCGGTGAAGAGGCAGTAGCTCGTATGGAGCCACAGGTTAAGGTTGCTCACGATATGCTTACAAAGAAGAACGGCCCAGGAAATGACTTCCTCGGATGGCTTGATCTTCCTTCTAACTATGACAAGGAAGAGTTCGCAAGAATTCAGAAGGCTGCTAAGAAGATTAGAAAGGATTCTGATGTTCTCGTAGTTATCGGTATCGGAGGTTCTTACCTTGGTGCTAGAGCAGTTATCGAGCTTTTGAACCACTCTTTCAATAGTTCCCTTTCCAAGAAGCAGAGAAAGGCACCACTCATTCTCTTCTGTGGTAATTCTATTAGTGCTTCTTACCTCGCAGATATGATGGATGTTATCGAGGGTAAGGATATTTCCGTAAATATTATTTCTAAGTCTGGTACAACAACAGAGCCAGCTATCGCTTTCCGTATTCTCAAGGCTTATATGGAGAAGAAGTACGGTAAGGAAGAGGCTAAGAACCGTATCTATGCTACAACAGATAAGGCTCGTGGAGCTCTTAAGGGTCTCGCTACAACAGAGGGTTATGAGTCCTTCGTAGTACCTGATGATATCGGAGGTCGTTTCTCTGTTCTTACAGCAGTAGGACTTCTCCCAATCGCAGTTTCTGGTATCGACATCAGAGAGCTCATGAAGGGTGCAAGAGATGCATCTAAGGCTTACAAGAAGATGCCAATGTCTGAGAACCCAGCATATCAGTATGCTGCAGTTCGTAACTGTCTCCTCCGTTCTGGTTACACAACAGAGGTTATGGTTAACTACGAGCCATCTTTCCACTATATGACAGAGTGGTGGAAGCAGCTTTACGGTGAGTCCGAGGGTAAGGATCTCCGTGGTATCATGCCTGCAGGTGTTGATAACACAACAGATCTCCACTCCATGGGTCAGTTCATCCAGGATGGCGCTCGTATCATGTTCGAGACAGTAGTTGCTATCGATGCTCCTAGAAAGACATTTGAGATCCCTAACGATCCAGACAACCTCGATGGTCTTAACTTCCTCTCCGGTATGGATATGAATGAAGTTAATAAGAAGGCTATGCAGGGTACAATCCTTGCTCATGTTGATGGTAAGGTACCTAACATGATCGTTCACATGGCTGAGCAGAATGCTTATAACCTCGGTGAGCTCATCTACTTCTTCGAGAAGGCTTGCGGTATCTCTGGTTACCTCCTCGCAGTTAACCCATTCAACCAGCCAGGTGTTGAGGCATACAAGAAGAACATGTTCGCTCTTCTCGGTAAGCCAGGTTATGAGGATCAGAAGGCAGCTCTCGAGGCTAGACTTAACGGCTGATTCTAATTAGAGTGTTTTTTATGCGTCCCGGTTAGTAAATGCTAGCCGGGACTTTCTAAATAATTGAGGGTATAAAGAAATGGAAAAGCCTTTTTCAAAATCGATTGATGAAGTTTTAAAAGAATTAGAAACGGATGCAGAACGTGGTCTTAGTTCTACAGTCGCAGGTGAGAGACTCGAGAAGTTCGGACCAAACTCTCTTGGAGAAGAGAAGAAGGTTCCACTTTGGAAGAAGTTTTTTGCTCAGTTTGCTGATGCTATGGTAATTATCCTTATTGCTGCGGCAGCACTTTCCGCTGTAATGGCAATCAAGGAAAATAATGGATTTGAGGGATGGGTAGATGTAATTGTTATTCTCGCTATCATCATCCTCAATGCAATTCTTGGCGTATATCAGGAAGGTAAGGCTGATCAGGCTCTTGCAGCACTTAAGAAGATGAGTTCTCCTCAGACAAAGGTTATCCGTAATGGTGAGCTCATCATGATTGATTCTGACAGAATTGTTGAAGGTGATATCATCTCCATCGATGCTGGTGATGCAATTTCTGCTGATATCAGACTTATCAGTTCCAGCTCCCTTAAGGCTGAGGAGGCTTCACTTACAGGTGAGTCCGTTCCAGTTGATAAGGATGCAGAGGCAGTTCTCGGTGAGGATTGTTCTATCGGTGACAGAAGCAATATGCTTTTCATGGGTACTGCAGTTACTTATGGTAGAGCAAAGGGTGTTGTAGTTGGTACAGGTAAGAATACAGAGCTCGGTAAGATTGCTAATAAGCTTACAAACATTGAAGATGAGGCTACACCACTTCAGAAGGGCCTTAATTCCCTAGGTAAGATTCTCGCTATCGTTTGTATTATCGTTTGTGTAATCGTATTTGTTGTTGATGTAGTTGTTCAGAAGAATCCTGTTATGGACGCTCTCATGACAGCTGTATCCCTTGCAGTTGCTGCTATTCCAGAGGGTCTTGCAGCCGTTGTTACTATCGTACTTTCTATCGGTATGACAAAGATGGCTCAGGCCAATGCTATCGTTAAGAGACTTCTCGCAGTTGAGACTCTCGGATGCGTTGATGTTATTTGCTCAGATAAGACTGGTACTCTCACACAGAACCAGATGACAGTTCAGGTTCTCTACGATGGAATGCATGTTTATGACGTAGAGGGTAATGGCTATGCTCCAGAAGGAAGAATCCTCGGAGCTGACGGCAAGGTATATAAGCCAGCAGGTGTTTCTGAGACTCTTTGCAGAGCAGCAGTTCTTTGTAACGATGCTTCTATTGTTAAGGGTGAAGATGGTAAGTATTCCTGTATCGGTGACCCAACAGAGGGTGCTCTTACTACACTTGGTTCCAAGGTTGAGATGGTTCGTGAGCACATGATGACAAAGTATCCTCGTATTGAGGAGCTTCCATTTGACTCTGATCGTAAGATGATGACTACTTACCACACAGGTGTTACTTCCGGTAAGGTTGTTTCTTATACAAAGGGTGGTCCTGATATCGTTCTTAGCAGATGTAGCCATTATGCAGATGTTGATGGTGTTCACGAGATGACACCAGAGTATCTTGATAAGATTACAAAGCAGAATCACGACTTCTGTCTCCAGGCTATCCGTGTTCTTGCTTTCGCATACAGAGAGCACGAAGTTGGTGTTAAGCCAGACTTCTCCCACGAGGATAACATGATCTTCGTAGGTCTCATTGGTATGATCGACCCAGCAAGAGAAGAGGCTAAGGATGCTATTGCAGTATGTAAGGAAGCTGGTATCAGAACAGTAATGATTACTGGTGACTATAAGGATTCTGCAGTTGCTATCGCTAATAACCTCGGCATGATGGGCGAGGGCTTTGGTGCTCTCTCTGGTGCAGAGCTCGATAAGATTTCTGATGAGGAACTTCTTGACGTTTGTGAGACAACAAATGTATATGCTCGAGTATCTCCTGAGCACAAGGTTCGTATCGTTACAGCACTTCGTAAGAAGGATCACATCGCTTCCATGACTGGTGACGGTGTAAACGATGCTATGGCTCTTAAGGCAGCTGATATCGGTGTTGCAATGGGTATCACTGGTACAGACGTTTCTAAGAATTCTGCTGACATGATTCTCATGGATGATAACTTTGCAACTATCGTTAAGGCTGTAGAGCAGGGCCGTGTAATTTACGCTAATATCCGTAAGTTCGTAAGCTTCCTTCTCTCCTGTAACGTAGGTGAGATTCTCGTTATCTTCTTGCTCTCACTTATCCCTAATACAGTTATTCCTGGAATCGCTGCTCCACTTACAGCTATTCAGCTCTTGTGGCTTAACCTTGTAACAGACAGCTTCCCAGCACTTGCTCTCGGTAGAGAAGAGGGTGAGCCAGGCATCATGAAGCTTCCTCCTCGTAAGAAGAGCGAGCCAATCATCAACAAGTCTATGCTCGTTACAGTAGCTGTTCAGTCCATCGCGATTTTTGCAGCTGTTGCTACAGGATTCCTTCTCGCACTTACTAACAAGACAGGTTTCTTCGGCACAGCTGACGCTAACATTACTGTAGCAAGAACAGTAGCATTCGCTACACTTATTCTTGCTGAGTTGCTCAGAGCTTTCGCAGCTCGTTCTGAGAGAACATCTGTATTTAAGCTCGGCATCTTTGGTAACAAGCTCATGAATGTTGCAGTTGGCGGATCCATCGCGCTCCTCCTCGCAGTAATTTATGTTCCAGGTGTTAACGGCATCTTCGACAACATCCCACTTAGCTTGGGCGCTTGGGCTGTAATCGTGCCACTCGCACTTATTCCATTTACTGCTTCTGAGGTGTTTAAGCTCATTAAGAGTAAGATGGCTAAGTAATTTTAAGTTTTGCTAATGAAAATTCCCCATTACTGCGTTGGCAGTAGTGGGGATTTTTTGTTTTG
The DNA here is from genome assembly GCA_024403695.1 of Saccharofermentans sp. Lineage (GTDB taxonomy): Bacteria > Bacillota > Clostridia > Saccharofermentanales > Saccharofermentanaceae > Saccharofermentans. The sequence goes on along the minus strand of JAKSRI010000003.1, from coordinate 17,216 downwards.
CGAGGTGGCGGGGCGTTGGCTACCAAAGTTGCTACCATTTTCGTTCAAATTTGGTAGAAATTTCGCGTTTTTGGGTAATTTGTAGCATATTACCAAACGTACTACCAAAATAGTCTGAAAATGGTAGTTTTATGGCGTTTTATGGTAATTTCAAAAAATTTATTTAACTACAACAGGTGGACAACTCCACTCATAATCCGAATTCATACCTAGATACTGAGCCTGTGTTCTACTAGCCTGAATATCGAGCTCCATCTGAGTCTTAAGTCTAGGATTGGAAGAGTAAAGCTCCAACGCATCTGACAAGTTATGAAGAATTGGCAGGCGGGCGCATTTACTCATTACCTTGAGGCAGTAACGACCATTACGGGAGAAACCGAGAACGCGGATGTACTGTACATGTTTCTCAGTCTCCACATATTCAGAATTCTGTCCCACAAGCACTGAAGAAAGCGCACGACGAATACGCGGCATGGTGAAGTGCTTTGTCTGAAGGGCCGCCATCATGTGCTCGAAATCGCTACTTCTTTCCAAGGCGTTTGCGATATATCCAGACAGTCCGTCACCCATGTAAGCGGCACTACTAATATCGCTGCTCTTAACTCTGAGATAAAGGTCAGAGGCGAGGCGATTTCTAGCCGGCAGAGTGAATTTATTGTTGCTCATGGCAGAAAGCCATACTGCAAGGGCGCTATCAGGCATGCTGCCGCTAAGAACATCAGCAGTCTCAGTTGGAGTGGATGCCTTTACAAGGCTTTCACGGCAGGACGTAGCAGAGCTATTAGGGATTCGAGGAATCATGTGAATCTTCCAGTTAATCTTAAGAGCACGAACTGCGCGAATATAGTCCAGGGCCAAAATGGAGTTTGGCTGACGGAGAGTGTCGCTTATAAGTTCATCTGAGTAATCGAGGCCCTTGGATTTGCATGCTGCTATTAATGCCTCACTTCTGGCGGAAGGGAAGGACTTGCCCTCAGAAAGAGCTGCCTTTAGGACTTCTTCATCAGGTTCCAGGTCAGCAAGCTCGAATAAAATCTCAGGCTGTTTGCAGTCAACACCAAAGGCGAGATCAGTTACAACGCCAGTTCTGTAGAGGAGCTCCACGCTACCAAATGCGAATCTCTCTGAAGGAGCGCAGGCGAAAGTGAATGGAATCTCTATGGCAAGGTCAGCCCCGTTAAGGAGAGCCATGCGGGCACGCTCGTGCTTAGGAAGAACGGAAGGAAAACCGCGTTGAACAAAAGGTCCACTCATAGCTGTCATAACAATAGCTCTTGGGTCACCAACAAGACGACGAGCCTCCTTAATCAGATACTCGTGTCCATTATGAAATGGGTTAAATTCTGCGATTATTCCTATAACTCTCATGCAAATAGTCCTTTGAAAGCGTTATAATTTATCTTAATAGTGATTATATTAACACAGGGACTAAGTAATGAAAAAGAAAATAATAACTATAGCCGCAATTGTTGTGGTATGCGTAATTCTTGCTGTTCTTTATCTTTGGTATAACGGTAATTATGCTGGCAAGAAAAAACTGCAGCTTACACCTTTGCCTACCATGGAGTACGAATGGCAGAAGGTGGCATCAGATAATGGTATTGTTGGTGATTATCTGTGGCAGAGAACAAGAGAGTATCTGGTAAAAGAGTGTGGCGAGAATGACATGATTCCTTCCTACTACATTATTCCAGGCCGTCTCACAACTCAGCCTGGACAGTCCTCCGAAGTTTATCTTCTCGAAGATCAGGCGGCTCTCCTTAAGATGTATGTCAGATCCAATGAGAGAATCGCAGCGTCCGGTCTTAAAAAATCTGTAGAGAAAAATATCGATATATCTGCTCAGGATAATATGTCCAAGGTGGCATGGCTCAGCGCATGTCTCTATTACTATGACGCATATGGAACCAAGGCTGATTACACTGATATTCAGAAGCAGGTAGAAGGTTTGTTTGACAGTAACGGCCAGCTTGTTCCTGAGAAGTTAAATGCTGCCTCTTATCAGGAGGGTGCATTTACTGCGATGGAAGACACTTCTGGTGTTGACGCTGATAGTGTAACTGGTTCGCTTACTGACCCTATCGGTGAGACTTCCGGGGACATGTACACTTTCGAGGGCGTGCGCGTTAGCTCCATTGACTTAAGACTTGTTAAGGACCTGGAGGCAAGTGGTCTTTTACCAGAGGGTAGTTATGAGCGTAACCTTGCCCTTGTAAAGAATGCCATTGTGTCTAACACAATTCATCTTTATGCATATGCATATACTGGAACAGATGAAGTTAGCTATATTTACGCACATTATGTCCCTGCATCAGTTGATGTTAATGAGTCTGTGTATACTATGCTTAATTTGGCACGTGTGGGTGAGCTTCCTGAGGATTGTTACACATGGATTAAGAGTAATGTAATGAACAGCGGAAGACTTAAGGACACTTATTATCTTATTGCTGGAAACACTGATGGAAACGAGGCCGTAAAGGCGTATCCAGCAATTATGGAGATGGCTTTCCTTCGCGAAGATAAGGACCTTTACGGAAAGATTTGCGTGCTCGAGGGACAGCAGGTTGCTACCTACAACAACAGCCCAGCGCTTAGCATGATTTACAGAGAAGAGAATGGCAGATATGTGCTTTATGCGAGAGAAAATCTGGCTATAAGTTTAATGGTATATTAATCCGAAAAGGAGTATACTAAACGAAGTTTATTATTAATTATTAATATATAGTAAGGAGAACAGGCAATGGCATTTATTGATGAGATTAAGGCTAGAGCTAAGGCGGACAAGAAGACAATCGTTCTTCCAGAGTCCATGGACAAGAGAACTTTTGAGGCAGCAGAGAAGATCCTTAAGGAGGATATTGCTAACCTTATTATTATTGGTACACCTGAAGAAATCGCTAAGTACGGTGAGGGTTTTGATATTACTGGTGCTACAATCGTAGATCCATTTAAGGATCCTAACCAGAAGAAGTATCTTGATAAGTTTATTGAGCTTCGTGGCGTAGAGACAATGGCTGCAGCTGCTAAGGCAAAGGCTGAGAAGAAGGGTCTTTCCGCTGAGGAGACAGAGGCAGCTGTTGAGGCAGCTAAGAAGAAGGGAATCACAGAAGAGAAGGCTCTCGAGATGATGACTTCCGATTATATGTACTATGCATGTCTTATGTGCAAGTGCGGTGATGCTGACGGTGCAGTTTCCGGTGCATGCCACTCCACAGGTAATACAATTAGACCAGCACTCCAGCTTCTTAAAATGAAGAAGGGTGTTTCTTCCGTTTCTGGTTTCTTCCTTATGGAAGTTCCTAACTGTGATCTCGGTGAGAATGGATTGTTCATCTTTGCTGACTGCGCAGTTAATACTGATTTTGATTCACCTAAGCTCGCAGAGATTGCAAAGCTTTCTGCTGAGTCCTTCGAGCAGTTCGTTGGTAAGCCAGCTAAGGTTGCAATGCTTTCCTATTCTACAATGGGTTCTGCTAAGCACGATGATGTTACTAAGGTTTCTGAGGCAGTTAAGATTGCTCATGAGAAGTATCCAGAGCTTGATGTTGATGGTGAGCTCCAGCTTGATGCTGCTCTCGTAGCTACAGTAGGTGAGCTTAAGGCTCCAGGATCTAAGGTAGCTGGTCATGCTAACACATTGGTATTCCCATCTCTCGAGGCTGGTAATATCGGTTACAAGCTTGTTCAGCGTCTTGCTAAGGCTGAGGCTTATGGTCCAGTTCTTCAGGGACTTTCAATGCCAGTAAATGACCTCTCACGTGGTTGCTATGCTGACGATATCGTAGGTACAGTTGCTATCACAGCTGTTCAGGCTCAGGGCTAATTATTAATTTTAAGGAGACATATAAAATGAAAATTCTTGTTATTAACTGCGGAAGTTCTTCCTGTAAGTTCCAGCTTTTTAACATGGACAACGGTGATGTTCTTGCTAAGGGTAATGCTGAGAGAATCGGTATTGACGGTAAGCTCACATATAAGAGAGAAGGTAAGGAAGATGTAGTTATCGAGACAGCTATCCCTGATCATCAGGTTGCTGTAACTCTTATCCTTGGCCAGCTCGCTGATCCTGAGGTTGGTGTTATCGCTGACGTTAAGGAAATCGACGCTATCGGTCACAGAGTACTTCACGCTGGTATGCACTACAGCGAGTCCATCGTTGTTAATGAGGATGTTAAGCGCGTAGTAAGAGAGTGCTTTGATCTTGGTCCTCTTCACAACCCAGCTAACCTTATCGGTATCGAGGCTTGTGAGGCAGCTATGCCAGGTACACCTAACGTAGCAGTATTCGATACAGCTTTCCATCAGACAATGCCACAGAAGGCATTTATGTATGGTCTTCCATATGAGTACTATGAGAAGTATCAGATCCGTCGTTACGGTTTCCACGGTACATCCCACAGATATGTATCTAAGAGAGTTTGTGAGTTCCTTGGAAAGGATCCTAAGGATCTTAAGGTTATCACATGCCACCTCGGTAACGGTTCTTCTTTCGCAGCTGTTGACGGCGGTAAGTGCGTAGATACATCCATGGGTCTTACACCACTTGCAGGTATCCTCATGGGTACAAGAACAGGTGATATCGATCCAGCTATCGTACCAATTATCCAGAAGAAGGAAGGTCTTACACCTGACGAGATGGATACACTTATGAATAAGAAGTCTGGTGTAATGGGTATCTCTGGTGTTTCTTCTGACTTCCGTGACCTCGAGGCAGCAGCTAAGGATGGTAACGAGAAGGCTCAGCTCGCACTTGATATGTTCGCATACCAGGGCACAAAGATTATCGGTTCTTATGCAGCAGCTATGGGTGGTGTAGATGTAATCGTATTCACAGCTGGTGTTGGTGAGAACACATGGTTCATGAGAGAAGATATGTGTAAGCCACTCGAGTTCATGGGCGTTAAGATTGATCCATCTGTTAACACTGGTCTCCGTGGTAAGGAAGCAATCATTTCTACACCTGATTCCAAGGTTACAGTTTGCGTTATCCCTACAAATGAGGAGCTCGCTATTGCTCTTGATACAATGGAGCTTGTTTCCAAGTAATATAAATCGTTATTGCTTTTAATTTGCCTGACTACTTTATAGTGGTCAGGCTTTTTTCGTATATAATAGAACAATAACTATCAGGAGAATGATATGGAAATTGTTTATAGTCAGGCAACTCGTGATGATATTCCGAATTTGGAAAGAGTTCGCCTTAATTATTTGTTTGCAGATCATCCAGATATGACTTTCGAAGAGGCGGATAAGGTGCGTGAGACTTTGCCTTCTTACTTTGAAAAGCACGTTGGCGTGGATTTGCACCCATTTATTGCTCGTGACATGATGTACCGGGGAGAACTTATTGCTTCTGCCTTTTTGCTTGTAATCGAGAAACCAGCTAATCCTAATTTCATTCATGGAAAAGTAGGTGAGGTGCTAAATGTTTTTACGGCTAAGCAGTACCGTAATAATGGTATTTCTACCACCCTTATTAAGATGGTAATTGATAAGGCTCGAGAACTTGGATTAGATTATATAAAGTTATCTTCCACTGATATGGGATACGATATGTATAAGAAGGTAGGGTTTGAAGATTCAAACTCAAGTTATCACGAGATGATTTATAAATTATGATGGATACTTTTATTACCATACTTGTCACTTTCTTTGCAGGACTTGGAGCTGGTCTTGGTACTGGCTTTGCAGGTATGAGTGCTGCTGCAGTTATAAGTCCTATGCTTATAATATTTCTTGGCATGGACCCATATATGGCAGTAGGTATTGCTTTGTCATCTGATGTTCTGGCTAGTGCAGTATCTGCTTACACATATGGTAAAAACAAAAATATCGACATAAAGAATGGTCTAGTCATGATGAGCAGCGTGCTTCTCTTCACTGTAGTGGGAAGCTATGTCGCTAGTCTTGTGCCACAGAGAACCATGGGTAACATGTCCGTGTTTATGACATTTATTCTTGGAATAAAGTTCCTTGTTAAACCTGTTATGACTACACGTGAGCAAATGAATTCTATATCTCAGAAAGAGCGTGTAATTAAGTCTCTCATCGGAGGTGCTGGAATCGGCTTTATATGTGGATTTGTTGGTGCCGGTGGTGGCATGATGATGCTTCTTGTCTTGTCCAGTATCCTTGGATATGACCTTAAGACTGCAGTGGGTACATCAGTGCTTATTATGAGCTTTACTGCTTTTACAGGTGCCGCATCTCACTTTGTAATTGGGGGTCAGCCTAACTGGTTTGTTTGGACTTTGTGCGTGGTGTTTACACTTATTTGGGCGCGTATCGCTGCCGTTATCGCTAACAAGGCGTCAGCGAAAACACTTAACCGCGTGGTGGGCGTGGTGCTCGTGACTTTGGGTGTGGCAGTGTTTATCTTTAGCCTTGTGCAGAGGTAACTAGAATATTTGGATTTAAGCGCAAGGAAAAACTTCCTGAAATAAAGTTTGATCCTAATACACAAAAGGCGGTTATTCGCTCTAGTATTTGTACTGGCGAGAAGACAGTAGGTTTCAAGGATATTAAGACGGGTAAATACATAGATGTGATGTATGTTCGAAATGAACTTGATATAGAGAAGTTCAAAAAGACTTATGGAATAGATATAATCGAAGTTGATTATTAATATAAAAGGATAAAACGGATAGATATGAAACGGAATAAAAAGGCAATTATTATTACTGCCTGTATTATGTTTGTGGGCATTTTACTGGTGGTATGGGGTATATGTTGTAATACCATTATAGGATGGTTCAGTAAGCCCTTTTACTCTAGCAAAATTACATCAGATGATGTGGGGAAGACATATAGCCTTCACCTTGGTGAAGAATCATTTGGAACAGAGACGGATGGTGTTTATCTGACTTGTATTTCTGACCCTGGAGTGTCTGATGAAGACTATGTCGGTTACTGGTACACATTTGATGTTAGTGGCATTAGTAACGACGAATTGATGAAGTATAAAGCGTACACTAGTGAGTATTCATTTGAAGTTAGTATAAAAGGTGTTATCAGAGAGTATAGTGAAGCTGATTATGACACCGCGAAGCAGGCCATGACTAATTGGCTTTCTAGTTACTACTGTGTGATTGTCAATGATTATGGGATGGATCTTGAAATTACCGAAGAAGAGTTTGTGGAGTTAGAAATGGAGAATTTCTCTCCGTATTATATTGAATTAATTAGCGTAGGACAGATGAATGGAATACCATTTATTGTTATCGGCGCAACTGTAATTTTGGTCTCATTGCTTTTGGAGATTTGTTTTGTTTTTAAGCTTAAGAAAAAGGTTGTTTTGCCAATAGCTTTTGTTGTGCTGGTAGTTATTCCTGGCATCATTTTATTCAACCATATTCGTACTATAGCATCTGTAAAGATGGTGGATAATGGTATCTACTCCATGAGAAATTATGAATGTACGAATACGCAAGGTCTTATCGACGCTAATATTTCAAGCATTGAAGAGTTTGAGTCTTGGGCTGTTAAGGAGCATTTTTTTAATCTTCCTATCGAAGTGAAAGAAAAGAACATTGGATGTGCTGCATTTGCTGCTACAACTGATGCGGGTGAACACCTCTTTGGTCGTAACTTTGATTACGATGAGACAGATATGGTTGTTGTATATTCACATCCTAATGGTTCATATGCCTCTATCGGAGTGGCAGACCTGGCGTTCCTCGGTATAGGTGCATCAGGTGAATATAATGCAGATTCATTGGTTGGCCGTACTCTCATGATTGTTGAACCCTATGCGATTATGGATGGGATAAATGAAAAGGGTGTTGGTGTAGGCATCCTAGAACTTGCAATCGATGAGGTTCATCAGGATAACGGTAAACCAGACATGCTTGTATATCTGGCCATGAGAGCAATTCTTGACAACTGTGCCTTCGTGGACGAAGCGCTAGACCTTCTCGGGTCATACGATATACATACAGATCTAGAGTGTGCATATCACCTGTTTATCACTGATACAACTGGAAAGTATGTTGTTGTTGAGTGGCTTGATGGAGAAATGGTTGTAACTGAGACTTCTGCTGTTACTAACTGTATAGTTGCACCTGGTCCTCATTTTGAAGAGGGAACAATTGACAGACGTCTTGGGGCTATTACAGCTGAATTGGATTCTCGTGAGACTGTTTCTGAGGAGGATGCCATGTATATTCTCTCCGTTGCGTGTAATCCTAATACCGAATGGTCCTGTGTGTATAATCTTGAGAAGTTTTCTTTAAAAGTATGCCTGGATGGAGATTACGAGAAAGTGTATGAGTTTTCAGGATATGATCAATAAAAATAACGCCACCTCCAATTAGGAGATGGCGTTAACTTTGTGAAATTTTAGCTGTTGATTAGCCGAAGAAACTCATAAGCTGAGCTACGATAAGTCCTCCACCAGTACCAACTACATAGCCGAGGAGCGCCATAATGATTCCTACTGGAACGAGTGCGCTGCTGTATGTACCAGCGAGAACTGGAGCAGTTGCTGTACCACCGATATTAGCAAGGGAGGCAACGCAGCATGTGAAGATATCCATCTTAAGAACCTTAGCAAGGATAACCATGATTGTTACGTGGATAAGGAGGATAACGAGTCCAGCGAGAAGCCACATTGGAGCGTCTGAGATGGAACCGAGATCCGCACGGGAAGCGATGAGTGCAACTACGATGTAGAGCATTGTGTTAGATACTTCTTCTGTACCCTTAATCTTTCCAAATGGTGTAAGAGCGAAGAGGATACCAAGTGTTGTTACTACAAGAACTGTCCAAGTTGCCTTATCGAAGAAAGTAAGCTTCTCAGCAATCATGCCACCAACGAGCATGGAGAGGGAAGATACGAGAAGACCAGCACCGATGAGGATAATGAGGTTCTGCCAAACGAATGGCTTTGTATTTGCCTTTGCCTCTTCCTCGAGAGCAGCACCTACTGAATCGATAGTAGCTGTGTTAGCCTTTGTCCACTTATTGAACTTCTCGTGCTTTCCGATAGCCCAGAGAAGGAACATAACATAAAGTGTAGCGCAGATGGAATCAAGAACGAGGGCATAAGCCATAGGGCCTTCACCTACGTTAAGCGCATTCTGAATAGCGAGCATGTTTCCGCCACCGCCCATCCAGCTTCCGCAGAGAGCACCGAGAGGCTTCCATGCCTCAGGTCCCAATGCCTTGTGGAAAATAGCATAAGATACTACAAATCCCAGACCGATAGAAAGGGTCGCAGCAAAGAAGCCGACCAGCATCTTAGGTCCAAGTTTGATAATCTTCTTAAGATCACATCTTAAGAGCATGATGAAAAGCATGGCGTACAGAATAGGATTCTTAAGTGCAGAGTATGCATCGCCTGTTGCTTCGAGGTCCCAAAGCTTAACTGTGCACAAAGCCATAAGTCCCAAATAGATGAGAACGATTGGAGGTGCAAAGTTAAAGAACACTTTTGCCTTAGGACCCTTGAAAATCTTTGGCAGATTTACGAGGATTGCTGCGATGAAAATAAGTGCAGCAATGTACATAAAGCCGTCTTTAATCATAATGTTTCTCCTTTATATTTTTATTTAATAAATTACTTAAGATTTTCCAGAACCTTCTTGAGGTAATCCCATGTTCTGGCAACAGAAGCCACATCCATAGTCTCGTTAGGTGTGTGGACATTTTTAAGAGTTGGACCAAAGGAAATCATATCCACGTCAGGCATCTTTCCTGAGAGGATTCCGCACTCGAGACCAGCATGAATTGCTGTGATCTGAGGTGCACTTCCATAAACCTCTTTATAGCTCTTAACCAAAGTTTCTCTAAGGTCTGACTTAATGCGATACTCCCATGCAGGGTAGTCGTTCTTATTAGTTACAGTGCCGCCCATATACTCAGTAAAAGAGGTGAGACGTTCCAGAAGGAACTGCTTGCCGCTTCCTGTATTACTTCTAATCATGAATCTAAGTTCGAGGTCATTCTCGTTGGTAACGCAGGTTCCCATATTAAGAGAAGTCTGAACAAGACCAGGAATTTCAGGACTCATTTTCTGAAGACCAGTTGGAATCTGATGAATAGTGAAGATAAGTCTTCTCGAACTTTCGAGAGTCATTGCTTTGCCCTGGTATTCAACAGGCTCTGCAGTAATCTGAAGGTTAGGCTCTGTAATGGATAACTCTTGGTGAAGGAGCTTCAGGTATTCTCTTACACTGAACTCCAAAGTGTGAGTGTCCTGTGAGCTAACCAGGATAATTGCTTCAGAATTACTAGGGATGGCATTTTCTTTGCCACCACCACTTAAGGATGCCAGTCTGATGTCACTGGAACGGGCCATGCGCGAAAGCACGTTACCCATAAGTTTGATGCTGTTATCGCGCTGCTTATCAATCTCCATACCAGAGTGACCCCCACGAAGACCTTTTATGGCAACCTTATAAGCCTTATAGTCTTCGGGTGCGTTCTCACTCTCGAATGGAATATTGCAAGTGCTTCTAACTCCCCCTGCGCAACTTACAATAATAATTCCCTCCTCTTCGGAGTCGATGTTGATCATGGCTTTGGCAGTAAGTTTGCTGCAATCCACAGCACGTGCGCCAAGCATTCCAATCTCCTCATCAGCTGTGAGAAGAGCCTCAATTGGTGGATGTGGAATATCGTTTGAATCCAAAATTGCGAGAATAAAAGCAACGGCGATTCCATCGTCACCACCAAGGGTAGTACCAATAGCCCATACATTAATGCCATCGGTACATACTTCCAGGCCATCATTTTCCATATTAATCTGGCAGTCAGGTTTCTTCTCGCAAACCATATCAAGATGACCCTGCAAGATAATAGGGTTACTATTCTCATAGCCTAGAGTTCCTGGTGCGTAGATTATTACATTATTTGAAGCATCACGATCATATTTATAACCGTGTGACTTCGCGAAATTAACACAGTACTCAGCAATCGCGTCGGTGTTACCAGAACCATGTGGTATCGTTACGATATCACTAAAATAGCGATACACCTCGCGAGGTGATAAGTCTTTAATCTGCATTTGTTGTTCCCTTTTCTCAAATATTCTTATTCACTATATAATATTTGACTGGCGTCAAACAATGGACAGGCGTGTTTATTTACAAAATGTTTTTATCGTGTATAGCACGCTAAAGTGAAAAGGGAATATATAGTTTTATGAGATTCCTTGAGCGAAGATAATATCCTCAGGGGTTGTTATTTTGATGTTGGAATAAGAACCCTCAACTATAGCTACCTTATATCCGAGAAGTTCTGCCAGAGCAGTATCATCTGTAGCTTCGATATTGTTTTCCTTAGCATTGCCATATGACTTCTTAAGCACATTGTAATGAAAACACTGAGGTGTCTGAACTTCGTATAAAGTAGAGCGATCAGGAGTAGATTCGACAATACCATCGTGTACAACCTTGATAGTATTCTTTGCCTGAACACCGGCAACACAAACCTTGTTATCAGCAAGACCTTCAACACAATTGTCGATGACATCTTTAGTAATCATGCAGCGCGCGCCATCATGGATAAATACATAATCATCTGCAGTTGGTCCATCCTCGATATTAGCAAGTTCATCTACACCTTTGCTTACGGATTCAGTTCTAGAATTACCGCCAAGAATAACTGACTTTATGAATGGATAATTAGTATTCTGAAGTCTTCTAAGTTCTTCCAGATTTTCTTCATTGGTAACAACGATAGCGTAAATATTACCGTAGTTATTGAAAGCGTCTAAAGTACGCTCGATGACAGTTTTGTCACCGATTTTCATAAATAACTTATTGCTGTTCTTGCCCATTCTGGAGCCAGAACCAGCAGCAGGGATGATTACATAAATCTTATGAGAACAGGACATCTGTTGCCTCCGAGATATTATCTACAAAGAAATATTCTGCTTTAGTAGCGAGTGTTGCATCTTTCTCGATTGCAGAACGGGTAGAACCAGGTAGAACTACTCTGGTAATTCCCACGCGATTAGCCTCGAGGATACGGGCACTTAACTGAGAAACTGGTCTGAGTTCTCCAGTAAGGCCTACCTCGCCAAGAATGAGTGTATTCTCCTTAAGGGGAATTCCACGTGAAGAAGATACCACTGCGGCTATTATAGCAAGGTCACAGGAAGGATCAGTGATTCTGAGTCCACCTATGACGTTAATGAAACAGTCCTTGGTTGCCAGGCCAAGCTTAAATGTCTGCTCAGCAATAGCAAGAAGCATAGTAACTCTAGATCTGTCTGGTCCAGAAGTCATACGCTGAGGTGTTCCATAACATGTGTTAGAAGCTAATGCCTGAATCTCGATAGTGAGAGCCTTGGCACCTTCCATAGTAGATGTAAGCGCAGAACCTGGCGCCTGAAGTGGACGACCCATAACGAGAAGGGCAGAGCTGTTATCAACAGGAACAAGACCGGACTGAGTCATCTCGAAGAAAGCAATCTCAGATGACTTACCGAATCTGTTCTTAACACTTCTGAGCATTCTGTAACTACCTGTGTTATCACCCTCAAAATAGAGAACTGTATCTACCATGTGCTCGATAGTCTTAGGACCAGCGATAGAGCCTTCCTTAGTTACATGTCCAACAAGAATAATAGGCATATTATTACTCTTGGCAATTCTGATAAGTCCAGCAGTTACTTCACGAGCCTGTGATACAGAACCAGGTGTTCCGCTAATAGACTCTGAATATAAAGTCTGAATGGAATCAATAATGCAAAGAGATGGCTTAATGCGCTGCATCTCTTCTGCGATTAATTCGAAACTAGTCTGAGCACAGATGATAATTCTGTCATTGGTAATTCCAAGACGTTCTGCACGCATGCCAATCTGAGCAGGAGACTCCTCGCCTGATACATAGAGAACATCGCCGTCATCTTTATATGAATCAGCCAGCTGTAAAAGTACAGTTGATTTACCTATTCCAGGTTCTCCACCTACGAGGGTAACGGAGCCATTAGTGATGCCGCCACCGAATAAGTTATCAAGTGCATCAATTCCAGTCTTAAATCTTACGTATTCTTCTTTACCTGCATCCTTAAGTCTTACTGTACCTGAGCTCTTGGTCCAGTTAAAACTAGCAGCCTTATATGCAGGCGCCCCGTTCTGACTGCTGGTTTTATTGCTAGCAGTATCTTCCTTAGGTGCTTCTACAAGGGCATTGAAACTTCCGCATCCTGGACACTTACCCATCCAGCCTGAAGTCTCATATCCGCATTCTTTACAAAAATAAATAGTGTTTTTCTTAGCCATAAACTAATTATATCAAGTTATTCGATTTTGAACAGAAGGGAAGTGTCCCATTAATGGGATTGATATTTTCTGCGTTTGGTGCTTGGTGATGGTGGAAGTGTGTGTGTCCCATTAATGGCCAGATGGTTTTTATATGCTTTATTTAGCAAAGAAATCAATAACAGATTATTTGACTAATAATTATGAGGTAATTATAATACAATTATGAAAGAGCTTGAGTTTGAGTGGGATAACAATAAGGCTTTCAAAAACGAGAAAAAACATGAAGGAATATCTTTCGAAGAAGCAAAAACAGTTTTTGATGATGAGAAAGCGATTTTATTTGATGATCCGGATCATTCTATTGATGAACAGCGATTTATTTTGATTGGAATGAGTTGTAAACCTAGAATGTTGGTTGTATGTCACTGTTACCGAGGTGAAGAAAATACTATTAGAATAATTTCCGCTCGTAAGGCAACAAAAACAGAGGCTAAGCAATATTATGAGATTAATGAAAGATGGTGATATAAATGAGAGACGAATATGACATCAAGAATTTAAATCCAAGAAAGAATCCATATACATCGAAAACTAAACAACAGGTAACAATGAATCTCAATACATCAACTGTAGAATATTTTAAAGAGATGTCTGCAGAATCTGGGGTGCCATATCAGGTGCTAATTAACTTGTATCTAGATCAATGTGTAAGGGATAAAAAGAAAATACAGTTCGTATAATAATGTGAATATTGGGAGTGGAGAAATCCGCTCCTTATTAATATCTGAAAAAGAAGAACGACAGGTTGACATCAGTAAACCAATGGCGTATATTCAAGCTAGAACAGGTTTACTTATGTCGACCTATTTTCATTTCTAACAAAATAATTGGAGATATATATGATTAAACTTGCAGATACAGAATGGAATATTATGGAACTTCTCTGGGAAAAAGGTCCTATGACGACTATGGAAATTACTCATGAACTTGAGGAGTCTAAGGGGTGGACAAAGTCTACAGTAATTACACTTCTCAAGAGAATGGATAACAAGGGAAGTATATATTTTGAGGCCGAGAATAAAACAAAAAAATATTATCCAAGCATCAGAAGAGACGAAGCTGAATTAGAAGAGACAAAGACTTTTCTTAATAAGTTTTATAGAGGAAATATTGGTCTTATGATAAGTAGTCTGCTTAATCAGGAGGCGCTTACACAGGATGAGATTGATGAGCTTCATCGTATTATCGAGAAAGGCAGCAAGTGATGAACTGGTTTATCGCTTTTAATATATTGATTATTGCAATAGTAATTATCAGGGCTGTTGTTGACGGATGGATTTCACGTAAAATGCAATACGCCATGTGGTTGCTACTCCCAATATTCTTAGTTGGTTATGGAATATCTCAGATTCCTATGTCTTTTAATAAGACAGTAGAGAATTATGTTCCTGTTACTGTTGGTGCAAGTAGTATTGATAGTGAGACCTATGAAATGCTTGTGGGTAAATCATCTGAGGAGAATATTCCAAACGAGATAGCATCTGATGACACTACAGCTAAGGGTTCCCAGGCGGATACTAATACACCGATATCTTCTACTAAGAAGTCTGTTTCACAGAAACATGTTTTGTCATATCAGGAGTGTATGACATATGCTGGATACGTTTGGTTTGCAGGCGCTATTCTTATGGCTGCGTTTCTTGTAGTGAATAATGTTGCTTTCGCCAAGAGGACAAGAACACACCGTGAATTCTATGCGCGTGCCCCTTATGGTGGCCTTAAGGTGTATAAGCTTCATGGTATCAGTTCACCGTTTCTTCTTGGACATAACATTTATGTTAGCGATGATTTGGATAAAGAGAGCATGGATTACAAATATGCTGTCTGTCATGAGTGTTGTCACTACTCCATTGGAGATAATTTTTGGGTAGTAGTTAAGTATATTGTTATGACTATGTTCTGGTTTGATCCTCTCGTGTGGATGGCGGCGATTCTTGTGCAGCGTGATAATGAGATGGCGGTTGATGAGAGAGTTATCAAACTTCTTGGTGAGGAAAACAAGGCTGAGTACGGCGAGATGTTGATAAATTTTGTTGCTAAAATGTCTGGATTAAGTGGAAGAATGACAGTGTCCACTTCCATGAGCGGTCGTAACAAAAGCTTTATCAAGACCCGTATCCTAAATATTATGCGCAAGTCTCGTAAAAGTGTGGCAGTAACTTTGGTAGTTACCATTCTCTTAACGATGGGTGTGGGAAGTTTTCTCTTTAATGGTCGTGCCGTGAAGGGCGTAACCATACTTGGTGAGGATTCGTTGTGGTATGACAGCACTGTTATGACGTTTGGCGAAAGTTCTTACAATTACTATGTAACGTTTGTTAGTAAAGATTATGTAGTTTTCCGTGTTTCTCAAATGAATCAGAGTGGTAATTATGATCGCCAGCTTGTGTGTTATTCCATGGACGGCACTCTTATCGGAGCTATAAATGAGAATGATGTTATTTATAGTGATGCTTTTCAAATCGGTGATGAATTTGTTGCTTATGGTAAGACTGGAAATAATTGGAAGCTATATACTTTGGATTTTGCAAATGGAGAGGCTGTAGAGAAGAGTAAAGCATTTGCAGATGTGTCGGTTATGATTAGCGCGCTTGGTCAATCTGTTGTTTTTGATGATCGTATTTATACATTTTTTGAATGTTACGGAAGTCGAGATAGCAGAGCAGGTTTTCTTGTTACTGATATGGCTGGCAATGTGATTAATGAGATATTTGTAAATAGTCAGTGTGTTAATTGGAGTTTGGACTCTGAAGGTAATGTTCTATTTGAGATGGATGGTAAATTCTGGTGTGCCGACGGCCAGACTGGTGAGATTATGGAGATGAATTTCTCTGAAGATATGTTAGGTATGTACTACAACTACATGCTTTATGGGGAATATGTTTACCATTATGATCAGAGAGGTTTTATCTCTAGATATAATTTGAGAACACATGAAGAAGAGGCGGTATATGATCGTAATTGTTCATATCTTAATTGTGCTTTGTTTTTGAACTATTACTTGGTATATGCAGATAGTGACACTCTCATATTACAACGTATGGGTGGATGTACAGAAGACGAGGATTTGTTCGGTCGAGAGTTGATTATTCTTACAAAGTCTCAGAATAATCCTAATGCTGGAAAGACCATAATTGAAGCAGCGCAACTAGGATTTGATACTGATATCGATTGTTATGCAGTAAGTGCTTTTAACAGAAATAATGCTGACTATTATATTCAGGTTAGCTATGAATATAATGCTTATTTGCTTGAACAGGATTCTGTAGATATTGTGGATAAGCTTGTAGAAGATATTAAAAATGGCAGCGGACCAGATATTTTGTTGAATGTAAATGAGAATGCTTGTTTCCTTAGCGAAGATGTAGCTTTGAATCTTAATGACTATATTGATGGTAAACAGGGGGTTAATCGAGAAGATTATTTTGATTGTGCTTTCACACCATTACAGGTTGAAGGTTCTCAGTATGTTATGCCTTTGGAAATACAGATGTATGGAATGCTCGTCGATTCAGCATGTCTGAACAGCGATAAAAATGGATTTACATATGATGAGTATAGATGCTTCGCAGAATCTTATGGTAGTTATAATTATTGGGGTACAAAAGGAGATGCTGCGATACCGGCCGCGCGTAATAGTTTGGTGGATTACGCTGCTAACGGAAAATTAGATGTTGATAATGATGATTTCAGGAACATGATTGTTAATTCTTCTGAGTTTTATACGCTTAGCCGTAGTGATGAATATTCCAAGGGCATGGACATGGTTAATTTGAATTTTGTGCTTTGTGAAAGATATGGTCACAGATATTCCGATTGGAGATTATGTGGCGTTCCAAGCAGATATGGCACTGGTCCGATTATGGGAATAAAAAGTTCAATAGCTATCACTGCATGTGCGGATTCTCCTGATGATTGTTGGGAATTTATAAAGATGGCGCTTAG
>JAKSRI010000029.1 GCA_024403695.1 Saccharofermentans sp. | reverse complement strand
CAATTTTAACTTCTTTATCAACTAAGGAATGATAGTTGAATCGACTCTGGTGTGGTCTTTTTTGTGCTCTTTTTAACACTCATCTGACCCGCCAATGTAACATTGTTCCATTAAAATGGAATCATCAATATTATTACGAGGTAGTGTGAATATGTCAGAAGAAGAATTAATCTCCAAGAAGCAGTTATTAAGACTTGCACAGATCTCATACGGAACTTTGTACAGATGGAAGAGAATGAATCTCATTCCAGAGTCTTGGTTTATTCATAGAGCAACTGCTACTGGTCAGGCAACATATTTCCCTCGTACAAAGATTCTCACAAGAATCGACAGAATTAAGGAGCTTAAGAACGAGTTAAGTGTTGAGCAGATGCAGGAACTTTTCTCCGCAAATGTTAAGAGCTTCAAGATTCCTCTTAAGGACTTTAAGGAAATTGATATTGTTTCCAAGCTTTCTATTACAGCTTTCTGCAGCGTATATCCTATGAAGGATATGCTTGATTTTAACGACGTATTTGGAATGTATGTTGTTGATAACCTTATGAAGCAGTCTGGTATTTATCTCGAGGACGCAAAGCAGGTATTAAGACTTCTTTGCAAGTACCTCTCTGTAGAGGCTAGCAAGGACTATCAGCTTCTCCTTCTTAAGAAGCTCGGTGTTCCTATGACAGTTCTCGTAAGAGGTGAGGACGATATCCTTCTCGAGGATAATACAGAAGTTATTGCATGTGCTAATCTTGTAGAGTTTGAAGAGGCACTTAAGGATCAGCTTATCGCATAAAGGAGAGGGCAATGCAGAAGGGGTTAGCTAAATACAGTGCAGCACTTACAGTTATGGCTGAGCCAATGCGTCAGAGCATTCTGTCAATTATTGGTCAGTCAGGCAAGCTTCGTGGCAAGGACATCCTGGACAAGCTTGATCTTACACAGCCAACACTTTCACATCATATGAACGTGCTTCTCGGTGCAGGTCTTGTTACTGCTCGCAAGGAAGGTCGCTGCGTGTGGTATTCCATCAACAAGACAACAGTTAAGTCAATCGCTGATGCAATCATATCTCTTAATCAGGAAACGACAGTTACTGTGGAGATTACTAAAGCGGTAAGTAAGAAGCCTGCAACTAAGCCAGCAGTAAAGCCTGTTTCAAAGCCAAAGGTGGTAAAGAAACCAGTTGTGGTGGAAGAGCCTGACACTAAGGATAAGAAACTTAAGGATAAAGACAAGAAGAAAAAGAAGAAGAACAAAGATAAAGACAAAGATAAAACTAAGAAAAAGAAGAAGTAATTCTTCTTTTTTTTATTGCTAATAATTGATATAATTTAAAACAATTCTAAATTAGCGTATTATTTTTGAGAGGGATATATGACAATTCAACCAACTGCATTAAGCGCTCAGGATAGACTTCGAGAAGCTGGTATTAGGGTAACTGGACCTAGAGTAGCAATACTTGATTTCCTTATGAAGGATAAGTCACATCCTACTTGTGACAGAATATTTGAGGCGGTTAAAGCGAATAGTGAGAAGATGTCTCTAGCATCTGTTTATAACGTAACTGAGAAGCTCTATGAGGCAGGTCTTGTGAGACGTTTGCTTAGTCCAGATGGTGAATATCATTATGATGGTGTGTATGGCTTTCATGGTCATTTCTTCTGCAACAAATGTAATTCTATTTATGATATTAAATGCGATCGTAATATTAACTATGAGGAGTTGGATGGAGCCGTAGTTCAGACAGTCGCTTTGTCCACCTATGGTATTTGTCCACAGTGTAATTAAATACAAATAATAAAGGGGATGAGTACTCATCCCCTCTATTATGCAAAATTACCTATAAGAGCTTTACAGCTTTTATATTTAAATTAATTACTTAGCAGCAAGAATATCCTTAATCTCGGAAAGGAGCTTAGCCTCATCAGATGGCTCTGGTGGAGCAGCTGGCTTCTCTTCTTCTTTCTTCTTGCCAAGTGATGTAAGCTTGTTCATACCCTTGATGAGAAGGAAAAGAACAAGTGCAAGAATAAGGAAGTTAATAATTGCTGTTACGAAATCACCCCAGTTAAGGAAGATAGGCTCCATTGTCTTAACGATCTGGCCATCAACTTCTGTCTCTACAAGCTGCTTGCCGATCTGAATCTTGCCTGCAACCTCAGCTCCGCCTGCTACAGCGATAAGTGGGTTAATAAAATCTGTTGTAAGTGCAGTTACGATGCCGGAGAATGCTCCACCGATAAGAACACCGACCGCCATATCCATTACGTTTCCTTTAAGAGCGAACTCTTTGAATTCCTTAAGAAAGCCCATGAAAAACACCATCCTTTTTTGTTATTAATACATTATGATTGTAATACTAGAAAAAATGACATTGGTTTCCGTAATATTACATTCAGACTACGGTTCATTAATTGACGTCAGGGAAGAGGTGCCTAGAAAAATTAAACATAAAAAAGCTGCCCCCTAAGGAGCAGCTTATAAATTGCACTTTGGTGTTCACCTAATTAGCAGAATGCCTGAACATCAGCAGGGAGAGCTTCCTTCTTATCGGATACGATAATTGTAGCTGTAACTGGAGTGTCCTTAAGGAAAGCATCGAGCTTTGTTACAAAAGCATCAAGTCCTGTGAGGTCATCATTTCCAGAAACCTTACGGATGCTGTCGATATAGATGTGTGTAAGATCATAATCCTTGGAGCAGATACCTGCGATAAAAGCGAGGAGCTGATCAAAACCACAAACTGGATATTCCTTAATATTAACAAGTCTTACATTAGGCTTAAGAAGCTGATCAAGTCTGTCGCCTCTCTCGATGCAAACGATGTTGTTATCCTGTGCTGCTACAGAGTTAATGTCCTCTACGAGCATTGCTGTTTTTCCTGTACCCTTTTCACCTGCAATAATCTTAATCATAGTGTTTTCTCCTTAAAATTCTCATTTTTCTGAGGTAGGTGAAATCCTTCATTCAGATAAATATATTTTACTTTATGCAGTATGCAAAAAGAATAGTCAAAATATTAATAAATATTAAACGATTATCGGCAAAAAAGAGTTTGCCTCAAAAGTTCAATTATGCTATTATCGTAATGTTGATATTTACTTAATTAAGTAAACGGGCTTTTCGAAGTCCGTTTTCTTTTTGTTAAAAGCAAATTTAAAGGAGATTTTAATGGCAAAAAGATCCAAGATTGCACAGGCTGCTTTCGAGTTAGCAGAGCCTGTTGCCAAGGAGATGGGTTACGATCTCGTTGACGCAGAATACAAGAAAGAAGGACAGGATACTTTCTTGAGATTGTTCATCGATCGTAAGGGTGGAATCAATGTTGATGACTGTGAGAACTTCAGCAGAGTTATTGATGTGATTTTTGACGAGAAGCTTACCCATGACGCAGATTATTTCGAGGTATCCTCACCAGGACTTACAAGACCTCTTAGTGATCACGCAGATTACCTGAGATACGAGGGTGAGAAGATTGACGTTAATCTTTTCGCAGAGATTGAGGGAATGAAGACCTTTGTTGGTCTTATCAAGAGTTCGGATAAAGACGCTGTAACTTTTGAGGTTGAAGAAAAGAAGACAACAAAGACGGTAACAGTTGAGTATAAGAACATTTCGAAGGCTGTAAGGCATATCGAATTTTAATAAAGTTTTTAATTAATTTAGGAGGTTATATAAGATGGCAAAGAAGATTCAGCAGGAAGAACCAAGAGATAGCGTTCTTGAGGCAATTCAGATGCTCGCTAAGGAGCGTGGAATTGATGAGGAGGAGCTTCTCCAGGCAGTAGAGAGTGGTATTGTAGCTGCTTTTAAGAAAGAGTTTAACGATCAGACAAAGAGTAATGTTCAGGCAGAAATCGACCGTGAGACAGGTGAGATTTTCGTATATAAGCTTGTAGATGTTGTAGAGGAAGTATTCGATGAGGATACAGAGATTTCCCTCGAGGCAGCTCTTCAGATGGATAGCGACTGTGAGATTGGTGACCAGATTGAGGTAGGTATCGAGGTAGATAAGCTCGGCCGTCTCGCTGCTGGTGCTGCTAAGAGTGCTATCTCTCAGAAGGTTAGAGATGTAGAGTATCACAGAATTCAGAACGAGTTTGGTGATAAGGTTGGCGAGCTTGTTAGCGGTGTAATCCTCCGTAAGGATAACCGTAACGTATATGTTGACATTGACAGAGCTGAGGCTGAGCTCTCCCTTAGAGATCAGATCAGAGGCGAGTCTTATGACACAAACAAGACAATGAAGTTCCTCGTTCTCGGTGTAGAGCTTCACGACAGCAAGGGTAAGACATCTGAGACAGGTAGACCTTCTGTTAAGCTCAGCCGTAACGCACCAGAGCTCGTTAGAAAGCTTTTCGAGCTCGAGATCCCAGAGATCAAGTCTGGTGAGGTTATCATCAAGGCAGTTTCCCGTGAGGCTGGTTCAAGAGCTAAGGTTGCTGTTTACTCACGTGATGAGAACATCGATGCTAAGGGTTCATGCGTAGGCCAGAGAGGTCAGCGTGTACAGGCTATCATCAATGAGCTTAACGGTGAGAAGATTGATATCATCGACTGGAATGAGGATCCAGCACTCTTTATCAGCGAGGCTCTCCAGCCAGCTAAGGCTATCCGCGTTGATACAGAGATTACAACAAGAGATGACGGTTCTCAGGAGCGTTCCGCTAAGGTTATCGTACCTGATTCACAGTTCAACCTCGCTATCGGTAGAAGCGGACAGAATGTTCGTCTTGCAGCTCGTCTTACAGGCTTCAAGATTGATATCAAGAAAGAGTCTGATGAGGCTTCTCTTGCTTCCCAGTCTGTAATTGACAGATTCCAGGTTGCAGAAGGAGACGAGAACTAATCATGAAGAAACAGCCGCAGAGAATGTGCGTATCCTGCAAGGAAAGACGTGATAAGAAAGAACTCTTAAGAGTCGTTCTGGGTGAGGATGGCAATATTATGTATGACCCAACTGGTAAGCATCCAGGTCGTGGAGCATACCTTTGCAAGCAAGAGTCATGCATTATGCTGGAGATTAAGGCTCACAGAATTTCTAGAGGTCTTAAGGGTGGTAGCTCAGATGATGAGCTCCGCGCACTTGCTTCAGACATCATGAAGCAGGCTCAGCAGTAAGGCATGGTTAACAACGAGAGGAAAGTAAATGACAAGTAAGGAAAATATTCTTAAGTTTATGGGATTGGCCATGAGAGCCAACAAGGTGGTATCTGGTTGTGACGCAGTAGTTGCTTCCGTTCTTGATGGTGAGGCAAAGCTTATTGTTTTCGCACAGGACGTTTCCCGTAACACAATGAGTAAGATTCTTGACGCATGTGAGTCATCTGAGCATGACGCACCGGCTGCTTATAGATTTGCAGATTCCTGTGAGATTGGTTATGCCCTTGGCAAGCCAAAGCGTGCTGTGGCTGTAATTACTGATAAGGGGTTTGCAGATAAACTCCAGGTAATGTTTGAGGATTATTCAGAAAACGATACGGAGGACAGAACTTAATGAAAGATAGTGCAGATAACAATAAGTCACTTATCGTCGGTGGTGTCTCTGGTAATAAGGAGATGCGTGTAAGACGTATTCATAAGAAGGCCGCTGCTCCTGCAGCAGAGTCTGAGAAGAAAGAAGAAGCAGCTGCTCCTAAGGCAGAGGCTCCAAAGGCAGAAGCACCTAAGGCTGAGCCTGCAGTAAAGGCAGAGAAGCCAGCTAAGAAGGCTACTGAGGAGAAGGCGAAAGCAGCTCCTAAGGCAGAGCCAGCAGCTAAGGCTGAGAAGGCAGAGAAGGCGCCTGCAAAGAAGACAACAACTAAGAAGACAGAGGCTGCTCCTAAGGCAGAGAAGCCTGCACCAAAGGCTGAGGCTCCTAAGGCAGAAGCTCCTAAGGAGGAGGCAAAGCCTAAGGCAGAGGCACCAAAGGCTGAGCCTAAGAAGGAGACAAAGGTTTCTCCTGCAGTTGTAGACAGAACAAAGATTTCTTCTGCTGTTGTTCAGATGCCTGAGACAGTAAGAAGTTCCACAATTATCCCTAACAAGGGCCGCGGTGGTTACAGAGATAACCGTGGTGGTCAGGGTGGTTACAATGGTAACCGTGATCGTAACGGCCAGGGCGGCGGCTTTGGCGGTAACCGTGATCGTAATGGTCAGGGTGGCGGTTTCGGCGGCAACCGTGACCGTAATCAGGGTGGCTTCGGTGGCAACCGTGGCGGCCAGGGAGGCGGATTCCCTAAGGATAAGGATGATGATTCCACACCAAATCGTCCAGCTCCAAGAAGAGCATCCAAGCCTAAGACAGAGACTCCTCTCGATGAGATGAAGAAGAGCCGTGCTGCTTTCGCTGAGCGTTCTGCTATGGAGAAGAGACATAACGATAACGAAGCTAAGCGTGACGCTCATGGTAATAACCAGAACGACAAGCGTAACAGAGGTAAGGATCAGTTCAACGGCAGAATTAATGCTGATGGTGATTACGATGATTTCTCATACGGCAGAAAGAAGAAGAAGAATAAGTCTTCTTATCAGGCTGCACCAGTTGTTGAGCAGGTAATCACTGATGTTCAGATCCCAGCTTTTATCACTGTTAAGGACTTTGCTGAGGGTATCGGTAAGAAGTCTGGTGATGTTATTAAGGAGCTCATGAAGCTTGGTATCATGGCTACTTTGAACCAGGAGCTCGACTTCGATACAGCTTGTCTCGTTGCTGATGCTTTTGGTATCAACGCTACTCTCCTTGAGGAGAAGACAGAGGAAGATATCCTTATCGATGAGGGTGAGGATAATCCAGAGGGATTGGTTGCTAGACCTCCAGTAGTTGTAGTTATGGGTCACGTTGACCATGGTAAGACATCCCTCCTCGACAGAATCAGATCTGCTTCTGTAGTTGCAGGCGAGGCTGGTGGTATCACACAGCATATTGGTGCTTACACAGTAAGAACTAAGGGTCGTCAGATCACATTCCTCGATACTCCAGGTCACGAGGCGTTCACAACAATGCGTGCTCGTGGTGCTAACTTTACAGATATCGCAATTCTCGTAGTTGCTGCTGATGATGGTGTAATGCCACAGACAATCGAGTCTATTAACCACGCTAAGGCTGCTGGTACAGAAATCGTTGTTGCTATCAACAAGATTGATAAGCCAGGTGCAAATCCAGAGAAGGTAAAGCAGGAACTTACACAGTATGAGCTCATTCCTGAGGAGTGGGGTGGTTCCACAATCATGTGCCCAGTATCCGCTAAGAAGGGTGATGGTATCGATGATCTCCTCGAGAACGTTCTTCTCGTTGCAGATGTTAAGGAGCTTAAGGCTGATCCTACACGTCAGGCAAAGGGTGCTGTTATCGAGGCTAAGCTCGATAAGAACAGAGGTCCTGTTGCTACTGTTCTCGTTCAGAGAGGTACACTCAAGCAGGGTGACACAGTAGTATGCGGCGCTATGATCGGTAACGTTCGTGCTATGACAGACGATAAGGGTAAGGACATTAAGAAGGCTGGTCCTTCTACACCAGTAGAGATTCTTGGTCTCCCAGAAGTACCAGAAGCTGGTGATATGCTTTACGCAGTTACAGACGATAAGATGGCTCGTCAGCTCGTTGAGAAGAGAAAGATTAAGGAGCGTGAGGAGAAGATTAGAAAGAGTTCTAAGATGTCTCTCGAGTCTCTCGCTGCTCAGCTCGCTCAGGGTGATGTTAAGGATCTCAACCTCATCATCAAGGCCGACGTTCAGGGTTCTGTTGAGGCTGTTACTCAGTCCCTCGAGAGACTTACAAACGACGAGGTTAGAGTTAAGGTTGTTCACGGTGGTGTTGGTGCCATCAACGAGTCCGATATTACTCTCGCTGACGTTTCTAACGCTATCGTAATCGGATTTAACGTAAGACCTAACGCAATGATTATTGAGAAGGCTAAGGAAGCTGGCGTAGACATTAGACTTTATAGCGTTATCTATAATGCTATCGAGGATGTTGAGAAGGCTATGAAGGGAATGCTTGCTCCTACATTCGAGGAAGTTGTTCTCGGTCACGTTGAGATTCGTGAGCTCTTCAAGGTTTCTGGTGTAGGTACTATCGGTGGTGCTTACGTACTTGATGGTAAGGTTAAGAGAGACTGCGGTGTAAGAGTTGTAAGAGACGATGTTGTTGTATATACAGGTAAGCTTGGTTCTCTCCAGAGAATGAAGGATGCTGTTAAGGAAGTTAATGCTGGTTATGAGTGTGGTCTCTCAGTAGAGAACTTCAACGACATCAAGCTCGGCGATATCATCGAGTCATTTGAGAATCGTGAGGTAGAGCGCGATGCGTAAAAACAGAGCTGCTGTAGTTGGAGATGAGATGCAGAAGGTTATCTCGGATATTATTACTAATAAGGTAAAAGATCCGAGAATCCCACTTCTCACTTCAGTTACAAGTGTAAAGATGACATCTGATTTGTCACATGCCACTATTAACGTTTCTGTATTTGGTAATGACCAGGTTAAGAACGATTGCATGAAAGCAATCGAGAAGGCAAAGGGCTTCATAAGATTTGAGATGTGTAAGCGCATCAACTTAAGAGTTGCTCCTGAACTTCACTTCAAGCTGGACAATACTCTCGAAGAGGCTGCAAGAATGAATGCTATTATTGACAGAACCCTCGACGAGGATAAGAAGAGACGTGAAGAACTTGGTATCAAGGATGATGAGGAATAATTAATGAACATATTGTATGCGGAAAATGCCACAAGAATGGCAAAGAGAATAATTGAAGCCGCTAATTCGCTTAAGGCTTCAGGTGATACTATTCTCGTTTTCCCACATAAAAGTGTTGACGGCGACTGCGTAGGTTCATCCTGCGCAGTTGTATTGCTTTTTCGTGGACTGGGTGCCAAGGCTTACGTTTGTATGCCTGAGAAGCTTCCAGAGAATATGTCTTTTATGAATGTTGAGGACTGCCTTTTCTATCCAACCGCCGACTTTAAGGCAGGGGATAAGATCGATGGCTCTTCATATTCTATGAGAATGTCAGTCGACTGTTCAGAAGGACATAGAATGGGTGATTGCGGAGCTATTTTTGATAGCCTCGATACAGTGGCCCTTGATATTGATCATCACGAAGTAACTAACCTTTCTGATGATTATAAATGGATCGAGCCTAAGGCATCATCTGCCTGTGAGCTGGTTTTCTACGCAGCTTCCAAGGTGGCAGAGGAACTCAATATGGCACTTGATAAAGTGTTGTCTCCTAAGGCTGCCCAGGCGCTCCTTACAGGTATCGTAACTGATACAGGAAGATTCACTTATTCCAATACAAGACCAGAGACTTTGACTACTGCTGGTTGTCTTATGGAGCTTGGCGGCAACATCACAGATGTTTGCTATAACCTCTTTGATCGTAAGAAGCCACAGGAGTTCATGATTTCCAATACAGCATGTGTTAATGCTGAACTTCTCCTCGATGGAAAGCTTGCTATTACATGCGTTACAGAAGAGATGTTCGCTAAATTTAATGCGGGCAAGGACGATATCATGGATGTCGTTTCCAGACTTCGTGATATCGACGGTGTAGAGCTTGCAGTTGTATTAAGAGAAGTGGAGAACGGTGGTATTCGTGGTAACCTTCGTTCCAAGGAAAGCTTTGACTGCACAGCACTTGCTGGCATTTACGGTGGTGGCGGTCATAAGAGAGCTTCCGGATTTACTGCTACTGGTCTCACAATGGAAGAACTAAAAAATGATGTAATTGGGAGGGCTCAGAGCCTTTTATGAGAAAAGGTGGAATAATTCTCCTTGATAAGAAACAGGACATCACTTCTATGGCTTCTGATAACTATATCAAGAAGCTCATGGGCACTAAGAAGGTTGGTCA
Organism: Saccharofermentans sp.; assembly: GCA_024403695.1. Classification (GTDB taxonomy): domain Bacteria; phylum Bacillota; class Clostridia; order Saccharofermentanales; family Saccharofermentanaceae; genus Saccharofermentans. Next base: position 19,990 of record JAKSRI010000029.1, on the reverse strand, counting down.
TTCGGGCACTCTTGACCCATTTGCTACAGGCCTTCTTCCTGTGTTTGTAGATGATGCTCTTAAGGTTATGCGCTACACAGACGGCTACGATAAGGGTTATTCCTGCGTGGTCAAGTTCGGTGAGCGCACTGACACTCAGGACCTTCAGGGTCAGGTAATCGGCGGCCGTATGCCTTCCGATGACGAGATTAAGGCTATGGAGGCAAATGACTTCCAGGAGATACGAAATGCTTTCGAGCAAATCAAAGCCATGAAGGAGCAGGTTCCTCCTATGTACTCCGCCAAGAAGATTAATGGTGTTAAGGCCTATGACCTCGCTCGCAAGGGTATCGAAGTGGAGCTTAAGGCTGCCCCTATAACTATCTATAATCTTGATGTTGATTACATCAGGGTGGAGGACGGTGCTATTTATGCCAAGTTTGACGTGGAGTGCTCGAAAGGCACCTACATCCGTAAAATCTGCGACGACCTTGGTGAGATCACTGGCTTTGGTGCCCACGCTATTTCTCTGCGCAGAACAAAATGCGGTCCTTTCCGTGTGGAAGATGCTCACACTGAAGAGGAACTTAAGGCCATGAGCGAGAGTGGTGTTAACTTCTTGGTCGACCCTGTGCTTGCTTTGGGTCACATGCCAAGGTTGGAGGTTAGTGCCAAGACTTTTGCTGCCATAAAGCTTGGTAAGAAAACACCTGCACCTGAGGGTGTGGAATACGATGTTAAATACGCTGCCTTCTATGGCGACCAGCTGGCTGCCGTTCTTTACAAGTCAGACGAGGAAAACGGCAAAACAGTAATGAGAATAGAGAGGATGTTAGCTTCAGATGTTTAATCAGACTTCTAAAGTTTATGCAGATACTATACCGTTTCAGCCTTTTGGCAGGGTCTGCGCACTCGGATATTTCGACGGGCTTCACATGGGTCACATGGAAATCATCCGTAAGGCGGTAAAGGCGGCCAAAATGGAGGGAATGCCATGTCTCGTGCAGACTTTTAACGGCTTCCCTAAAGGTGACGGACGACTTCTGACTAACATGGAAGAACGCCTTGAGGTGCTTTCGGAGGCGGGCGTGGATGAGATGCTCGTGCTGAACTTCACGGATGAGTTTAAGGCGACATCACCTGAGGACTTTTGTGAGGGTACAATTAAGACCTTGATTAACGCACGTGCGATTTTGGTTGGTGATGACTATAGTTACGGCAAAATGGCTGCCGGTGATGTGAATTCACTTAAGGCCTACGGCATGGAAAACGATATTGCCGTAAAGGTTATTAAAGCAAAGACACTTCCAGGCGGGGACAGACGTATCTCTTCCACATGGATGAGACAGTCACTGGATGAAGGTGATGTGGAGACTTATGCTGAGCTTACTGGTGGCAGATATTTCTCCTATAGCGGAATTGTTGTAGAGGGTAAGAAGCTTGGCCGAGAGCTCGGTTTCCCTACAGTAAATGTGGTTATTCCGGATGATAAATATCTTGCTAGAAGAGGTGTTTACGTATCCCGTGTAACTGTCGGCAATCGCGTCTTCGGAGGCGTAACTAATATTGGCCTTCGTCCTACTGTGGAGGATGCTGTTGCTGATCTGGCTGAGACATATATCTTCGATTTTGATGAGGATATCTATGGCGCCAAGATTAAGGTAGAACTTATTAAGTTCCTCCGACCTGAAACTAAGTTCACATCTAAGGATGAGTTGGTTCAGGCGGTTGAGGCAAATAAGTGGCAGGCAAAGACATATTTTGATAATAGTGGTATATTAGCAAAGTAAAAATAATTTTTATTATTTAAGGAGAATAATCTCATGGGTTCTACAGAAGTAAGTTTTCCTGGATTAGGTTTGAAATTTACAGTTAATCCGGTAGCTTTTCATCTCTTTGGAATGGAAGTTTACTGGTACGGTTTGATAATTGCATTAGGTGTTGCACTTTGTGCCACATTAGGATTCATGCATTGTAAGAAGAATAAGTTCTCATCAGATCTTATCTGCGACATTTTGCTCGTATCTTTGCCAAGTGCCATCGTAGGTGCGAGACTTTACTATGTTCTTTGCAACTGGTCATACTATTCTGAGGATTTTAAGAGAATATTCGATACTAGAAGTGGTGGACTTGCTGTATATGGTGGCGTAATGGGAGCTTTCCTTGGCGCGTATATCATGTGTCGTATCCGTAAGATTCCATTCTCCACATGTGCAGATTACTGCATTGTATATATTCCACTTGGTCAGGCTGTTGGTAGATGGGGTAACTTCGTTAATCAGGAAGCATTTGGTACAACTACTAATCTCCCATGGGGTATGACAAGTTCTGATGTTGTCAGCTACCTTGAGCGTAACTGCCCACATCTTAATAGCTCTTTGCCAGTACACCCAACATTTCTTTACGAGTCTCTTTTTAATCTTTGTTTGTTCTTCGCACTTCTCTGGATCAGAAGTAGAAGCAAGCATATCTATGAGACAACATCTTGCTACATGATTTTCTACGGAATCTGCAGATTCTTCCTCGAGGGATTACGTACAGATTCACTCTATATCGGTTCTACAAATATTCGTACATCTCAGCTTCTCTCACTCGTTCTTGTATTAGCAGGTCTTGCTATTATTATCTATGTTCGTAGCGCAGAGAAGTTAAGAGTTGATTTGCCTGAGAGATTCCTTGTTGCTGCTGAAAAAACTGAGGTGTCTGAGGTTTCTGAGTCTTCTGAGACAACAGAGACAACTGAAACAGTAGAGACAACTGAAACAGTAGAGGAAGCTGCAGAGGTAGTAGAAGAGGAGTCAAAGGAAGAGTAATTAATGGCAGGACAGAAGTCAGGAGTAGTACGTCTTAATAATTCTAACTACTTTAGAACGGTAGATTATTATCTAGTCGTTCCAATTCTGTTGCTCACAATTATTGGTCTTTACGTTCTTAATCAGGTTTTGTCTGTAGGTTATGAGGCATATCCTGGTAACTTCTATAGACAGGTGTTCGCATCTTTCCTTGGTGTGTTTATCGCACTTGCTATTTGTATTCTTGATACACAGTTCATGAACTTCATTGGATGGGGTATCTATGCCGTCGCGTTGTTCCTTCTGATACTGGTTCCGATTGACAGCTTCGACCTCTCATATAAATGGGGTGCAGATTCTTGGCTTAACCTTCCTGTTCTTGGTACTTTTCAGCCATCAGAGCTTGCTAAAATCGGACTGGTAATGGTTGTGTCTGGAATACTTGAACGAGTAAGTAATAAGGAAATCAGTTTCTTCAGAGGCCTTGGTTATGTTGCTCTTGTTTATGGCCCACCAATGCTTCTCATTCTTACTCAGCCAGACTTTGGTACAGCCATGGTTATTATTTTCTCTCTGGTTTGTATCATCTTTGTATTTGGTATTAAGTATCGTTACTTCCTGTTCGCTGCATCAAGTATTGTCGTTATTGGTGTACCGTTTGTATGGAATTTCTATCTGGCGAGCTACCAGAAGAAGAGAATCCTTTCTCTCGTGTTTGAGGGCTCTGACCCTAAGGCGGAGTACAACCTTATTCAGTCAAAGCTTGCTATTCGTTCAGGTGGATTGTCAGGTAATAACACAGGCGTTCTTGTAAACGTTCCGGTTAAGGAGTCTGACTTTATTTATTCTGCTATTTCTGAGCATCTGGGATTTATCGGCACAACTGCAGTTGTATTGTTGGCGTTCTTCTTCCTTTGCAGATGCCTTTTCGTAGCATCCCGCGCGTCACGTAAGTCTTACTCATATATTATCGTAGGTCTTGCAGCGTCATTTGCATTCCACTTTATCGAGAATATGGGTATGTCAGTAGGTCTTCTTCCTATTACTGGTATCCCACTTCCATTTATCAGCCTTGGTGGTACCGCTATGATGGTAAATTATATTGCGTTCGGTATTATTCTTAATATCTCCATGGAGAACCGAGGATAGCGTTTGGGCGCATATTAGTAAAATAGGTCCTCGTATTTCACCATATATTAATCCATTTATGAGCTATTGTTTTGTAGCATACTCATGAATAAGGAAATAGGAGGATTCAATCATGAGAAGAATTGATTATATTAATCATTTGGAACTCAAGTTAAGTTCTTTACCACATAGTGAAGTTAAGACTATCCTTGATGATATTAATAAGAAGTTCGATGATGGTCTCGCTAATGGTAAGACAGAAGATCAGATTATGACAGAACTCGGTGAACCAAAGACGCTCGCCAACAAGTATTTGAAAAAGGGCGAGGCAGTCGTTGAAGAAAATGCTTCTCCAAAGAAGTCTTCTACAGCAGGTGCAGTTATCTTTGTAATTCTGTTTAATCTGTTAGTTGGAATTCCAGGCTGGATTGCACTTTTGTGTTTTGTATTGTCAATCGTTGGTATTAATGTTCTGAGTGCTTTGGGAGCTGTCGCAGTTTTTACAACAGCAGGTTTCTGGGGTCCATTCGTGGGAACAGGAATTCTTCTTGGTATTACTCTCTCTCTTGCAGCAGTTGCGATTTTTGCAGCAACATACTTTGCAGTTAAGTACTTCTGCGTATTCCTTGGAAGTTACATTGGCTGGAATGCAAAGCTTGTAAAGGAGGGATTCTGATATGAAGAAGTTTGAGAAGAATATTCTTTTTGTAAGTATCATCTCTCTGGTTCTTGCAATGATTTTTTCAACTATCACACTTTTTGTAGGTGCTACAAATGCTATTAAGGTGCTTAAGGATGACGGTGTTAAGACAGTGTTCGACCTTATGGAGTACACCACTAAGAAGTTAGATGATGTTACCGAGAGAGGCAAGATTGTCGTTAATGACAATGGTGAAGAGAAGGTGCTTATCGATTTTAAAGATGGCATCCACGTAAACACAGGCAAGGAAACAGTTGATATTGATAAGACTGGAATCCACGTAAATAATTAAACTAACTTTAGTTCCAAATTACGGAGCGTCTCATACCGAAGGATTGTGAGATGCTCCTATTTTTATACGATATTTTTGAACATTCTAAATAGTAAATAATTATTTCTATTTCTCCCCGGTTGGATAATAATGTAATAGTTAGATGTATATACTAATCACAACAAAAAACGAGTTCGAAAGAAGAAAGGTTTTGAAAGGGAAAAGGATATGACAAACGTATTATTCAATTCAACATTGGCAATCCTCGGCATTAATGATGCATATCTTATTGTCGCAGGCGTTATCCTCGCAATTGTACTTGTGATTGTTTTGGCAGGATATGTAAAGGCACCACCAGATCAGGCATATATTATTTCTGGTGCACGTAAGAAGCCAAGAGTATTGATCGGACGTGCAGGTGTAAGAATTCCAATTTTTGAGAGACTTGATAAGCTCTATCTTGGACAGATTTCTGTAGATATTAAGACAGATACATACATTCCTACAAATGATTTTATCAACGTAAAGGTTGATGCTATTGCAAAAATCAGAATTAAGAATGATCCAGAAGGTTTGCAGCTCGCAGCTAAGAACTTTCTTAACAAGAAGCCACAGGCTATCGCAGAAGACCTCAGCGATTCTTTGCAGGGTAACATGCGTGAGATCATTGGTACACTTGATCTTAAGTCTGTAAATACAGACAGAGATTCCTTCTCTGATCAGGTTATGGCTAAGGCTTCACGTGATATGGATAAGCTCGGTATCGAGATTCTTTCCTGTAACATCCAGAACGTAACAGATGAGAACGGACTCATCATGGATCTCGGTATGGATAACACATCCAAGATTAAGAAGGATGCAGCTATTGCTAAGGCACAGGCAGAGCGTGATGTTGCTATTGCACAGGCTGAGGCTAACAAGGCAGCAAACGATGCTCGTGTTAAGGCTGATACAGAGATTGCTCAGAAGAACAATGAGCTCGATATTAAGAAGAGTGAGCTTAAGAAGAACGCTGACGCAGCACAGGCTATGGCTGATGCAGCTTATGAAATTCAGAATCAGGAGCAGCAGAAGTCAATTCAGACAGCTACTGTAAATGCACAGATTGCTAAGGCAGAGCGTGAAGCAGAGCTCAAGCAGATGGAAGTTACAGTACGTCAGCAGGAACTCGCAGCTGCAATCGAGAAGAAGGCAGATGCTGAGAAGTACGCAGCACAGAGAGCAGCTGAGGCTGAGCTCATCAGACGTCAGAAGGCAGCTGAGGCTGCAAAGTATGCAGCTGAGCAGGAAGCTGAAGGTATTCGTGCTAAGTATAAGGCAGAGGCTGATGGTATCGAGGCAAGAGGTCGCGCTGAGGCTGAGGCTGCAAGAGCTAAGGGTCTTGCTGAGGCTGAGGCAATGGAGAAGAAGGCTGAGGCTTATCGTAAGTATAACGGCGCAGCTATGGCTGAGATGATGATCAACATCATGCCACAGATGGCAGCTGAGATTGCAAAGCCACTTGGCCAGATCGACAAGATCAATATCTATGGCACAGCAGGCGAAGGCGGAAATGGCGCTTCACAGATTTCTGGAAATATGCCAATTATCATGAAGCAGGTTTTCGATACAATGTCTGAGGCAACAGGCGTAGATTTCACAGAAATCATGCGTGCAAACACATATGATGCTAAGGTAAACAAGAACATCAATGTTAGCGGTGTTCCAGAGGAACTCGTTAAGGTAAATGTTAATAACGTTGAGGCTGAGGCATCAGTTCAGAAGACTTCTGTTAATAACGTTGAGACAGAAGAGTAATTAAATAGAACTCTAATTTTTGTGGAGGGTCCACCGCGAGGTGGGCCCTTCTTTTTATGGTAAGCATTGACTAACAGAATAGGTAAATGTTTAAATCTTTAAGCACGCTTATAGAAATGGAGATTAAGTAATTGGTAGGATTTCTTGTAAATAGTATTCTTCTTGGTATTGGACTTGCCATGGATGCGTTCTCTGTATCCCTCGCTAACGGACTTAACAATCCTAAGATGAAGAGAACGGTCATGATGTATATGGCTGCTACTTTTGCTATATTCCAGTTTGCCATGCCACTTATCGGATGGGTGTGCGTTCATACAGTAGCTATAGTGTTTACAGCGTTCCAGGCTTTTATTCCTTATATTGCTTTGGTGCTACTTGCTTTCATCGGAGGTAAGATGCTGAAGGAAGGTATCCATCAGGTTAGATGTGATAAGGATCATGCTTCGGAGAAAGCCATTAAAGAGGTAACTTTTGGCGCACTCATGGTGCAGGGAGTAGCGACTTCTATTGATGCACTTTCTGTTGGATTTACTATTGCTGACTATAGTCTTGTTAAGGCTCTTGGTGCGTGCCTTGTTATCGGTGCGGTTACTTTCGTTATCTGCCTTGTAGGTATCCTTATTGGTCGTAAGTTTGGAACAAAGCTATCAGGTTGGGCTTCTGTTCTTGGTGGTATAATTCTTATTGGTATCGGTTTGGAAATTTTTATTAGTAACGTATTTTTCTGATAGTGAGGATATATGCCATTTAGGGAGGTCATTAAGAATTTTGAGCTCGTTAGGAGCAGAATTCGCGACTTTTATATATATGGATTTAAGCGTGACGGTTCTGATGTGAGGATCGCAGGCAAGAGCAAGCGCTCAGATTCTGATGAGAGATACAGAATCGAGAGTTGGCTTGGTGATTATCTTAAATATCATGTTGATGATTCTGGTAAGAGTTATTTTCTTTCTATAGATTCCAGAAATGGTGAACATAATCCGCTTTTCCGCGTGTGGAAGACATCCAGTTTTACGGATGGCGATATCGTTATGCACTTTTTCCTTATGGATATTCTCCTAGGTTGTGAAGAGATTTCTTTCAGAGATCTTGTGGATGAGTTGTCGGATTATCTTGATTGCGATGAGTCCACCATTAGAAAGAAGCTTAAGGAGTATGAGCAGGAAGGTATTGTTAATAAGACCTTAAAGGGTAAGACTGCATACTACTCTAGAGGTTTCTGGGAACTGGATCGTGTCCAGGAAGTAACGGGTAGTGAAAAATTCGAGGATATTCTAGATTACTATTCTGAGGTGGCGCCAGTTGGAGTAATTGGTTCTTTTATTATGGATAAGATTCCTGAAAAGGATGAATCTAATTTCTCTTTTAAGCATCACTTTATTAATCAGACTGTTGATAGTGATGTCCTTCTGACTCTTTTTGACTGCATTAATAATAAGAAGGCTGCGGTTGTTAAGAGATATCGTCATAAGTTTGGTGACACTAATGAATTAGAGCTTATTCCGCTCAGACTTTATTGCAGTAGTAGCACTGGTCGTCAGTATATGATGTGCATGAATACTGGCAGCAGAAAAATCGAGCCCCTTCGTATAGATTATGTTTTGTCAGTGAAACCTGGTGATATCTGCGATAGATATGATGAATATAAGGAGACTCTTAATAGAATTCAGAATAGTATTTGGGGTATATCTGTTGGCAACATGAAGGAGACCAGGCACGTTACTTTTACGGTGGAGTATTCGGATAAGGAGACTTATATTCTTCAGCGCCTTTCACGCGAGAAGCGTAGTGGTACCGTTACTGTAATTGATGATAATCACGCCAGATTTGATGCAGATGTTTATGATCCTGTGGAGTTGTTCCCTTGGATTAGGACTTTTATATGTAGAATTACATCTGTTGATTTTGGGGACGATAATATAACTAAGAGATTTGTGGATGACATTCGCGCTATGGAGGCTATGTATGAGTAATTTATTCAGTGAATTATATAGCTCCTACTATAATGCGGTGGCTGCTATATTACGTCAGGCGAGTACGAAAGGAAGTGTCTCTGCTAAGGAGATAAACGACCTTACTATGAAATATGCTTTCCGTGAGAGCATAATGGAAATTCCTGCGGCACTTTCAGATGGTACCTGGAATCTTCTTGAAGACGGTGAGAGTAAGCTGATGCATGCTCCTACTATGCCTTTAACTACACTTCAGGTGCGTTGGCTCAAGTCTATATTAAGTGATCCAAGAATTGATTTGTTCTTAGAGGACGATAACCTTAAGGACCTTCTTGGTGACGTGGAGCCACTTTGGAAAAGGGAAGACATTAGGGTGTATGACTGCTTTGCTAATGGCGATTACTATGAGGACGCCAATTATAGAAGCAACTGGAGAAGTATCCTCAGGGCCATTAATGAGAAGAGAGCAGTTAATGTGTATTTCATCTCTAATAAAAATAAAGAGCATCACATGTATGTTATGCCTGAGCGTCTGGAGTATTCAGAGAAGAACGATAAGTTCCGTCTCCTTGGCGTGACTTCAAGGGGAAATGTGATTATTAATGTTTCAAATATTGTTAGAGTCGAGTTGTTGCCGGAAGAGTTTGTTATTACCGGCGCGGATACTTTCGTGCGCAGGATGAGAGAGGTTGTTGTTTCCATTCCGTTGGATGACGTTAGTAACACTTTGGAGCGCATTATGCTGAATTTCGCGCACTATGAGAAAGAAGCCGTAGTGGAGGGGGACAAGTGCCTTCTCACTATTAGATATGATTTGCCAGATGAGACTGAGGTTCTCATCGGTATTTTGTCCTTTGGTTCCCGCGTTAAAGTGGAGGCACCAGTGGATTTTGTAAAGCTTGTTAAGGAGAGGATCAGCCGTCAGATTGAAGTGGCAGATTTTTTTCCGTGATTGATTAATCTCCCAACTATATGATGTACGAGTCTTAAGTAACCAAGGCAACCGGGTTCCGAAGTAAGGGCGTCTTAAGTAAGTCCCTTTTGAAAAAGAAAACGGCCACGGGGCGGTGCACGTGCGTGTATACCGGTCACTAAAGATTGGGTTCGAATCCCACACGGACATGGTTCGTGAAAACATGGTTTCGGTTAGATCAATACTAAGAATTTATATTTTTATGACGATTTAATCGGGCGTCTCAGCTTCCTGCGGGAGGCAGCAGGTCATACGCCATGTTCCGGAGTAGATACCGTCGATGGTTCTAGTAAGGTCAGCACTTGTGTCCGCCTTATGTGAGCGCGACTTACACCCCGGACCGCTTATGAAATGCGAGACGTCTAATTGTGTTTATTAAATTTTGTACATATAGAAGGAGAAAAGATTATGAAAAAGATTATTGTAAATCAGAACAGATATGGAATTCTTGTAAAGGACGGCCGCTTCGTAAGAACAGTGGCGCCTGGCAAGTACCACGTCTGGGGCAACTCCCAGATTGTTGAGACTCCAGTGGAGGGCGAAATTGCTTGCCCCTCCGTAAGAGTTGCCGATATGATCGGTAATGAGGACTTCGACTCCAACACTGTTGTAGTTGATGTTCCAGCGGGCAACATTGCTGTTCACATGTTGGACGGTATCTTCCAGGATGTGGTACCTGAGGGTAAGCACGCTTTCTGGAAAGTGGCAGGCAACCACGAGTTCACAATGGTGGACGTGGCTGACTACCGCCTCGATGGTAAATTGCCAGAGGGTATCCTCCGTGCCATGACAAAGGGCTACAATGACTCTGTTCGTGTGAAGACAGTGTCAGAGGGTGACGTTGGTGTACTTTTCATCAACGGTAAATTCGACAGCCTCCTTGAGGCAGGTCGTCATCTCTTTTACGTTCCACGTAATGAGTTTGACTACTCTCCAATCGAGATGGTGTCAGTGAGAACTGGCGTAATCTCCTGTACATTGCCATATCAGGAAGTTCTTTCCTCCGATAAGGCAGAGGTGCGTGTCAACATGACAGTATCCTACAGGGTTACTGACCCTGTGATGTACGCTACTGGCAAGAACGATATCTTGAATGCGTTTACTAACGCATGCAAGCTCGCTCTTCGTGAGGTAGCATGCAACTTGACTTTGGACCAGCTCCTCGAGTCAAGAACAATGCTCTCCCAGGGCGTTGCCGATGCACTTTGTGCTAAGCAGGAGAGCCTCGGCATCGAGGTGGACGAGGCTGGAATCATGGATATGGTTCTTCCTGGCAATATCCGCACAATCATGAACACTGTTCTTGAGGCGGAGAAAAGGGCTCAGGCCAACGTCATCACACGCCGTGAGGAGGTTGCATCCACAAGATCGCTCCTCAACACTGCGAAGATGATGGATGACAATCCAACACTCTACCGCTTGAAAGAGCTCGAGTGTTTGGAGCGTATCTGCGGAAACGTAGGCTCCATCAACGTCGGAGGCGGTGCTGAGGCGTTGAATCAGCTCTTGGGAATCATCTCAAAATGAGGTGATTTGCTGAGCTGATACCGAACGATTATGCTGAACTACAAAAGTCGCTACCATTTTTGACTTAAAATGGTAGCGATTTTGATTTTTGTGGTAATTTTGCGAAAACTACCACAACTGCTACCATTTTTAAACGTAAATGGTAGATTTTTGCGGATTTATGGTAGGTGGGCGACTAATAGGTACAGCTACAAACAGAGAACTTTTTTGTTTCAATTCGTTCACAAGTTCGCCATCGTATTTATGCTAAACTAATTTATATATGCGAGATTCGCGTGCTTGGGGAGTAATATGGTAATTTTCTATAGTATATGTTTGTTAATAACTATGCTTGAATTAGCTTGGCTCGAGATGTCTGATGTCAGACATAGCTTGAGCCAGTTTATTTCTGTCTTGGCCATTATTGTAGCGGATGTCGGATATATCTTCCTTAGTAGGTCACGTAATATTTATGAGGCGCTTCTTGCCGAGAAGATAACTCGAATTGCAGGGTGTTTTTTGCCTTTATTCTTTTTCTTCATGGTATGTGAGGTTTGCCATATTAACATCAAAAAGTGGATTGTTCTGGTGATGGTTAGTATACAGACTGTGCTGTATGCTGCCATCTCATTTGATTTAACAAGTTTTACTTTCTTCGATAACATCAAATATAGTAAAGATAGCCTTGGTTCACATATTACATGGGATTATGGTTCTCTTTATAAGATTTATCTCGTGCTGATTATCATCTATTTTATTGGTATTCTCGGAATTTCTATGTACTCCATAAAATCCAATAAATCTGTTAACAACAAGGATCTTCTTCGCTTGATGTTATCTTCTTTGGTGGTACTGATTGGTATTGTTGTCGACAGACTTATGAATATGAATACTGAGCTCATGCCATTGTTCTACAGTATTGTTATGTACGGTGCACTTACTCCTATCTATAATTCCAATATATATACAGTTTACGAGAATCGTAATATCATTAATGACCAGTTGGCCGATATAGGATTTATTGCTTTTGATACAAAGATGAACTATATGGGTTGTGATTACTATATGACTGAGATTTATCCAGAGCTTAAGACACTTTCTGTGGGGGAGCCAGTTAGAAAGTATACTAGCGATTTCCAGAAGAATATTCTTATGCCGGTAAGAGTTTATCGCGATTATTATTATGGCCTTTCATCTGTAAAACCAGAGTATCATCTGACGTTCGAACTGAAAGGTGAGTACTATGATGCCAAGATTCAGATGATTAAAGATTTTACTGATAAGTGTCGTGGATTTACTGTGGTGGTAAGTAATGAGACAGAGCATCATGAGGCACTGATGCTTACCAAAAACTATAATGAGAAGTTGGCTCAGGAAGTTAGCGCTACAACGAAGAAGGTAAGAAGAATTCAGGCTAAGACAATTCTCGGTATGGCACAGGTAGTCGAGTCTCGTGATCTTAGTACTGGCGGTCATGTTAAGAGAACTAGTGATGTTGTTAGAATTTTTGCCAAGGAAATCTTAAATGCCAAGATGGGATATGATAAGAAGTTCCTTAAATTGGTAGAGAGAAGTGCCCCAATGCACGATATCGGTAAGATTGGAGTAGATGATGTTATCCTTCGTAAGCAGGGTAAGTTTACTGATGAAGAATATACTCAGATGAAGCGTCACTCTGAGATTGGCGCCAAGCTGGTTAAGCGAATTCTTACTGGTGTAGAGGAAGAGCAGTTTGTAAAGATTGCAGAGAATGTCGCACACTACCATCACGAGAAGGTGGATGGTTCCGGATATCCAAAGGGCCTTAAGGGCAAAGAGATTCCAGCTGAGGCACGCATTATGGCTATCGCGGATGTTTTTGACGCGCTGGTTTCCAAGAGATGTTATAAAGAGGCGTTTTCTTATGACAAGGCTTTCGAGATTATTCAAAATGACGCAGGCACTCACTTTGATGCAGAACTGGTAAAAGTCTTTGTTGGCTGCCGTGAAAGACTCGAGCTTTATTATGACTCTGAGAGAAGGAAAGAGAAGAATTAACTCCCTTCAAAAAATTTTTTGAAATAATATGCAACCTTTGTGCTTTGTCTTCGTGTATATTGGTGTAAGACAAAGAAAGGTCAGGATAGATATGAAAAATTCAACAAAGAGATTTGCAACAGCAATTATGACAGCACTTATGGCAACATCCATGATGACTGGATGTGATAAGGATACTAAGCGTAAGAATAAGAAGGATTCAGAGGAGACAACTGTTAGTGCTAATATGCAGGAGCTTCCTGAGATTAAGCGTAACCCTGTTAAGGCATCAAATGAGGTAGATAACTACAGACTCGCAGGTTACACAAACTTTTCCATCGAGCTTCTTAAGAATTCCTATGAGGGAAATAACACAATGGTGTCACCACTTTCCGTTATGGCCGCTCTCGGTATGACAATGAACGGAGCTGATGCTGAGACTTTGGCTCAGATGGAAGAGATGATGGGAATGTCCCTGGATGAAGTTAATGAGCTTATGTATATCTACAATGAGATGTACTGCGGTGAGGAGATTAAGCAGGCTAATTCTATTTTCCTTAATTCTAAGAATAACTACACAATTCAGCAGGATTTCAGACAGAGCATCGTTGATTACTATAACTCTGATATTCAGGTTGGCTTGTTTGATGACAGCATGGTTAAGTATATTAATGAGTTCGTTGATACAAATACTAACCATAGAATCGATTCTATTATTAACAAGCTCGACCCAGATAGAGATGAGATGGTTCTCGTTAACGCTCTTACATTTGATGCTAAGTGGGGATCTCCTTTTGAGGGTGATGCGATTCATGACAGAGAGTTCACCATGGAGAACGGCGAGACATTTACAGTCAGCATGATGTTCGATGAGATTTATGGCGGATATCTTTGCGGTGACAATGAGGAAGGTTTTATCAAGCGTTATGAAGACGGAAACTATGCTTTCGTGGCTCTTCTTCCTGAAGAGGGCATGACTATGGCAGACTATCTTGCTACTTTGGACGCGGACGAAATCAACGCGATGCTGCTCCAGGGGGGTGACGGAGATGTTTGCCTTGGTTTGCCAGCTTTCGAGACAAATTATGAAAACACTCTTGTGCCAGCACTTAAGAACATGGGCATGGTGGACGCTTTCGGACGTGACGCGAATTTCACAAAGATGCTCACAAAAGCTGATGGTGAGGATGCTGAACTTTATGTTTCAGATGTAATCCACAAGACTTATATTAAGGTTGACTCCGAGGGAACTGAGGCAGCAGCAGCTACAGCTGTAGTTATGGTAGATAAGGCAACAGCAGTAGAGGTTGACACACATTTTGTAACTCTTGACAGACCATTTGTATACATGATTGTTGACTGCAATACAAATATGCCAGTATTCATTGGTGCATATAATGGTCTCGAGCAGATGTAATTTGAATTAATAAAGTGCTATAATAAAGCCCGTTATTCTTATTGAATAGGGGGCTTTTATTATGTCTAAGAATTTGATTGTATTCTTCTCCAGAGCAGGTGAGAATATTCTTAATAGTGTTGTACAGAAGCTTGAGGTTGGTAACACTGAGGTTGCTGCAAACTTTATTACAGAGTTTGTAGAAGCAGATAAGTTTAAGGTGGAGATGGTAAATCCATATCCAGAAACATATGGTGAGTGTACAGCTAAGGCTAAGATGGATCAGGGCTCTAATGCACGTCCTGAGATTAAGAACGACATGGATATTTCTGATTATGATGTAATCTATATCGGATTCCCAATCTACTGGGATACAATGCCAATGGCTATGTTTACATTCCTTGAGAATCATAACTGGGAAGGCAAGATTATCAAGCCTTTTGTGACACATGAGGGCTCTGGATTTGCTAATTCTCTTGATGACCTCGGTAAGGCTTGTGCAGGCGCTACTATTAAGGAAGGTCTGGCTATTCATGGAGCTGATGTAAGAGGCTACAAGTTCTCAATCAGACGATGGGTGAACAAAGAAGATTAATAAGGAAAACTGTTTGCATCAAGGATGCACCTATGGTATTATTTAACGGCTTATGGAGTGATAAGTGCGTATATTGGATATTTCGGAGGCGTAATTCATGTTAACCGCTATTGACATACTTCTTATAATTATCGACGTTATCTCTGCTATTGCAATGATCGTTTTGTTCCTTGCACAGGAGGGTAATGATAACGGTATGGGTGTTGTATCTGGTGCATCTTCCAATACAGATTCATACTATAGTAAGGCAAAGGGAAGATCCCTTGAGGAGAGACTTAAGCAGGCAACTCTTATTGTTGCAATCGTATTTGCAGTTTCTTCAATTCTTCTTTTCCTTGCTTTTACAAAGGGTTTTTAATTTAAGAATTAGTTGAGATTAATAGCACTCTGGTTAACGCCAGGGTGCTTTTTTTATGAGATAATATAGATAGAAATGAGGTGATTAGATGACAAGATATGAGAGAAGAACAAAATATCAGAATAGATCTGCTATGAATATGAGTTTCCGTCAGCAGGCGAGAAATGGAGCAATGAGTTTCAAGGACGACGATAAGCCAACATGCTATGCTGAGCTGGCACCAAGAGGTCCAATGCAGGTTAAGAACCAGGTTATTGGTTTGTTGGTACAAAATGGCGATAACGGCATTGTTATTCCAGATCCAGCCTTTAAGGAAACAAACTTTGGTATGGTAGATATCGATCGAAATAATCTTAATGGTGCGCCATTTAAGATGACTGTTGTGTGCGAGATTTTGAATCCTACAGCAGGAGACCGTAAGTTCAGAGGCAAGATAATCGAAGTTCTCGGTGACATGGGTAATAACGACGTTAAGATGCTTACGGTTCTTCGTCAGTTTGGACTTTCCCAGACTTTTCCTGAGGATGTCCTCAATGAGGTTAAGGATCTTCCAGTTAATCCACCAGAAGACGTGGTAGAGAAAGAAATTGAGAACGGCAGAAGAGACCACCGTAACCTTCTTACAATCACTATCGATGGTGAGGAGGCAAAGGACCTTGATGATGCTATCTCCATCGAGGAGGTATTTGACGGAACATATAAGCTCTATGTTCATATCGCGGATGTTTCACATTATGTAAGAGAGAATACAGCCCTTGATAAGGAAGCCCAGCTTAGAGCTACTTCTGTTTACCTTGTGGACAGAGTTATTCCAATGCTTCCACCTAAGCTTAGTAATGGTCTTTGTAGTCTTAATCCTAACGTAGACAGACTTACTATGACTGCCTGCATGCTTATCGATGATCAGGGTAGAACTTTTGATGGCGATGTATACGAGAGTGTTATTAAGTCTGACAGAAGAATGAGCTACAAGGAGTGCTATCGTCTTCTTACTGACCCTCAGGAGGGTGATGAGAAGGAGTACGGCGAGATTCTTCCTATGCTTCAGGCCATGAAGAGATTGGCTGCTACTCAGAAGCGCCTTCGTGATTCACGTGGTGCCATTAATTTTGATTTTCCTGAGACAAAGGTAATTCTTAATGACGACGGTTCTGTTAAGGACGTAATGCCTTACCCAATTAGTTTTACTAACGGCATTATCGAGCAGTTCATGATCTGCGCTAACGAGTTTGTTGCGGAGCGTTTTGCTAAGATGAACTATCCATTTGTTTACCGTATTCATGAGGATCCGGAAGCACTTAAGATGGCGCGTTTCTGTAACGTCGCACGTAATTTCGGCGCCGTGGGTAAGCTTACAGGTAAGATTACTCCACTTATGATTACAGAGTACATGGAAACTATTAAGGACGACGACGCGAGACCAATGCTTGACGCGGTTCTTCTCCGCTCTATGGCGAAAGCGCGTTATGCTCCAGACTGCATGGGCCATTTTGGACTGGCGTCTAAGTTTTACTGCCACTTCACAAGTCCTATTAGAAGATACCCTGACTTGTATATCCACAGAATTATCAAGTCTTATCTTCACAACGAGAACAAGAGACGTCATTTCGCAGGCCTTGTGGGTAACGTTTCTGAGCACAGTTCCGAAATGGAGCGTAACAGCGTGGATGCTGAGCGTGCGTCTGTTGACATGAAGACGGCCGAGTACATGAAGGATAAGGTTGGCGAGCACTATGAGGGCAAGATTACTTCTATTATTGGTGCGGGTCTCTTTGTAATGCTTCCTAATACTATCGAGGGATTCATTCCTTTCCGTAGTATGCGTGATCATTATATTTTTGACGAGAAGTCCTATAGGGCAATTGGTGCCAGAAGTGGTAACAAGCTTATGATAGGTCAGACTGTGCGCATTGTGGTTGCATCTGTAGATACAGAGATTAACCATATTGACTTCGTATTTGAGGAGGGCGCTGAGGGTAAGGCGGTTAATCGCCACGGAGGCCTTAATGGCAGCGGTGGACGCAGACAGCCTTCATTAAAAAAGAGCCAAAAAAAGAATATAAGACTTCGTAAAAAGGGCAGAAGGTAGTAAAATATACTGATACAATCACAATAGTATAAATATAAAAGGAGTTTTTATTTATATGACTTTGGATAAAGCAGAGTGGCATTGGGATAGTACAGAAGAATTATTTCGTGAGAAGAATAAAGTAAAGGGAAACCTTACTCAGAAGCAGGCCGATGAAATATGGCTCAGAGCTGGAAATCATATTGGGTTATTTTTGAGATGGGTGATTGATAATCATTTTGAAGGGGATGAGGCAATCCCTGAGGAGTGCGATAAAGTTCGTAGTGGTAAAATGTCTGGCGCAGAGTATCTGATGTGTGATCTAGACGGTACTTTCTGGGACACTGATGTTAATAAAGATGTGCACGACTTTGTACTCGATTACTACGAGAAGAAATATTTTAAGGATTATGGTGATACTTGTCCTGTGTCTGATAAGGATGCTCCATGCTATAGTTTCATCTCTGGTGACGATGACTATAAGGCTATAAAAGAAAAAATTGATAAGGCGTATAAGGATTTCACAGCTAAGAAGTGATTCCCTATATCAAGGTGAGAGTGTAAGTGAAAAATATATTAAAGTTTATGATGAAGCACAAGATAGCTGTGCTAGTGGTTATTTTGTTGCTTATTTTGCAGGCATTTTGTGATTTGGCATTGCCAAGCTACACCAGTGACTTGTTAAATGTCGGACTTCAGCAGGGCGGTATCGAGAATGGTGTTGCTGAGTCTATTAGAGAAGATGAGTTAGAAATCCTTAAGGTTTTTGCTGCTGGCAAAGGAGACAAGATAATTGAAGCATCCTATGGGTCTGCTGATAGTGACGGAATCAGACACCTTAAGAAGGATGCTGATGTTGAAGCCCTTAATAAAGAGATTTCTATGCCTGAGTGTATCGTGTTCGAGATTCGTAATGCTCAGAATAATCCGGCAGTAGAGAATAATGAGGAAGTCAATCCTGATGATATGCCTGTGTTTACACTGGAGCAGGTTATGGAACTTATTACAAGTGGCCAGTTTACTCCTACTGAATTTCAGGTGTATGTAAAGAAAATGTTCGGTGTTAAGGGCGAAGGATCTGAGATGCTCATTAACCAGATAGCAGTAAGATACGTTGCACAGGAATATGAGATGCAGGGCAAGGACTTAAATAAGGTTCGTAATGATTATCTCTATCGTGTTGGTGGTAAGATGCTCGCCATGTCCTTTGTTATGATGCTTGCCGCTTTCGCCATCGGTCTTATCTCTTCCACAACATCGTCCAAGATTGGCTTCGAGTTACGTGGACAAATCTTCGAGAAGGTAATGTCATTTACTGATGCTGAGATGGAGAAGTTCTCTTCCGCGTCCCTTATTACACGATCAACTAACGATATTCAGCAGATTCAGTTTGTATCCGTTATGCTCCTGAGAATTGTTCTTTATGCACCAATTCTCGCTATCGGAGGTGTGCTTAAGATCTGGAATACTAACACAGGTCTTAGCTGGATTATCGTAGTGGCAGTTATTGTACTTGCTGCTCTCGTGGGAACACTCTTTGGTATCACGATGCCAAAGTTCCGTCAGATGCAGGTTCTCGTTGATAGACTTAATCTTGTTTCTCGTGAGATTCTCTCAGGTATTATGCCAATCAGAGCATTCAGCCGTGAGAAGCACGAGGAAGAGCGTTTTGAGGTCGCTAACACTAACCTTTATAAGACACAGCTCTTTACTAACAGAGTTATGACATTCATGATGCCAGTTATGATGCTTCTTATGAATGGTATTTCTGTTGCTATCGTATGGTATGGTGCACATGGTGTTGATGAGGGAAGACTTCAGGTTGGTGACCTTACAGCGTTTATTACTTATTCCATGGTTATCGTTATGGGCTTCCTCATGATTGGAATGATATTCATTATGATTCCTAGAGCAGGTGTTGCTGCTGACAGAATCGTGGAGGTTATCGATACAGAGGTTTCTCTTAAGGACCCTGAGACTAATAGGGATGAGGAGCTTAAGAAGGCCAAGGGTGTGCTCGCATTTAATGATGTAACATTTGCTTACCCTGGTTCTGATGAGCCTGCTGTTACTAATATTAGCTTCGAGGCAAAGCCTTCACAGACCACAGCTATTATCGGTTCAACTGGTTGTGGTAAGAGTACTATTGTTAAGCTCATTCCTAGATTCTTCGATGTAACTTCCGGTTCCATCACAATTGATGGCATTGATATTAGAGAAGTTAAAGCTCATACATTGAGAGATATTATCGGTTATGTGCCACAGAAGGGAACACTCTTCTCAGGTACTATCGAGAGTAATATCAAGTACGGCGGCGACCAGATTACTGACGAAGATATGGTTGCTGCGGCACAGGTGGCACAGGCTGAGGACTTTATCACATCTAAGGAAGATAAGTATGATTCAGCAATTGCCCAGGGCGGTACTAACGTGTCTGGTGGACAGAAGCAGAGACTTTC
>JAKSRI010000028.1 GCA_024403695.1 Saccharofermentans sp. | reverse complement strand
TTTGGCGGAGACGCAGGGATTCGAACCCTGGTGCCTTTTGGGCAAACGGTTTTCAAGACCGCCTCGTTATGACCACTTCGATACATCTCCGTGTTATTAAGTTGTACGTCCATTATACACGACTTTGGACATTTGGAGAGATATTTAGGAGAGATGTTTCTCCTTTTGCAAATATCGAAAAGTCATAAACCCTTGTAGTTAGGGCGTTTAGGTGAAAATGAAAAGACAGTTTACACTAGTTTTTCAAGACCGCCTCGTTATGACCACTTCGATACATCTCCAAGTGCTAAGATATTTTAGACGCTTAAGGACAATAAGTCAATATTTATATTATAATTACGAATATATTAACCAAATTAACGGGAGATAACACATGAGCAAAGAGAATTCTAGGAATATTTTTAACTCACTTCAGTCAGCACGTAATGATATTAAGATAGAACGTAATGACTCTGAGATTAAGAGTCTCACATCAAGAATGTTCATCATGGAGACTGTCATGAAGGCAACTCTTTCTTTATTGAAGAAGCAGGGTGTAACCAACGAAGATCTTAACAATGAGATCCAGGCTATCATGAATGAGCGTAAAGAAAACTATAACGTAGCACCTAAGCATTATTGTCCAAAGTGCAACAAAGTCATGCAGCTCTCCAACACAAATCCATTTGTCGCTAACTGTATGTATTGCGGCACTAACAAGCCAATTCTTCCTTTCGGACTTGGTGACGAAGATAACGCTTCAGAGCCTGCTCAGAATGAAGCGCAGCCAGCTGACACCAACGCGAACAGTGACAGCATTAATGACCCTTTCTCTAATCTCCTATAATCAAGAAAAAATATGTCATTATCTATTAATCTCTTTTGACGGGGGGCTATATGAACGTAGCTAATAATAAGACTTATTTGAAGAATAATCGCATCCGCATTTTCATGACACTTATCGGTGTTATTGTCTGTGCCATCAGCGTAGGTATTTTTAAGATTGCGGCTCTTGGAGTTGATCCATTCCAGTCATTCATGGCTGGTCTCGACAATCTCATCCCAATCAAATTCGGACACCTTTACGTTATCGTTAACGCAGTTCTCCTTCTCTTCTCCCTCCTCGCAGACCGCCACTACATCGGCATCGCGACTTTCATCAATCTCTTCCTTCTCGGATACATCACTCAGTGGACTTACGATTTCCTTCAGACAGTAATCGTGAACCCTAACATGATCACAAGAATTCTCTGCCTCGTCGTAGGTATCGTTATCATCTGCATCGGATCCGCCCTCTACATGACAGCGGACCTCGGTGTTTCCACCTACGATGCAGTTGCTCTTATCATCAGCAACACATGGAAAAAAGGCAAGTTCCAGTACGTTAGAATCATCACAGATATTATCTGCGTTATCCTCGGTTGTGTGCTTTTCATCCTCGCTGGCGGTGCCATTAAGGATATCCCAACAATCGCAGGTGTCGGTACGATCATCACTGCGTTCTTCATGGGACCACTCATCGAGTTCTTCAACGTAAAGATTGCTCGCCCTCTTCTTAAGAAGCAGAAGTAATATTTGCTTACCAAATGCAACAAAAACAACTGGCTAGTGCGCTCGCTACAACACCTAGCCAGTTTTTTATTGTTTATTCTTTGTTTGCTGTGGAAATTGCCATGGGGCGTGACATTTTAGCCGCATTTTGGCAACTTTTTCAGAAATTATGGCAACCACCAATCACATCGAGTTATCTGAAGCTCTTAACCCAGTTCTTCAGAGAATCCGGATACACATTATCCATTACTGTGCGGATCATCTGGTCATTAACCGGACCATTCTTAGCCATCTTCTCCAGGATAGCTACCTGCAATTCCTCGATGGACATAGCATCGTAATCACCGCGGGAACTGATTTCCTCAGGAATGATCTGTGCATACTTGGAATCAAGACCATATTTATCAGCAGCTGTTGGCTTTCCGCTGGCAGCTGTTTTTTCTTGCTTCTCCTGCTTTGGCGCAGGTGCTGGCTCACTTGCCTTTGGCGCACTTGCTTTTGGCTCACTTCCCTCCGCAACGGCCTCGGCCACTTTCGCTGGCGCTGGAGCCTCCTTAGGGGCACTTACAGGCGCCTTGGCCTTTGTCTTAGGGATAGCCTTTCGCTTTGCCTTAGGATCCAGATTATCCCAGATGTGCGCAGGGATCCACACCTCACCGGAATTGCCTGCCACGCGGCATCCCAGGTGACCGTAACCAACGTTAATTCTCGCCCCCGTGATAGCACCCACATACTCACCGTCAGGGATGCCATTCACGTTAATATCAGCATCATTATCGTCGTTGTTAAGTGTCACCACCACGCTCTGTCCATCAAGGTTTCTCACGTACGCATACTGCCTGTTAGTGAGCACCGCTTCGCGATAGTCACCATAGTTCAAAATCTGCACATTCTGCTTAATAAAACCAAGCTTCGCGATCAGGGCAGTCATCGGATTATTTTTCACACTGTCCTTAAAATCCGCGATATTCAGTGCAGGACGCAGGGAGTCGTCACTGCCCCTCTCCTTTCGACCCTCGATGCCAAACTCAGAGCCATAGTACATGGAAGGAATGCCCGGCAAAGTATAAGTCAGGATGTGCACTGGAGCGTAATGCGCCTTGTTATTAAGCTTGGTGTAAATTCGCTCCACGTCATGGTTATCGCTAAAGTTATAAAGCTTTAGTCTGTTAGGGTCATTACCCGCCATTCCATAAAGTCTCTTAACCGTGTGCGCGATCTCGAAATAGTTGTGCTCGTTATGCCCAGAGTACAACGCCTTGTGGAGGTGGTAGTTAGTAACAGAATGGAGCGTACCCTCATTAACCCATCTACTGTACTCACCATGGATAACCTCACCCATGAGCCAGAAATCAGGTTTAACTTCAGAGGCCACCCATCTGAGCATCTTCATAAAATCAAAATCCAGCACATCTGCCGCATCGAGTCGGATGCCATCAACATCAAATTCACTTACCCAGAATCTGATAACATCTGCGATATAGTCACGCACCTCACCGTTACGCTGATTAAGCTTAACCAGGAGATTATAGCCACCCCAGTTATCATAAGAGAAACCATCATTATATTCATTGTTTCCCCAGAAATTCACGTTGCAGTACCAATCTCTGTATCTGGAATTCTCTCTGTTTGCCTTAATATCCTGAAATGCGAAGAAATCACGTCCTGTGTGGTTAAATACACCGTCAAAAATAACTCTGATGCCGTTCTTGTGGCACTTAGCTACGAAATTCTTCAGGTCCTTATTATCGCCAAGTCTTGAGTCCAGCTTCTTATAGTCCGTTGTCTCATATCCGTGTCCAACCGACTCGAACAATGGACCAATATAAATAGCGTTGAATCCCGCTTCCTTAATATGAGTTATCCATGGATCAAGCTCGCGAAGTCTGTGGTTTACCTCCCCATAAGAATTCTGCTTCTCAGCCCCCAAAAGACCGAGTGGATAGATGTGGTAAAACACCGCTTCATCGTACCATGCCATATGTGTAACTCCCCCTGTTGTTTTAATGCCTTGATTGGTGCCCCCTGGTTGGCGCCTTGGGTGTCGCCCCCTGGTTAGCGCCCCGGTTGGCGCCCCCCCAGTTAAACTGACAGGTTCTATTCTACCGATAAGTTATATGGCAAATCTTAAGGAAATGTAACTATTTTTATAACAGGCGGGGGTGTAACACTGTTACATTGGGGTGGTTTTTCTTGCTGCCCCGCCACTCGCTGGGGCATTTTTGGTGCGTTGCCGGCGTCGAATTCAGCGGATTTTTGCATTTTCGCGTTTTTCCGCTGACTTTTTCAGCGGATTTTTAAGTTTTACAGAAATTCCGCTGACAAGCCCAAAAACTTTCACTACAATAGAATTAAAAAGACCCATACATAGGAAACATAGGAGGCAACCAGCCATGGCGGACGATTTCTATCAGACAATAAGCAGAAGAGCCACCCTAATAAAGGCACAAATTGACTATCTGGAGAATCTTATCAGGAATTCTCCACCAGGACGAATTCGCATATCAACCCAACGAGGAAAGAAACGTCACTATGTGTGCATAGACGACCATGATGGAACCTACACCTCCAACCAGATGGTCATCTCAGCTCTCATAAACAAGGAATACGCAGCCAAGGTTCTCCCTGCTCTGCAAAAAGAACTGGCTGCGCTGACAACATTAATAGAAAATCCACTGGATGCCAAGCTGAACACCATTTACGGGAAGTTCCACAAGGAAAAACAGCCTCTCATCAACCAGGATATACAAAAGGCTGCCACCAAGAAGCAGATCGACTCCTGGCTCGCGCAGCCTTATGTAAAAAAGGAATTTTCTTTATATCCACCATTTCATTATTCCCTGTCAGGCGTGCAGGTGCGCTCCAAATCAGAAGGTGATATCGTGGACTGCCTGGAGGCCCGTAACATACCATTTATCTACGAGCTCCCGGTAAGAATTGATGATAGGGACTACCATCCGGACTTCACCTGCATTAATCCGCGCACCATGGAGATCATCTACTGGGAGCACTGGGGCAGCATGGACAACGCCGGCTACGTTAACCGCCAGATGGATAAGTTAAAGAAATACAGAAGCGTCGGCATCGTGCTGGGCAAGAACCTTTTTGTAACCATGGAGACCTACCAGAACCCGCTAAATTCGGTGACCATCAATCAGTTTATTGACGATTACCTCAGCTGACGTCGCCAGCGGGGGCACCGTGCGCGAAAGGCCCCACGCCACGTGGCACGGCTCCGAGAGCCCGCCCCCGAGGCAGTCACCCCAGAGGCACCCCCTAACAAACCATTACCATCCAAGATCTGTAAGCCAGTTGTTCAAAGCGCGCTCGCGCTCCTTGTCAGAAATAGTATTAGCTGCTGGGCTTACATACTCACCCTCGATGTGACCATCTACGATATACAAAACGCGGGAACACTTAGAAGCGACCTTGGCATCGTGAGTAACCATCATGATTGTTGTGCCCTCAGCATTTAACTTACAAAGCTCATCCATAACCTCAGAGGAAGACTGACGGTTAAGAGCACCTGTTGGCTCGTCGGCGAAGAGGATCTCTGGGGAGTTCATCATAGAACGTGCGATACATGCGCGCTGGAGCTGACCACCTGACACCTCATTAATGTCGTTGTCTGCCACCTCGATGATGCCGAGCTTACGAAGGAGCTCTTCAGCGCGAGCCTGCTTATCAGCGCGGGACTCAGAAGCATTTTTCTTACTCTCCACTGCTGGGAGCATGATGTTGTCCAGGATAGACAAATTCTTCATCATGAACATCTGCTGGAAGATGAAGCCCATCTTGTCGAGGCGGATGTCTGCGAGCTCACTTTCGCCGAGCTTAGTGATGTCCTTACCGTCAAAGATAACCTCACCGGAAGTCGCGCGGTCCATACCTGAGATGGAGTAAAGAAGTGTGGACTTACCAGAGCCGGAAGGACCCATGATTGCTACCATTTCGCCGCGCTCCACCTTAAGGGAAACGTTCT
This sequence comes from Saccharofermentans sp., assembly GCA_024403695.1. Lineage (GTDB taxonomy): Bacteria > Bacillota > Clostridia > Saccharofermentanales > Saccharofermentanaceae > Saccharofermentans. The sequence goes on along the minus strand of JAKSRI010000028.1, from coordinate 26,075 downwards.
TCAATACGTTGTTCTGTCTCTTATCAACTACATATGTCTTGCATAAATCTTTTGCTTCAATAATTGCCATTTTTCTAATCCTCCGATTCGATAGTTTCTATAAAAATTACTCGATGCTTGCTGTGTCGCAGGCCTTAATTGTCTTTGTGTAAAGTGCTGTGAAGAATGTAACCACAACTGTCATCACCACGATGATGCCTGGATATACTAGGAAAATCTTCAGTGGATCGATTACATAATCAATTTGTGTCGCGCCCATCAAGCCAAAGATTGGTGTGATGCAGAGGTGGGTCATTGGGATAGAGAGCACCGCTGCTATAATTCCTGCGATTAGGGCTACGATTCCGAATCTTAATACCTGCCACAGGATAACGCGTCCGTCACGGAAACCAACTGCCTTCAGGATAGCGATCTCACCCTTCTCATCAGAGATAAATGATCGCTCCATGAGGATAGTTACGAGAAGAACTACAACCAATGTGATAGCGAGAAGGAGGTTCTGAACTGTTTCCATTGTATCTGTTACAGCAAGGCATTTAATCTGGAACTCTGTAGCTGTCTGAACCTCATCGTCATAAACGTCAAGGTATTCTCTAATTTTATCTTTGCGGGCGATAATCTCATCCTCAGTAGGGTCATCCGTAAATGATATCTGAAACTGCCATGCACCAGAAACTGCGCTAACATCCGTTGGAGCATCCTCGTGAACACGGATTATCTTACCAAGATTATTCATTGTATCGAAATATGCTACAACTGTGCAGTCAATCTTCTCTGTTCCATAATCAATAGTTATTGTGTCACCAATCTGGGCACCGGTAAGCTCACTAACTACCGGAGAGATAGCAATCTCATATTTATTCTGTGGAACAGTACCCTCCATAAAATCATATGAATCCATTGTAGTATTACAGCCCTGCTGAATTTTTATAGCGTATTCCTGACCATCATAGAAAATCGGGTACTGATACTGATAATCCAGAAAAGCTCTACAAGGCATTCCCATGTCAGCGAGATCTGCCTCTGTGTCATTAATGAATTCCATCATCTCATCTCTGGTTCTGGTCATGTTTCTCAACGAAAGTGATTGATTATCAACATAGATATCAGCTCTTGATGAGAATGTACCGACAAGTCTGTCGCTCTTCATGGTATTTACTGTGTTTACGAGAACCAGAACAAACAATGTACAAAGTGCGAAACCGATAATAATTGTGAGATATCTTTTTGGACTGCTGAGCACATCGTTAAGTGCCATGAAAGAAGGTGCATTTGCCTTGCTGCTCTTGAGCTTAAGGCGTGACTTCTTAGCAAATCTCTCACCTGTCTGTCCGTTACGGATGGCATCAATAGGTGTGGCTGTCTTAACCTTACCTGTGGAGATATATGCAAACAACATGATAGTAATAATTACGATAATTGCACCTACGATATTAGGAATAATTCCCAGACTATTACCGAGCACCATGTTATCACTAACTGACTTGATAAGCAGATTTCCGAAAGGGAAACTAGCCACAAAACCAATCACACCACCAACAATTGCCATCATCAAATACTTACCAAGGTAAAGAGAACGAATCTTAAGGTTACTGATACCGATAGCCTTCATGACACCAATCTCACGGAACTCCTCTGTGATAGTGAAAGTGATAGTAAACTTCAATACTACGAAGGAAACGATCATGAGGCAGACACTAAGAATAAGTGTTATGAAAGCCACAATAAGATCCATTACATAAGCTATTTTAATAGTGCTTCTGGATTCACTGAAATTTACATTCTCGCACTTGTTTACTGCAGCAGCTACAGCAGCTACATCATCAGTATCAATGTAGCAAACCTGACCCATATCATAACGGGTGAATTCTTCAATAGAAGTAAATTTATTCATGTCTTCAGTGCTTAAGAAAATTCTTGTATTTCCCATAAAGTCTGAACCGAGAAGCGCATCCTTTGCTTTACCATCGATTATCAAATCAAGCTTAATATCATATCCTTCAAGATAAAGGTGGTCACCTGGCTCCATATCATTATTTTCCAAGAATGAACCAGTTACATAGCAATGACCACTACTTAAATTTGGCAAAATCTCGTTATCTGCTCCGTAGTAATTAATGCCCTCCTGGTCATAATCCTGAAATAGAGGCATGTTCTCGAATACAACCTTCTCGCCACCGTCTCGGCTAACTTCCAGACGGCCGCCCATGCCACCATTTTCCATGCGGTAGCTCTTAATCTCCGGTGTATTCGCGAGCATATCGTCCAATGAACCAACAGCATTCTCACCCATTGTGATAACAATATAGTCACCGACACCTGCCTGATCGAGGTAGTAGTCTGTACCATTTGCTACTGTGATTACATTATTAAGACCGCTGGACACGAACATTGTCGCGAGGATGATAAAAAGAACAAGAATGATGTTCATTGTCTTTTTTCTCTTGAGGTCCTTCTTTAAAATTCTTAAAAACATATTCGATACTCACTTTCCTATCGTTGTGAGCATATCATACATTTTGAATTATTAAATAATCATTAAATTGGAATTTATGACGATCCCGCTTGGCTACGAACAGTCCTCCGCGATTGCTTTGCAATCTTGTGCGGAACTAGCAGCGGGATGTCATAAATCCCTTGCGTGCGCTTCGCTTCTGCGGAGAGCGTCACAACAATAAACCACAATCCTCTTTTGGCTACGAACAGTCCTCCGCCTAATATTTTGAATTTCACTTATTGCCACAAACGTGATAGTATATATACAAGAAAAGCACAGTCCGCATGGACAGTTGCCTTTGGTGATTAATACCTCACTCTAGGACTGCATATCCATAATGGGTGAGGTTTTCATTTGCCCTTTTTCTGATATCTACTATCCAAAAAAGTAATGTAAATATTTAGTACCACCCCAACTTGAGGTAACAGTTTGTGGTGAATTTTTTGCACCGCAAATTTAAAAATTTTTCACGAAAATGCGCTGAAACCTGGTGCGTAAGTCGCGACATGCACCCAACAGGAGAACAAAATAATGATAAAATATAATTAACAAACAACGACAAGGGGCGCGCACGAACAGAGCATGAACAGAAACTGTAAATCCTGCGGTGGTCGAATCCGCTATGATATAAAATCACAAAAACTTATCTGCGAGAACTGCTCCTCCTCTTTTGGGGTGGGCGACTACGGAAGCGATAACAATAACGAAAACATGGACTGCGACATCTATGCATGCAGCTCCTGTGGTGCGGAACTCATTATCACTAACACAGAAAGTTCCACATTTTGCCCTTTCTGCGGTAACGCCACTGTCGTTATGAACCGCGTGGGAAAGATTAAAAAGCCTGAAGTTATTATCCCTTTCGAGGTGACTGCACAGGATGCCGTTGCCAAGATAAAGGACAAATTTAACCATGGTTTCTTTATCCCAAAGGTAGTTCACCCTGAGGTAAGTAACCTTCGCGGAATTTATATTCCATATTATGTAACTAACGTGGAGTTCGATGGTTCCATTTTATTCCAACGCTATTATAAGCAGAGATATTATAGTCACAGAAGAAGTGGTTATTGCTCTGCGAACTGGGTTACTACTGATGCCAGCAAGAAGCTTAATGATGACTTTAGTGAAAAACTTGAGCCATATTATTTTGATAAGTTTAAGACTTTCGACGAGGATTACTTGCTTGGATTTTATTCTGATATCGCTGACGTGGATGAGGCGGATGCCATTAATACTGCTAAGACTCGCGTAACAGAATACGCTTTTAAAAAGATGACAGATACCGTGCCTCTCACACAGAAAATGAGTAAATCCATGCGTTGTACCTCAGAGGTGTATGACAAGCCAATTACGGCTATGCTACCTGCGTGGTTCTATACTTATAACTACAAGGGCACTCCTTATACCATCGCAGTTAATGGTCAGACTGGTTCCGTCGCAGGCGGCGTTCCTTGGAGCAAGGCGAAATTTTTCTCACTCACAGCTGCCCTGGCATTAATATTTATGGCACTCATGTTTCTGGTAATTTATCTCACAATAAATTCCAACATGATTATGCTTTATATCTTCCTGTGCCTTCTTTTGGGACTGGGCTGTTTCGTGCTTCTTTATGGACGTAAGTTATTTATCGACAGTAACGGTCACAACAGATTATTTGACATGATTAGGTCGAACAAAGTGGCATCATCAAGCGCCCTGACCAAATATGTAAACAAGAGACAGGAGGGACAGTAAATGGACATTATAAATATTGTTTTTACTATTATTACCATCGCTATACCTGTCATTTTGGGAGCATTTTTTGCCATTACAATAATGGCCATATTGCTTAACAAATCCAATAATCTTGGTGCGACAGGTAAGGTATCACCATCTGTACAAGGTAATATTTGTATTTATGATCGCTTCGATGGAAACGACAGTTGTTCACTGCATGAAGATATTCGTAATCCTGTAATTCTGGCACATATGGATGTAGATAACACGGAATCCTATTCCAGCAAAAATGCCAATTTAAGTCTTGAAGATCAAATTGATAGCGCAGATTTTGGAAATATTAAGTGGCACACATAATGGTGCCACTTTTTAATTTTCTTTCTTACACCTTACGCACAACTACAACAACAGCGAAATTATCACCATCAACCTGGGCGAAAACCTCGCCGTCCATGAGGCGCATCAGGGACTTGGCGATATACAGTCCAAGACCGCTTCCCTCTTTGTTGTTTACATTGCTGCCGCGATAAAATGAATCGAACAAATGTGGAATCTCATCCTCATTTATGCTGCAACCTGAATTAATAATGCTAATCAGCTGGCAATCCTCTTCCTCATCAAAGGAAATTCTTACGCTCTTGCCATCACCATATTTGATCGCGTTCTCCAGGATGTTCTGAAGAACTTCCACGATTCTGTCCATATCACATTTAAGAAGAAAATTATGATATTCATCCACAATAAATTCAGTGTGAAGAACCTCGAATTTCTCAGTGTAATAGGACTTAATTTTTTCCATGATATCAGCCAGATAATATTCGCCGACAATTGCCTCCAGATTAAGAAAATCCTCCTTAGAGGCAGTAACAATCTCATTCACGTAGCGCTCGATTTCGAGCACGTTCTTGTTGATACCACTATGGGCTTCTGCCTTCTTCTCATCTGTGTCATAAAGGTCCTCACTAAGGGCCTTGTTGTAAAGCTTGATAGCAGAAAGTGGTGTCTTAATGTCGTGAGAGATAGACAGGATTAATGTCTTCTTTTCCTTCTGGAGGTCCAGTTCTTTTTTACGGTTGGTCTCCAGGTTATCGCGAAGCATATCCATGCCCCACAGGAAACGGCCAAAGAACTTGTTCTTGTCTTCCTTAATAGGTGTGGACAGATTACCCTTAGCAAGTTCCACAGTCATGTTACTCATGTTGTTAAAAGGCTTCAGAACCTTGTTATTAACATAAGCAAGTACGCCAATAGTGGTGGCGATCATAAGGGCCATTCCAATGTTCATATAGATGACCTGATTGTTGGATTTGTTTACCTTGTACTCGATGGCGTACATTTTGTCGCCCGCACGCACTACCGCATAGTCGTTATTGGTCCTGTAATCCTCTGTAAAGGGCTTCACAGCAATTATAGAGTCGTAGTCACTAACATTTACTTCCTGGCCTTCTATGAGGCTTCTGGAGGCTCTCTGGATGTCTACGCGATATTGTCTGCCACTGGTGTTCGTGTTCGCGAAAGTAAACCAGTTAATTACACCCACCAGCAGTATCTGAATAATTACAATCCATATCGCTATTCTCTTAAACTTACTCATAACGATAACCCGTACCCCACACGGTCATGATGTGTACTGGTTTCTTTGGGTCTTTCTCAATTTTCTCACGCAGCCACTTAATGTGCACAGTTAAAGTCTGCATTTCAGACTCGCTGTCACTGCCCCAAATGTTATTAAAAAGATAGTCCTTACGAAGAGTCGTGTTCTTGTTCTCCATAAGGAGTTTCAGAAGATCAAACTCTTTCTCTGTTACTTCCTTTTTGACACCACCAACAGTAAGTGTGCGCGCTACGGTGTTAAGCACAATATCACCATCGATGATTTCCTCGACGGCATATTTACGTTTAAAAATACCCTTAATCTTCGCCAGCAAAATATCTATATCGTATGGTTTCTCGATATAATCGTCAGCGCCAAGATAAAGTCCGTTAAGCTTCGAATCCTTATCGTTCATGGCGCTGGCAATCATGATGTGCGCATTAGAAGTTTCTCTAATCTTAGAGCACACCGCGAAACCATCTATACCAGGAAGCATGATGTCCAACACTACAAGTTTGCAACCATATTTCTCGAAAACTTCCAGTGCTTTCTCACCAGTAGGGCAAACAGCCACCGCGTAATTTTCTTTACGTAGAAAATCACACAATAGCTGTCCAATTTGTTCATTATCTTCAACAATAATTATGTCTAACATAAGCTTTTATTTAATTATAATATTTTGTCTGATAACCGTGGTTACCTTCAGGTCTCATATCGTTCGGATACATAGTGTCTGCGTAAATATCTGTCTGCATTTTCTTAATGAGATTAAACACTTCCTGATATTCTGCAATATTACAAATATTAATTCCCATCTGCACGTGATTATGACCAGTATTTCCATAAGGACCCATCGTATTGTGTGCACAAATAGAAATAACGTCACCAACGCCCAGCATATTATCGAAGATTCCGCGGTGAATACTTACGTGAGAAAGGTCAGTAAAAGGCTTCATGTCATATCTTCTGGCAATGAAACCAGTACTTACATATATTCCTCTCTCTGTAACTGCGTATTCTGTGTGCTTATACTTAAGAAAACTTCCAATTAATCCAAAAAGATATATCCATACTGGCATCAGATGTACGATAAGCATTAAAACCATAAAGTATGCCATATTGCCTTCTCTTCCAGTCATAGAAGAAAATACTGTTTTAAAAACGAAGAAGTCTAATATTCCCCAGAAAATAGCTACAAACAACATTGGATTGAAAATAGATTCGAGAATGAAACACTTAAAATTAGGTTTTCCTCTCCAATATACTCTCTCACCACTGAACATCGATTCAAAATCTGACATTATATTTATCCCTCATTAATAAGATTAATCAAACGATCCAAATCATCATAATTCTTATAATCGATTACTATTTTACCTTTTCCGAGAGTTGGATCAGAGATTTTAAGTTTTACCTTTGATCCTAATCTCTTCTTAAGATTAACTTCAACTTCCTTTGTGCTGAGCTGGAACTGTGAATCTAATTCCTTTTCTTCCTTCTTCTCATTACCAGCATTTTCCATTGCCCAGATATATTTCTTTACATATTCTTCTGCCTGTCTTACAGTCATATCCTTGGCAATGATTATATCTGCTGCCTTACGCTGATCATCAGCATTTTTAAGAGAAAGAAGAGCCTTAGCATGACCAGCAGACAAATCACCATTTCTAATAAAGTCCTGCAGTGATACATCGATGTTTATCAATCTAATTGTATTAGCAATTGTAGCTCTTGGTTTACCAAGTTTCTTAGCAAGCTGTTCCTGGCTCATCTTGTGGGACTTAAGAAGATTATCCATAGCGAAAGCTTCTTCAAGTGGATTCAAATCAGCACGCTGAATATTCTCAATAAGAGCCTGCTCCATAATCTCCTTATCAGTAAGTTCTCTGATAATTGCAGGGATGATTTCCATACCAGCAAGTCTGCTTGCTCTCCAACGTCTCTCACCAGCTACAATAGCGTATCCAGTGCCTTTCTTTGTTACGATAATAGGCTGAATTACTCCATTTTCCTTGATAGATTCTGCAAGTTCGTTAAGAGCAGATTCATCAAAATCCTTACGTGGCTGATCCTCATTAGGAGAGATATCATTAACCTTAAGTTCTACTACTGAATTCTTTGAATTCTCTGGAATACCTTCTGTACTAAGAAGAGCTCCAAGACCTTTTCCCAAACCCTTATTATTCTTTGTTGCTGCCATATTAAAATACCTCGTATATATAGATGACTGTCTATGTTTTATTATTAATCTTTTGTTCTCTTAATCAACTCTGCTGCAAGCTCTGTATAGCACTTTGCACCCTTAGATTTACCGTCGTAATCAACTATAGTAAGTCCATGGGATGGAGCTTCTGCAAGTCTTACGTTTCTTGGAATCTGTGTCTTAAATACCTTATTACCAAAGAACTTTTCTACTTCTTCTTTTACCTGTCTTGTGAGCTGTGTTCTTCTATCAAACATAGTAAGAACTACGCCAATAATATCAAGGTTTGTATTAAGCTTCTTCTTAACAATATTGATTGTATTCATGAGCTGTGAAAGGCCCTCAAGTGCGTAATATTCACCCTGAATTGGGATAATAATACCGTTAGAAGCTGTTAAAGCGTTAATAGTAAGGATTCCAAGTGAAGGAGGACAATCGATAAGAATATAATCGTAGTTTTCCTTTACTTCATCAAGAGCATTCTTAAGAATCTGTTCTCTGCTCATCGCACTAACTAATTCAACTTCTGCACCAGCAAGATCAATGTTTGTAGGGCAAACATCAACATTTTTCGCCGAAGACTTCATAATAGTTTCAGTCATTGGCACTTCATTGACTACTACATCATATGTACTATTCTCGATTTCACCCTTATCAATTCCAAGACCACTAGTAGCATTACCCTGTGGATCAAGGTCAATTACTAATACTTTCTTTCTTTTCTGACCAAGGCAAGCAGCAAGACTTACTGTAGTTGTAGTCTTTCCTACTCCACCCTTCTGATTTGCAATAGAGATAATTTTTGTCATTAATTAGTCCCTCTTTCCTATATATATAATTTATTACATATAAATATTATCATTTTATCGAGTTTCTTTGTGTTTCAGTTAATTGACAATTGTTCCACGTGGAACAATTTTTGCAAATTGTTTAATTTATTTTAAAACGTATCTATGATTATTTTAAAATTAATTATCAGTTAATATAAAATCGTTCATTTTTACATAACAGAATTGTTCCACGTGGAACAATTCTAATAATTCAATACAAAATAAAAGAGTGCCAATCATTACGATTAGCACTCTATATTATAATGTTCCACGTGGAACAATTACTTATTAAGTATCAATGTTAGCAAGAGTAGCATTCTCCTGGATGAAGTTCTTACGAGGCTCAACCTCATCACCCATAAGAAGTGAGAATGTCTCATCTGCAGCCTGTGCATCATTAAGAGTAACCTTGAGAAGCTTACGAGTAGCAGGATTCATTGTTGTATCCCAGAGCTGTTCGGAACTCATCTCTCCAAGACCCTTAAATCGCTGAATAAGTGGGTTTTTCCAACCTGTTTCAGCCTTAATCTTCTCTACTTCAGCATCATCATAAGCATAATATGCTGTATCACCCTGATAAACCTTATAAAGTGGTGGACAAGCGATATATACATATCCTCCATCTACAAGTGGTCTAAGATGTCTGAAGAAGAATGTAAGGAGAAGTGTTCTAATGTGAGAACCATCTACGTCGGCATCGGCCATAATAATAACCTTATGATAACGAAGCTTTTCTACATTGAACTCTTCACCAATACCAGCACCAAGTGCCATAACTACTGGCTGAAGTTTCTCATTTGTATAAACTTTATCGATACGAGCCTTCTCTACATTAAGCATCTTACCCCAGAGTGGCAAAATAGCCTGGAACTTACGCTCACGACCCTGCTTTGCAGATCCACCGGCGGAATCTCCCTCTACGATAAAGATTTCGCAGAACTCAGCCTCGTTAGACTGACAGTCTGCAAGCTTACCTGGAAGCGCGTTGCTTTCGAACACTGTCTTACGTCTTGTAAGTTCACGTGCTTTCTTAGCAGCATCACGCGCACGGGAAGCAGAGAGGCACTTATCCATGATTAACTTGGCAATATCTGGGTTTTCTTCGAGATATGTCATGTATTTATCGGCAACTACACGCTCAACCATAGTTCTAATCTCAGGATTACCAAGCTTTGTCTTTGTCTGTCCCTCGAACTGAGGATCAGGAAGCTTTACAGAAATAATAGCTGCAAGACCTTCACGTGTATCATCAGACTGAAGCTTATTGTCATTATCCTTAAGATACTTATACTTACGAGCATATTCATTAACTACCTTAGTGAGAGCAGCCTTAAATCCTGTAAGGTGAGTACCACCCTCTCCAGTAGCAATGTTATTAGCATAAGAATACACAGTTTCCTGATAAGAATCGTTATACTGCATTGCAATCTCGACAAAACAGTCCTTATCAGCAGTTGCAAAATAAATTGGTGCAGGATTAATAGCTTCCTTACGACGGTTAAGGTACTCTACGAAAGAAATAATACCTCCATCATAATGTAAGTGCTTATCATTAGACTCCTCACCACGATTATCGTGCAAATCAATAGTAACTTCCTTGTTAAGGAAAGCCATTTCTCGATAACGAGTAATCATTGTGTCGAAATCGAACACAGTTTCAGGGAAAATCTCTGGATCTGGCAAGAAAGTTGTTGTTGTACCAGTATCGGACAAATCACAGTTACCAACGATTTTCAAAGGTGCTACTGTGTTACCTTTCTCGAAACCAATCTCGTAAATATTACCTTCTCTTCGAACCTGTACAGTCATTTTTGATGACAAAGCATTAACTACTGATGCACCTACGCCGTGAAGACCACCAGAAATACTATAAGCTCCACCACCGAACTTACCACCAGCATGAAGTACTGTATGTACAACCTCTACTGTTGGAATACCTTCTACTGGATGAATACCAACTGGAATTCCAGAACCATTATCCTTAACTGTTGCAGATCCATCCTTATTAAGAACTACATCAATTGTGTCACATCTGCCAGCAAGTGCCTCGTCTACAGAGTTAGCAACAATCTCATAGAGACAGTGGTGAAGACCTCTTAATGTTGTATCACCAATGTACATACCAGGACGCTTACGAACAGCTTCAAGACCTTTAAGAACCTGGATATCACTATCATCATAATCAGAAGCATTAGATGAATCAAAATCATCCTGTCCCTCTGTTACAGCTGCAATATCATTCTTAACAGCGTCCTCATTGAAGTCATCTGTAAGTGCTCTAGGGTTCTCAGCAAGGTTTCTAAGTTCATCACCATCTTCTGCTTCAACAGGCTGATAGTAAACGTCTACCTCTTCCTTCTCACTCATTAGTAAAAACTCCTTAAAATATCAAATATATTTTATTTTTAACCTAATTTAACAATGTTACATTGTTAAAAAATATAGAAAATCAGGTCAAAACACCCTTTTCTATACGTTTTTTAAGAACTGCAGGCGATATAGGACTGATATAAGTTCTGTCCCTGGTAACCACAATAGCACGAGGAATATCCTCAGTCAGATACTGCAAACGGTTATTATCTTCTTCAGTTCTTAAGAATTCTGTGATGTCTTTCTGTGTAGGAAGGATATTCTCGAAGTTAATTATCGAAGTAATTGACTGTGCAAGAACAGAAACTTCACCACCAATATGAACATACATAAGAAGTTCCTCCAACTACCCAAAAAACGCATAATTCTACAAACATATTATACCATTAATATGCTTATTATAATAATTATAAATAAAATATTTTAAATTTAAGCAGGAGTAACTACACCTTTTACTACGTGGAAAAAAGTAGGTTCGATATCCTTAAGAAGAGTATCTGATAACTCATTTTCTACAAAAGAACGATCAGTACATGTAATAAATATCTGTGCATCCTTCATACTATTAAGAAGATTAGTTCTACGAGTAATATCCAGCTCTGAAAAAACATCATCAAGCAGCAAAATAGGTGCAGAAGATACTTGTTCACGAATAATATCAAGTTCAGCCAGCTTTAATGACAGAGATGCAGAACGCTGCTGACCCTGAGAAGCATACAGACGCATAGAAAGACCATCTAACTTAATATCAAGATCATCACGCTGTACACCAATTGTAGAAATACCCTTTTCTACGTCAGTTTGACGGCAAGACTTCAACTTACCAAGTATATATTCACTGAGTTTAGCCTTAATTTGCTCATAAATGGCCCTAGAAAGCTTTCCCTCTATAAATTGATTATGGTAATCATCCTCTTCTAATAAGCTCTCCAGAAGCTCTACAGAGCCTGTTATAGTGCAATACTGTATAGAAATAGATTCTGTACCGTTAGATATAACAGAATGATGTTTAGCGGCTTCTCTAGACAGAATATAAGCAAACTTATATCTGTACATGATTAACTCTGCAGAATAATCTGCAAGAGAGAAGTCCCAGTAATCCATCAATGTGTTATCAACATTAGAATAATTGCCTTTGAAACTCTTAATACAACTGTTTTTCTGTGACAAAATACGTGTCGTGCGAGCAAGAATGTCTACATAAGTGCTAGATACTTTACTAATCAGCATATTGAAGAATTTACGACGCGCCAAAGGGGCTCCTTTTACCAGATTAAGGTCTTCAGGAGCGAATATAACAGTGTTACAAACGCCGATATACTGGGAAATCTTGTTAATTACGTCACCGTCGTACTCCAAAGTCCTTTTTGACGTATTATTATCACAAATATACTTGTCTTTAAGGTAAAAATCAGAATCATAAACCTCGTCGTGACAAACCATAGTGATGTCGTAACCGCTTTCGCCAAACTTAATAAGCTCCTTGTCCTTAGAAGTTCTGTAGGAACTGACACAGGAGCACACATTAATAGCTTCAACGATATTGGTCTTTCCCTGGGCATTATCTCCGTAAATAACATTAACAGAAGGCCCGACATCTATATCGAGCCTTCCATAGTTACGAAAATTATTTAAAGTAAGATGCTTTATATACATTTATCTTCTAATAGGCAAAATAAGATAAACGTATGCATTACCCTCTGTAGGAACAATAATGCATGGTCCCTGTGATCCGTTAAACTCGATCTTAACCATCTCATCTTCAATATTCTTAAGAGCATCAATAAGATACTTATAGTTAAAGTCGATATCGATAAGATCACCCTGAACTTCTACATCAATATTCTCCTTATGAGAACCAGCCTCAGCATTAGCAGCAACGAGGAGTGTGGACTCATCAGACATAGCAAGCTGAACAGGACATCTTCTCTCATCAGTCATGATAATAAGAGCAGCTCTGTCTACAGCATTAAGAAGTGACTTACGATTAACAGTCATGATTGTCTTAGGATTCTTCTGAATAATAGAATTGTAATTAACAAATGGACCCTGAATAAGACGGCTTACGATACGAACATCTCCAACATCAAAGAGAAGGTGATTAGAAGAAGAATAAATAATAACTTCATTATCATCATTATCGCCATCAAATATCTTAGCTGCCTCAGAAAGAGCCTTACCAGGAATGATATAACTCATCTCTGGGAACTCATCACCAGCACTATCTCTTCTAAGAGCCATTCTGAAACCATCAATAGCTACCATAGAAATAGCAGAATCCTTACTCTCGAGGAAACATCCTGTGAGAGAAGGTCTAGTATCATCCTTAGATACTGCAAAGATTGTCTTATCAATCATTGTCTTAAGCATCTTCTGACTTACTGTAATCTTATTAGAAGTCTCGATAATAGGAATCTTAGGATATGATTCACTTGAAGAACCCTTAATAGATGTATTAGAAGCACCAGATACGATAGCAACACTATTACGATCATCAGTAGTAATTGTTGTCATCTCTTCTGGAAGTCTCTTAATAATCTCACCAAAATATCTGGAGTTAATAACAACTGAACCCTTCTCGATAACATCACCACGAAGATCAGCTTCGATACCTGTCTCGAGATCATAACCTGTCAACTTAATCTTATCTTCTTCAGCCTGAATAAGAATTCCATCAAGAATCTGAATAGTAGAATTAGTCTTTATAGCCTTCTGTACAATAGATACAGCTTCAATTAAATCGGATTTATTACAATTAAACTTCATTGCGCCAAAATTCCTTTCAAAATGTGAAAAATAAAAAAATCATTCCGGATATAATTATACTACATTTTTTATTCTCTTCGTAGGGTTATTAATATAGTATGAAGAGAATGTTCAAAACCATTGTGAGGCCAAGAAATACAAGGTTTTATGTATGTTTGTACAGTGTATATAACGGCATGTTTTATATGTTCATAAAAATTGGGTTATAAACACCCTAAAATTAGCTACATAGTATGAACAGTAAATTTACATTAAGTTATGAACATATCTACAATTTATGTTCATTACTCAGTAATTCTCTTCTTAATCATCTCTACATCTTTAAGAAGAACAGAATCATTCTCTACAGAGTTACAACTGTGCATTACTGTAGTGTGCTTACGACCTCCAAAATATGAACCAATCTTTGTGTACTGCATCTCAAGTAAATCTCTGCAAATATACATAGCAACATTACGAGCATTTACTATCTCTGCATTACGAAGATTTGACATCATTTTATCAGGTGTAATGTCATAATAATGGGACACTGCATCAATAACGATCTCTGTAGTTAATTTCTTTGATTTACCAGGAGAAATAATAGACTGAAGACGAAGTTCTACATCTTCAAGAGTAATATTTCTATTCTGGAGAATATAAAAACCAGAAACTGTATTATAAGCACCTGTAAGTTCACGAACATTCTTAGTAACGTTCTCACACAGATAATTAATGATCTCATCAGAGAGGATAATATTATCGTTCTCCAGCTTATTAAGAATAATTGCTTTACGAGTCTCAAAATCAGGTGGCTGAATATCCATCATCATACCGCTCTGGAAACGTGAAGTAAGTCTGTTATCAAGTTCAGTAAGATTCTTAGGAGCTTTATCACAAGTAATTACAATCTGCTTACCAGCATTAATAAGTGACTCAAATGTGTTAAAGAACTCAGTCTGAGTACCCTCTTTACCAATAAGGAACTGAATATCGTCAATAAGAAGAACATCTACAGTTCTGTATTTGTTACGGAAAGACTCATAGTTAGAGTTATTATTCATACATGCTACGAAAGCGTTAGTAAATTCTTCGCAAGTAGTATAAAGAACACTTTTATCTGGGAAATTTTCTTTAATTCTGTGACCTACAGCCTTCATAAGATGAGTTTTACCAAGACCGGAATTACCCCATAAATAAAGAGGATTACGCTGTTTGCTACCTGGATGTGAAGCAACAGAAATAGCAGATGCGTGAGCAAATCTATTACAGTCACCGATAATAAAGTTCTCGAATGTATATTCATCTGATATTCCAATAGAAGATGAATAGTTCTTAGAAATTACTTTTTTCTGTGCGAGAGTAGATGACACAATAGCATTATCATCGCCTTCTTCGACATAACTGACAGAAATGTTTTTCTCAGCAACTAATTGAAGAGCACTCTTAATATAACTATCAAGATTCTGTCCCTTAACAAGGCTCATGGAATATTCATCACGACATGATAAAACGATAATACCGCTAGGGTCATAATTAACAAGTTTCATCTTGCAAAGAATAGTGTCATAAATAATAGGATCTATTCTTTTATCTGCGTTGAGAATCTTTAATGCTTTGGACCAAAGATTATCTTCCACGATGACTACCCCCTCTTAGAATTAAGAAAATTACTAACATAATACCACAGATATAGATTATAATTACAGTATGAATAGCTATCATGGAACAAGAAAAAAGAAAAAATTCGATGTATTAATGGTATTGGCAATACTCCTCTTTGTAGCAGGAGTAGCTCTTCTTTTGGTTGATCCAATTCGTACTTATTTGAGAAATAAGAAGACAGAAGAAGGTTATAACATCGTAGAAGCACAAATTTCTCAGAATGCAGCATCAAATAATGGTGATGATGTAACTGAGATTACTTTTATTGTTCCTAAGGACGCCAATGAAGTTAATGGCGAAGAATATGATATCTTCACTGACAACGAAGAAGAAAAGGCTGCTATGAGCAGTATGCTCGATGAAGAATACGATAATATGCCTGATTATGTAACACTGAAGGCTATTGGTATTCTTCAGATTGATTCAGTAGATATTAATATTGTCGTATGGGATGTAGCAACAAGAGTATCTCTCCGTTATGGCGGTGGTCATTATGGAAGTTCAGTATTACCTGGTCAGTATGGTAACTGTTCAATTCTCGCTCATCACATGAGACACGCTGAGACTAATTTTCACAACCTTGATAAGGTAAAAATTGGCGATGAGATTAAATTTACAGTTACTAACGGAACAACATTTACTTATGTTGTCGATGAGATAAAGACAGTTCATGCATATGAGCTCGAAGAAAATTTACAAGGAAATATAACTAAAAAGAGAAGAATTACTCTGGTTACATGTTCATACACAGAAACAGAAAAAATGCGTCTCTTGGTAATTGGTCACATAAAAGAATGATTAGAACTAGAATAGCTTCATTAACAGCAAAATTTACTCGTAAATCCCTTAGATTAATGGGTAAGGGAGCTACTACTTTACCTGGTAAGTTGGCTCTCAAGATATCTCCATCTGCCATTAGGGATTTATCAAAAGGCAAGAATATTATCACAATCACTGGAACAAATGGTAAGACAACATCATCTCATATGATTTCAGAGATGCTTACTTCCATGGGTTATGACGTTATTAACAACATTTCAGGTGCAAATCTTGCTTCAGGTATCGCTACAACTCTCATTTGTGAGAAGGGTACAGGTAAGGGAGAGAAGATTTATGTTCTGGAGACAGACGAGGCAGCATTCGCCAAGATAGCAGGCGACCTTAGTCCTAAGGTATCTGTGGTAACTAATCTCTTCAGAGATCAGCTGGACCGTTATGGTGAGCTCACATATACCCGTGACTGCATCGCGAATGGTATTGATAAGACATCTGCAAAGCTAATTTTAAACGCAGATGATTCTCTGGTGTCTTCTCTTGGCAAAGGACGTGAAGACAGGTCCGTTTTCTTCGGTATTGATAAGGAATGCATGAAGAGTAACAATGTTAAATATCCAGCAAAGAAGGGCGTTCTCGAGGCTTCTTCCGATGCGGTGTATTGTCCTGACTGTAACGCCAAATATGAGTACGAATCTAGAAGTTTTGGCCATCTTGGTAACTTCAGATGTCCTTCCTGCGGCTTCCAGAGCCCTAAGGAAAGGTTCGGAATTATCTATGATGGTGGCGTAAGTCCTTCCATGGATAATTATCCTTTCTCTATTAAGGATAATGCCAGTGGAAAAACAGAAAACATTACTCTTAAAATTCCAGGAAGTCATAATCTTTACAACACTTGTGGTGCCATTGCGGCAGTAGAGGCTATAGAGGAAATTTTGAAGAATTCTCCTAATGATGGTGAGATTTTTGCCCGTGCATGTGACGCACAGCAGCACGTTAAAGCCGCTTTCGGACGCATGGAGAAGATTAGCGTGGGGGACAAGAACCTCTGTATCCTTCTCGTTAAGAACCCGGTTGGTCTCGACAGGTCCTTGTCTTTCGTGGCCGAAAGCACTGACGCCGCGGCCCTTATGTTGTGCCTTAATAGTAATTTCGCCGACGGTAAAGACGTGTCCTGGATCTGGGACGTGGACTTCGAAAGTAAGGCAGAGGACCTCCCTGACAGCGTCTATGTTAGTGGTCAGCGTTGGGGTGATATGAAGCTTCGCGTGACTTATGCGGGATGTAACGTTACTGATAGTGGCGACATGAGCAAGGTTATGGACATGCTTAAGGAGGCTTTGGACAAGTGTCCTGCCGGCAAGTGTGTTTATGTGCTTCCTAACTATACTTCCATGCTGGACCTTCGTGGTCGACTTGTAAACGAGCTTGGACTCAAGGATTTCTGGAAGTGAGGTGCTAGTGATGAATAAATTAGTTATTGGACATTTTTATCCAGATCTTCTTAATTTGTATGGCGATCGTGGAAATGTGCTGGCTCTGTATCGTCGCGCGTCTCTTCGTGGAATTGATGTGGAGATTCGCTCCATTTCAGTGGGTGACCCTCTTGGTGAGGACGATATTGATATTGGATTTTTTGGCGGTGGTCAGGATAGTGAGCAGAACATTATGGCTTCTGACCTTATCGAGAAGAAGGGTCCTGTTATTAAGAACATGATCGAAAGTGGCAAGGTTTTCCTCTGCATCTGTGGTGGTTATCAGATGCTGGGTCAGTACTATCGTGAGCACGACGGTTCCATGCTCACATGTCTTGGTGCGCTGCCACATTATACAGAGGGTAAGAAAGAGCGTTTTATTAACGATACAGTTTATGAATTTACTCTTCCTTCTGGTGAAGCAATTACAGTGGCAGGATTCGAGAACCACAGTGGCCGTACTTATCTTGGAGAGGGCGAGAAGCCTTTTATGAAAGTGGTTACAGGTCATGGAAATAACGGGGAAGATGGCGGTGAAGGTGCTGTTTATAAGAACACTTTCTGCACATATTCTCATGGAAGTTTTCTTCCAAAAAATCCAAAAATTGCAGATATACTTATTGAAATTGCCATGAAAAATCGTTATGGTGAAGATTACGTACTGCCACCGCTCGACAGCAGTGTGGAAGATGAGGCTCGCGCTCAGGCATTAGATTATATCGAGCACGGCAAAGAACAGATGATTTAATTAGTAGAGGGACGCATGGAGAAACCAGTATCATATAAGGGTAAAAAGCCATTTGTTTTTATCAGCTACTCTCACAGGGATAGTGACAGAGTGTGGCCTGTAATTTCCAAGATGGTTAATGATGGCTATCATGTATGGTATGACGAGGGTATCGAACCTGGTAAAGAATGGGATGAATTCATTGCTAACCAGATTACTGGTAGTGGTTATTTTATTGCATTTATTAGTGCGAACTATATTGCTTCTGATAACTGTAAGGATGAGCTGAATTTTGCACGTGACCGTGTCGATAATAAGCTTCTTGTTTATCTTGAAGATGCATCTCTTCCTAGTGGTATGGAGATGAGACTTGGTCGTATTCAGGCAATTCAGAAATTCACAATTGATAACGATGATAAGTTCTACGAGAAGCTTTACTCTAGTAGTAATCTCGAGTTCTTCAAAGAGGGTAATGAGGCCGGATATGTAAAAGGTGCTTCCTCTAGTTTTAGCGATGATTTTCCGGAGTCCTCAGTAGCAAAGTCAGCGACAAATTCAGCTAAGAAACCTGCTCTTGGTGTTAAGGAGATTATCATTCTGGCGGTTGCAGTTCTGTTAAGTATCGCAGCGATTATTATGATGGTTAACTACATAGATGAGTTCGTATTCTTTAATGGAAAATATAATGGAACATCCAGGGCAGTTAAGGCACTTGTGATAGCGATAATAGATTTGATTGTGGTTGTCGCGGCCGCTCTTACATGTGTAAAAATGGTATTTAAAAAGTGATCATTTGATAGTGCATGTATCCGATGCGATTTCATATGGTCCATAGTAATAAGTAATGGTGTATTTACCTGGCATAAAAGTATCATTTTCAGTACTTGAACCACATTCATAAGCGTAAACGAAAACATAATTCCAATCATCTTTAGCACTGGTATAAACTACTTTTCCATCTTTGCTGATAGTGTAATAAATATCTCCCGCATACTTCTCATCATTAAGTGTGATTTCAACAGATAAGTATTCAATATCACTGAAAGTAACTTCTCTGGTATGGAACGGTATCAATTCAACATTCTTTTCATCCCACCATGAGCATGACGCAAATGTGACTCCAGGATTATTCAGAGCAATGATGTTATTTATAAATTCGTATGAAGCAGTAGCTGCAGAATATGAGTTACTTACTTTCCACACACCATTCTCATTAATCATCTCTAGAGTAACAGTAATATCAGTGGTTTCAGTGCTGTCTGCCTTCTCGACAATTTTCTCAGGGTCGAACACAGTAAAAATAACATTAACACTACCGCTATTACTATCAGAGACGATTGAACCTGCATCAATCTTGTAATCCAGAGATTCGATGGCAGCATCAATTAATTTAATGTTCTCAGGAATATTGTTTTCTTTGTAATTTAAAATCGATTCAATGCCATTAACTTCTTCATCAGTTATGTTACTGGAAGCACTTTTAATCTTAGAAATGTTACGATTTACGATGCTATTAGAGTAAGAATCTGCGAGATTATAAACATCCTTATATGACTTGTTACTGCAACCTGTAAGACAGCCAAGACATGCAACTATTATGGAGCACACAATTAATAAAGTTGTTGTTTTATGTAAGATTTTACTCATAATAACCTCCGTAACAGGCTTCTGCGCTGTATGTATATTAATTCATGACAGGTCTATTAGCAACAAAACGCACAAGAAAAATACTTTATTTGGCTACAGACTGTAATTGTATTTCTTATATAAATTTATTATAATGGGCACGGCGAATGCTTTGCGTCGTCAATTTTGTTGTGTCTTTTTGGAGGTAGAACCATGGTTAAGGCCATTGTTGGAGCAAACTGGGGAGATGAAGGTAAGGGTAAGATTACTGACCTTCTTGCAAATGAGTCTGATATTGTTATCCGTTTTCAGGGCGGTGCGAATGCAGGACATACAATTATTAATGAGCACGGCAGATTTGCTCTACATCTTATGCCTTCTGGTGTATGCCATGAGAATATTGTAAATATCATTGGTAACGGTGTTGCTTTTGATATTCAGAAGTTCATCAATGAGTTGAATGACATTAAGGAGAAGGGACTTAACCCACAGATTCTCGTATCTGACAGAGTTCAGGTAATCATGCCATATCACGTACTCTTTGATCAGCTCGAGGAGGAGAGACTTGGTGGTAAGGCTTTCGGTTCCACAAAGTCCGGTATCGCTCCTTTCTATTCTGATAAGTTCGCTAAGATTGGTCTCCAGATCACAGAGCTCTTCGATAAGGATCACCTCCGTGAGAAGCTCGCTCGTGTACTCGAGATTAAGAATGCACTCATCGTTAACCTTTATCACAAGGAAGCACTTGATGTAGATGTTCTTACTGAGGAAGTTTATGCTCTCGGTCAGCAGATTAAGCCATACGTTACAAACACAGGCGTTGTAATCCGTGATGCTCTTAAGTCTGGTAAGAAGATTCTCCTCGAGGGTCAGCTCGGTTCCATGAAGGATCCTGATCACGGTATCTACCCAATGGTAACTTCTTCTTCTACACTTGCTGGTTACGGTGCAATTGGTGCAGGTATTCCACCATATGAGATTAAGGACATCGTTACTGTTACTAAGGCTTATTCCTCTGCAGTAGGTGCAGGTGCTTTCGTATCTGAGATCCTCGATGAGGCTGAGGCTGAGGAGCTTCGTAAGAGAGGTGGCGATAAGGGTGAGTACGGTGCTACTACAGGTCGTCCAAGAAGAGTAGGTTGGTTCGATGCAGTTGCTACAAGATATGGTTGTCTTGTTCAGGGTTCTACAGAGGTTGCTATCACAAATATTGACTGCCTCGGTTACCTCGATGAGATTCCTGTATGTGTAGGTTACGAGATTGATGGTGAGGTTACTAAGGACTTCCCTAACCCAATGGATCTCGAGAAGGCTAAGCCAGTATTCGTTAAGCTCCCAGGTTGGAAGTGCGATGTACGTGGTGAGACAGACTTCGCTAAGCTTCCTAAGGAGGCTCAGGAGTACGTAGAGTTCATCGAGAAGGAGATTGGTGTTCATATCTCTATCGTATCTACAGGACCTAAGAGAGAAGAGATTATCTACAGATAATTTAATTTCTAATAAATTGTTATTTATAACTCGGGATTGCCACATGGTGGTCCCGAGTTTTTTGTTTATGTAGGAAAAAGCTGATATACTACACACATGCGCGTTTTTAAAAGAATATTTATTTTAATTATATGTATCTTATTGATTCTTCCTTCTTATGCATGCTCTAAGTTGGCTGACATAGAAGACGGTGAGGATCAGATTGAGGATGCTACTAAGGTAGCTAACGACTATGTGCGCTATGTTTTGGATAAAGACTCAGAAAGTGCAAAGGCATTAACTCAGGAGAAAAGAGGTGCAGAAAATGATGCCCTCGGCGATATTCTGGAGAATATGCCATATGAGCAGAGCAATATTGTAAATAAAGTATTTGCTAATACAGAGTACGAGATTGTCGACATGAAGATTATCCAGGACAATGGCGACGCACAGGGCACGGTGGTATTTACTATGCCTGATCTGCCAAAAATGTTGGAGTCGGATGAAGAATATACTAATGCATCCTTTATTAATGCCATAAAAGATGCCCCTAAGACAGAGAAGAGAATCACTATTGATCTCCTTTATGTTGACGAGATTTATTCAGTTAAGACTAGCACAGTGGAGAGCATGGCTACTTTTGTTCTGGGAATTGGTTATGGTGACGATTATAATTTCAGTCTCCTCACAGACAGAAGTGCATTAAAGTGCCTAGAAACATATATTTATTATTCTCAGGAGGGAATGCCTGAAGAAATAATTAAGATGACAGAAAAGGCTATTACCTGGCCTGATGATTATATTACTAACAAATATGTTAATAGATTCCGTCAGACTTATTATTCTATGATGAACTGTACTTTTACAGTTACAGAAAGACATCCTGATCAGTACGTAATTATCAAGGCTACAGGTTATGTTCCAGATATGAAGAAGGCGGCTGAGATCTTCAAAAAAGAAGAAAATCTGGAGCGTTATTTTGGTGGATATGTTTATGATCTCTATTATGATAAAGCGAAGTCTAGAGATGGGCTTTCTGTACAAATATTGTTTACTATATTTGATGAACTTATTCAGGAATTACCTATGGTAGAAGCTGATTTTGAAGTCGTTGTTGCGATTGTTGATGATGAGGTTAAAATTGTAGGTGTTGATGGATTGGAACCAGATCCATACAAATATATTGGATTAAATGAAATTAACGATGAGAGATATTTTGAATTAATGCTCAAGGGTACAGATTATCTGTATGAAGAAAAAATAATTACAGATGCTAATCATGACTATTGGTATGAATTAATTGAACAAGCAAGGGATAAAGAGTTAGGAAAATGAAGAAATTAAATAAAGGCATATCATTAATATTAATTATGGCCATGGGTATGTCCCTCTTTGGCTGTGGTAAAAAAGTTGATGATACCACCGATTCTCAGGCAAGTGACGTCGCAACTGAGACTACAATTGGTGTGCACGAGAATTCATCGGTACTGACACCAGAAGATGTTGTTTTCAGATTTATTAATACTATGGCATCTGGAGATACAGAGACAGCATATACGAAGTTTACTAATATCGCCGCAGAAAATCAGAATCAGGATGAGATTTATTCTGCCATCGAAGTTTCTTACTATGCTCACATGACTTACGAGACAGAGCTGGTATCAGAGGACGAGACAGAAGCTGTTGTTAAAGTATATGGAACGGCACCTGATATTAAAACCGCAGTTAACTCAGTCTATTCCACTGACAACGCCACTGCTATTATGGCAGAGATGATTCTCCTTGATGGTGACGACTTTGATGCGAAAGCAAATGACCCTGCGATTAAGCAGCTTATGGCGGACACTATTATTAAGTATATTGATGATAATGAGCCAGTCGAGTTTGAGACAGAGTATGTGCTCGTAAAAAGTGCTGACGATATGTATGTAATTACAGGCGTTACTGAGATGCCAGAAGTAACTTTCAGTGAGGACAGATTTTCTGCGACGAAATTGTCCGAAATCATGCGTGCGGCACTAGACCTTCTGGTGGCAGACGGACGCATCACAGACGAGAAATACGATGAGGTTTATAAGAAGCTTTTCTCTGAGGAGGAAGCACTCGCTGCAGCTCAGTCCTATATTAATGGAGTAATTAATTCAGAGCGTGGTTCCAGTGGTGCTCAGGGTGAGGTTGCTGCCGCTTACTATAATGGACTTTCTTATAATGTTAGCGTTACAGGTACAAGTGGCAATAGAATTACAGTAGTTGTTACAGGTACAGCCCCTGACGTAAGTGGTGCAGTGGCTGCGGCTACTTCAGATAGCACTCTTACTTCTATTATGGTTACAGCAGCGTATACAGCTATGAACTCAGGTTCTGTAGGAGCTGGTCGTTCAGTAGCAGAGTCTATGGTAAGAGACAGATTCTATAGTGAGCTTAGTTCCAGAGGCGGAATACCATTCTCTTCAACAATCTATGTAACAATGGAGAAGGATGGTAAATATACAGTATCTCCTACTGGTCCAGTTTTCCCATCTATGCCAGGATCTCTTAGCCTGAATCTGGATAGTGGAAGACTTCAGTCATGTGCTCGTTCTGCTCTTGGTAGTCTCCTTGCTAGTGGAGCTATTACTCAGGAAGAGTATGACAGATATGTAGGTCAGATTGGCGCTTATTTGTAATATTATCTTTTGGGGTTGACATCAACCATTAGGGATTTTTATTATATCTACATTGTTTCTATTTAAGGAGGAAACTTATGGCACAGGATTTGGTTTTGGTCATCGATTTTGGTGGTCAGTATAATCAGCTCGTTGCAAGACGTGTTCGTGAGTGTAATGTTTACTGTGAGATTTATTCTTACAAGATTGGCATTGATAAAATTAAGGCAATGAATCCTAAGGGAATTATCCTTACAGGTGGTCCTAACAGTTGTTACGAAGAGGGTGCACCTACATATTCTAAGGAGCTTTTCGAGCTCGGTATCCCTGTTCTTGGTCTCTGCTATGGTGCTCAGCTTATGAACCTTATCCTTGGCGGTAAGGTAGAGTGTGCTCCAGTACGTGAGTACGGTAAGATTGAGACTTTCATTGATGGTTCTAAGGACGCTTTGTTCGCAGGCATTCCTGATAGCACTATCGTATGGATGAGCCATAACGATTATATTTCACAGGTTGCTCCTGGATTCGAGATTATCGCTCATACAGCTGACTGCCCTGTAGCAGCTGCAGCTAATGAGGAGAAGAAGCTTTATTCTATCCAGTTCCACCCAGAAGTTCTCCACACAGTTATGGGTAAGGAAATCCTTTATAACTTTGTACGAAATATCTGCCAGACAGCAGGCGAGTGGAAGATGGATTCCTTTGTAGAGAATGCTATCAAGGACATCCGTGCTAAGGTTGGTTACGGCAAGGTGCTCCTCGCACTTTCTGGTGGTGTTGACTCTTCAGTACTTGCTGCCCTTCTCGCGAAAGCTATCGGTAAGCAGCTTACTTGTGTTTTCGTAGACCACGGACTTCTCCGTAAGAACGAGGGTGACGAGGTAGAAGAGATCTTCGGTAAGAGCGGTCGCTTTGACATTAATTTCGTGCGCGTTAATGCACAGGAGAGATACTATGCTAAGCTCGCTGGTGTAGAAGAGCCTGAGCGTAAGCGTAAGATTATCGGTGAGGAGTTTATCCGTGTATTTGAGGAAGAGGCTAAGAAGATTGGTACTGTTGACTTCCTCGCACAGGGTACTATCTATCCAGACGTTGTAGAGTCTGGTCTTGGCGGTGAGTCCGCTGTAATTAAGTCTCACCACAACGTTGGTGGTCTTCCTGATTATGTTGACTTCAAGGAGATTATCGAGCCACTTCGCAACTTGTTTAAGGATGAGGTTCGTAAGGCTGGTCTCGAGCTCGGTCTCCCAGAGTTCCTCGTATATCGTCAGCCATTCCCAGGACCTGGTCTCGGAATCCGTATTATCGGTGAGGTAACAGCTGAGAAGGTTAAGCTTGTTCAGGATGCTGACTATATCTATCGTGAAGAGGTTGATAAGGCTCTTGCTGAGTATAAGAAGGAGCACGGTACAGATGCACCATGGATGCCTAACCAGTATTTCGCAGCTCTTTCCAATATGCGTTCCGTAGGTGTTATGGGTGATGAGAGAACTTATGACTACGCTGCAGTAGTTCGTGCGGTTCGTACAATCGACTTCATGACAGCTGAGTGCGCTGAGATCCCATTCAATGTTCTCATGACAGTTATGAATCGTATTATCAATGAGGTTCAGGGTATCAACAGAGTACTCTTTGATATGACTTCTAAGCCTCCTGGAACAATAGAGCTTGAATAACGGACAAAGCCTGAAAACCCTTGATTTTCAAGGGTTTTCATTTTCTTCGTCAAAAATTCGTCAAA
>JAKSRI010000027.1 GCA_024403695.1 Saccharofermentans sp. | reverse complement strand
TAGTCTTATCAAACGGCCTTTTCTTTAATTGTCCTTGACAATGGGACCAGTTTAATAACGAAGACGGCCCTATTTATTAGAGGAGTTTTACCAAGTTATCGATTACTTCTATATGGTCCTCACCTTCGATGCCGAAGTTCATCTTACGATATGACCAATAGGATCTTGCCATGTTATACTTCTCAAAAACTGAATTGATATCCTTAAGCCAGTTAATCTTACTCTGGTAATCAGCTATATCAATTACGCCATACTCACCTACATATACTGGAATATTTCTTTCCTCGCATGTCTTAATCGCAGGCTCGAATATAATTTCAAACAAAGACGGATCAATTGCAGTAATGCGCTCGTTATCAAAAGCTTGTGCAAAAACCTTAAGTCCGCCAACCTCATTCTCACTAAGAGTTGTATCCTTAAGTCTATATGCATCAAGAGAAGCAGGATAATTAATTCTAAAATCACGAGGCATAGTATCTACCCAGTGGCAACCCTGATGAGTAAACATAAATGGATCATAACAGTGGAAT
This sequence comes from Saccharofermentans sp., assembly GCA_024403695.1. Classification (GTDB taxonomy): domain Bacteria; phylum Bacillota; class Clostridia; order Saccharofermentanales; family Saccharofermentanaceae; genus Saccharofermentans. Next base: position 37,439 of record JAKSRI010000027.1, on the reverse strand, counting down.
GTGTAAGCCACCTTCATATCATCAACATTTGGAAGATTAGGAATAGCATTTACTGAGTTATAGTCAGTGCCACCAAAAATAATCCAGTTATTAGGGGCATTCTTCCTAATAACACTTATGCAGTTAAGTGCAATCTCATTCCACTCCTTATAAATATTACGTGAAACAATCTCATTTAGGAGCTCAAAAGCTACGTCATCACTATCCTCTGCATAACGCTTAGAGATAACGTCCCAAATCTTATAGAAACGCTCCTGAAGGTCGCTATCGAGGAAGAACTTCTCCTTATCATCAGAATTCATTGGATCAAATGTATATCCATATGCTCTGTGAAGATCGATAATCATCTTAAGACCATACTTACGACACCATACGAGGCAGTTATCGAGGTACTCATAACCATTTTCTCTAATGGATCCGTCTTCCATCTCGAGCACTTCATAGTCAACAGGAACTCTTACATGATCCAGTCCCCAAGATGCAATTTTCTCTATATCTTTTCTTGTGATAAATGTATCAAAATGATGCTTATCGAATTTCTCGTACTGAGAAATCCATCCGCCAAGATTAATACCCTTTACAAATCCTTCTAACTGTCTCATATATGTCTCTCCTATAAATGAATAGTTCATTTAAATGTGTTGCATTATATTAATACATTGCAGGTGCATATATCTTTTTGATGCCATTTTTTATGTTTTCTTGTTGTGTAAAACGTACAAAAAAAGGACTTCACATAAGTGAAGTCCTGTATGGCAGCCGAAGAAGGATTCGAACCCTCACAGACGGTGCCAGAAACCGGAGTGCTACCTTTACACAATTCGGCTGTTTATGGTTTCTGACCAACGGATAGGATTATATCAATGGAATGAAAGAAAATCAACACCTTTTTTTACTGATTTTCTTCTTGGTCACAAAGGAGAGCATACTCCTCGTACATTTCCTCGATTTTCGCGCTGTTTTCCGCATAAAGCTCATAGTCTTTTGCACCAGCACCCTCAGTAAATTTGCTTTCGAGCACCTTCTGTGCCTCTTCCATTTCAGGGATAAGTTTCTCCAGAGTTCTAATGCGCTCACGACGCTTGGCCGCCTCCTGGCGTTCCTTTAGCTTATTCACCTGTGGTGCCTTTGGCGCTGGCGCAGCCTTTACCTCTTCCTTTACAGGCTTTGGCTCCTCTTCCTTAACAACAGGGGCTGGCACATAATTACGCGCTGCATTTCGATAATACTTATAAGTATCGTAAAGTTCTGTTGTTCCACCAAGGAAGCCGAGAACCTTATGGGCACACTTCTCGATGAAAAAGCGGTCGTGGCTGACACAAACGATGGAACCTGTATACTCAGTCAATGCATCCTCGAGAATCTCACGTGACTCGATATCAAGATGGTTTGTAGGCTCATCCAGGAACAAAATGTCAGGCTTCTCCTGAAGCAAACAACAAAGATAGAGTCTGGATCTCTCACCACCGGAAAGCACGTTAATTGTCTTAAGTGCATCCTCACCACGGAAACCAAATCTAGCCAGCATAGAACGTGCCTCAGTCCAGGTCATGTCGCTTCTGGCAATAATCTCGTCCAGACAAGAAATGCTCTCGTCTGCGAAAGGAACGAACTGCTCCATAAATCCACAAGTGGCATTGGCGGCAATAAACACGCTACCATCAAATCCACCCTGAAGTCCCAAAAGCATTGTCAGCAAAGTAGACTTACCACATCCGTTAGGGCCACAAAGGAATATCTTCTCGCCCATCTTGAGTTCGAATGAAACGTGCTCGAAAATAAACGGATCGTCATCAAACTTCTTGGAAACATCTCTTACGGCCAACATAATCTTGTCAGACGCTCCGTCCTTTGGCTCCGGCACAACAGTAAAGCTCATAGAGTTATGACCAGAAGGAAGTTTTGCCTTCTCACGGGCAAGCACATCAGCTAACTTATCAGCCATTTTTTCCCTCTGGTGATAACCACTTATGTTACGGTGCGAAAGCATTGTCTGCTTAACATCAAGCTGGTGCTCAAGCTCTTTTTCTAGGTTAGCAACCACAGCCACCTGAGTCTTGAGAAACTCCGCCTTCTGTACCTTAAAGTCTGCATAATTACCCTTATATTCTGCAATTCTACCATCTTCAAGTTCGATTACACGATTAGCAACAGCATCAATAAAATGTCTGTCGTGGGAGATTACAAATATCGCTCCCCCATAAGATGAGAGATAACCCTCAAGCCACTCGATAGCTTCCATATCAAGATGGTTTGTAGGCTCGTCGAGCATAAGAATATCAGGTCTGGAAACAATAAGCTGTGCGAGGCACACACGCATCTTCTCACCACCTGAAAGTGTTGTAAAATCATCTCTTACACCAAGGGCGAGTTCCCCAAGTCCAAGACCAGCCAAAGCCTCTGCCATGCGGTGATCAAAATCATAACCACCTGCTGCCTCAAATGCAGCAGTTACCTTAGAATACTCATTCATAAGATTAGCAAGGACTACCTCATTCTCATGATTAGCTGCAATCTCATTCTCAAGTCTTGTCTTATTAATCTCAAGATCGATAAGCTTTTGTGGCTTCAAAGTGCTACCACTTAAATCTTGCTCATCCATATTCTGAGAAAGGAATCCTACGATAGTATTGCCGTGAAGGATAATCTTACCGTCATCAGCACGCTCTGTTCCCTTGATTATTTTAAACAATGTAGACTTACCTGCACCGTTATTACCGATGAAGGCTATCTTATCTCCAGCATTAACAGAGAAATTAACCTTATCAAGGATATTTCTCTCGCCGTAATTCTTTGAAATATTGTCTACTGTTAAAATTGGCATGGGCCTATTATAGCAAAACTTTACTTATTTGAAGCCTTTTTGTTTAAGTTTTTATACTGAACATAACTAACAGCAAGCGCGATAAAAATAATTGGAACAAACAGCGCTATCATGCAGATAATAGTTACCTTCTCTGCACTATACTGAAGTTTTCTGGCAAGTGTATGGTTACCAATAGTTGCAGGACAAGGTGTTGGATATGTTAACGACTGTCCATAAAGCTGAACGCTTACCACCTGACCATCTAGAGCAGTAAATGAATAATAACCAACTTCGTCATTAGGACCAATGAGACATATGAGCTGCTGGGTATTGATATTTTCAAGATTATCTCCAATATATACGGCGCCAACAACTTTTTTCCCATTAATCAAAGTAACATTTGTATCATAGGAAACCATATTAGGGGCAAAAGACTGTGGGTTAGCCTTTATAACAGTATATGGAATGCCATCAATTTCAAAAGAAACAAACTCGTCTAATGTCTCTTTCTCTACATCAAATGTATAGAACTGATATCCACTACCATTATCACAGTCCAAAACATATACATAACCATAAGCACCGCCAGGACCAATTCCACGTACAAGAGCAGGAAGATCCACATTACAATACTTTACCTCGCCTCTTGAAAAACCTGCTGGAATCAACTCATCAGGAGTTCTTCTAATTGTATATTTAGTTGTCTCGAATACCATCTGAACAGGAGTAAAGTCCTCAGCAACATCAGCACGTACAGGAGTTGACATTAATCCGCCAAATACACTGATTGCCAGTACGGCAACCATAACAGCAGCAACGCTCTTAGGTGCATGAGACTTCTTGATTTTTGGAATTATAAGCTTTGCAAAATAATAAACAAGATCACACATAAGCAATAAGAAAAGTGCCATAACAGCAAGACCTTCTATTCCATAGTTGATACTTGTATAGCCTTTTACAAATTTGAGCGGAATTGCGTGCGGCATAAATTCTGACATAATAACCAACACATAAAGGTAATCAAACTTTCTTACCTTCTCATAATTAAGAAGATAAATAAGCGGTATTGTCAGGAATACAAAAGTATATCCACCACCTGCACCAGGCAATGCATCCACAAGAAGGAACAAAGCAATAAACTTTAGGTGCTTCTGCTTAAGGAACAATACAGCTGCTACAATCGCAATAATGATCAACGCAGCAAAAATTTTATCTGTGATACCCTTGAATCCAAATCGTCCAAACACTTTACCCATAAGCACATAAAAGCTTACCTTAAGTGATGTAACACCACTAAAGTTATCAGTAACAGAATGCTTCTCTGAGAACTTAATGATGTTATTAATCCACACCTTAAATCCATCAACCCAGTGATATGCTCCAAAAGGCAAAACAAAAGCCGCTACACCATAGATAACTGTTCTGATTGCCTGTTTGTATTTCTTAGCAAAAATCAAAAGAATACCAAACACTGCAGGGTACATTTTAATTGAAGCTGCCAATGCAAGACAAATACAAGATATTTCACTTATCACCTTATCTTCTGAATCATGAAAAAAGACAAAGCCAAGCATCAATACATAAACAAACAGAAGAATGTTACCGCGCTCGATAGCGTAAATAACTGGCCAGTTAAATATCAGCAAGAAAGTGAACAAATTCTTTCTCTTTGCACTTCCTTCAATCTGGCGAGAAATAATCGCTGCAAGTGATACCAATGTCAGTCCAGTAACAACAGCATAAACCATGAAGTTAAATGGGTTCACACCAAAAGAATATCTCTCAGATGTTATCGATCCTAAGTATTCCTTAGTAAGAAAACTATTAAGAAATATATAGAAAAAGTTTGCCATAGGAGGATAAATTACATGTCTCTCTGTATAGACTCCATACCCCTGAGCCGCATCACGGCAGGAGTTATAGAAATCCATAAAGCTATCTTCTCCAGCCTTAAAGAAAAGTATTCTATAATAAGCATCGCCCTGAATAGAAGTATAAATAAAAAATAAAATCCAAGAAAAAAACATACCTGAAGCAAACAAAACAGGCACCATATTTTTTGACAACAAATAATTAATAAAACCATTATTTTTCAACTTTGGCTCTGACATATATCAATCCTCATCAAGTTTAAGAACGCTCATAAAGGCTTCCTGTGGAACCTGTACGGAACCTACCTGACGCATTCTCTTCTTACCTTCTTTCTGTTTCTCAAGAAGTTTCTTCTTACGAGTGATATCACCACCGTAACACTTGGAAAGAACGTCCTTACGATAAGCTCTGATTGTCTCACGGGCAATTACCTTACCACCGATTGCAGCCTGAATAGGAACCTCGAACTGCTGTCTTGGAATGTTTTCCTTAAGCTTTTCGGCCATACGTCTTCCGCGGGCATAAGCCTTATCCTGATGAACAATAAATGAGAGGGCATCCACCTGATCTCCATTGAGCAAAATATCAAGCTTTACAAGCTTGCTCTGAACGTAACCTGCAAGTTCATAATCAAGTGACGCATAGCCACGTGTTCTGGACTTTAGTGCGTCAAAAAAGTCATAGATAATCTCATTAAGAGGCATCTTGTAGTGAAGCATAACTCGCTTGTCATCAAGATACTTCATATCCTTATACTCACCACGGCGATCCTGACAGAGCTCCATGATGTTACCTACATAATCCTTAGGGAGCATAATTGTACAATTAACAATTGGCTCCTCCATATACTCGATATAAGAAGGGTCCGGCATATTAGTTGGGTTATCAACTTCGATACACTGACCATCAGTCTGGTAAACCTTATAAACTACAGAAGGTGCTGTGGAAATCAAATCAAGATTAAACTCTCTTTCCAGTCTCTCCTGAATTACTTCATAGTGCAAAAGACCAAGGAAACCACATCTGAAACCAAAACCAAGTGCAGCAGATGTCTCGGCCTCGAAAGAAAGTGCTGCGTCATTAAGTCTCAGCTTCTCAAGGGCATCACGGAGGTCCCCGTAACGTGCACCATCAACTGGATAAATACCGCAGAATACCATCTGCTGAATGCTCTTATATCCCTCAAGTGGCTCAGAAGCAGGATTTTCTGCGAGAGTAACAGTGTCTCCAGGAGCTGTATCTGATACGTTCTTAATGGAAGCGCAGATATAACCTACCTCGCCTGCCTTAAGTTCCTGAGAAGGAACGTAAGAACCAGGATGAAAATATCCAAGCTCAGTTACTGTAAACTCCTTACCTGTATGCATCATGCGAATCTTATCGCCAAGCTTAACAGAACCATCCTTAATTCGAACGCTTACAATAACACCCTTATAAGAATCGTACTTAGAGTCAAAAATCAATGCACGGAAAGGTGTATCCTCAGGGTCATGTGGAGCTGGTAAATACTCAACGATTTTCTCAAGGACATCATCAATTCCAATATCATTCTTAGCAGAAATAAGTGGAGCATAAGATGCATCAAGACCGATATCATCCTCAATCTCCTTACGAACTTCTTCAGGTCTTGCAGAAGGCAAATCAATCTTATTGATAACAGGAAGAACCTCAAGATCACTATCAACCGCAAGATATACATTAGCAAGTGTCTGAGCCTCTACGCCCTGAGCTGCATCTACAATAAGTACTGCGCCATCACAGGCAGCAAGGCTTCTGCTTACCTCATAGTTAAAGTCAACGTGGCCTGGAGTATCGATGAGATTAAACTCATAAGTATTTCCATCCTTCGCAGTATATGCCAGTCTAGTAGCCTGAGACTTAATAGTAATTCCACGCTCACGCTCAATATCCATATTATCAAGAATCTGCGCCTGCATTTCACGCTTCTGAACAACACCAGTATGCTCGATTAATCGGTCAGACAAAGTTGACTTACCGTGGTCAATATGAGCAATAATACAAAAGTTTCTTATTAAATCCTGTCTATTCATTACTTCACCAATTACTTTTTATCGATATCATATTTTGGTCTACCCAGCGTACCAAATGAGCCTAGAGGATAAACTCTAAGAACCGCAATTCCCTTAATACGATCAGCAGAGAATGGGCCAAGATTACGACTGTCATTGCTGACAAGTCTGTTATCACCCATGCAATAATATTCATCATCACCAAGAACAAAGCAGTCATAACCTTCCATAAGGCCATGAGCCATTACTGTAGTTGTAGTTCCTGGATCAAGATAATCTTCCTGAAGTTCCACAAAATCAGACGCGCCTACCTTCTTGATAAACACCTTACCGTCCTCAATCTTAATAGTCTCACCTGGAAGGCCAATAATACGCTTGATAAGATACTCTTCATGGTCGTATCCTTCCATATTAGCTCCATCAAGAATAACAATATCGCCTCTGTCAAAATTGTTAAAATAAGTGGAAACCTTCTCTGTAAACACAACATCACCACTCTTAAGAGTGCTGAACATTGAATCACCATATACGTTATCTCTTTGAACAATAAAAACAACTACAAGAACACCAATAATAACACCAATGGCGATTGTCTTTATCCAGCTGAGAACTTCCTTGGCAACTGCCTTGCCTACTGGCTCATCTTCCTTAGGTGGAAGCATCTCCCAATCTCTGGTATTGTTCTTATCTTTATTATCGACGTTATTAACGCCTACATTACCTGTTTTCTTCATCCTGTTATTCCCAAGCAGTAAGAATTAGCCCTGAACTACTCCATTCTTAATAAATTTACGTGTGGAAGAGTAAGGCACTACGAAATAATGCCAGGAACCATCTTTTATATTTCCTGCCTCAACCACATAGATATTACCATCAATAGTAACTTCACACCAGAAATGCTGTGACTGTGAACTAGATGATGATCCACGATAACCCTGAATCATATTTGCATCATAACCAAGATAGCAAAGCATCTCACACATAGCACCATTGTACTGAGCACACTGACCAAGTCGCTTATCAAATATTGCCTGAGCATAGCCCATGCCACTAATAGCCCCCCACTGTGAAGAAGATGATGCATAAGTAACCTTATTATGAATCCACCACATTGTATAAACTGCCTTCTGACCATTAGTCCAGTGTGGCTGGAAGTTAGCATCAGCAAATCTCTTGATAGCGTCAAGATCCTTACTGGAGATTGTACACTTTGTTGTCTTAGTTGAAGAACCCTGAGTATTATAGAGATTGTATGTGTTGTGGCTGTTAAGACCTGTAGCATTATCCAACACATTCATTCCATAAGTCTCATAGCGAGCAAAATTCATAAACGAAGTTTCAAGTGTAACCTGAGGAACATCGAGATGGTCACCTGTGAGAATACTACACTTCTGGCACTTCAAATCGAACTCGAGTGAATCTGCAAATCCATTAAAGAGAGATGGTGTTCCACCCCAGTAATAGATATCTTCCCATGCATAAAGACCCTGCGCATCAGGTCCTCTATCAAGGAAAACCTTATAGAAAATGGAAATAACCTCATCAGTAGTAGATTTCTTAACAAGCTCATTAAACTCGATACTGAAGAAGAAACCATATGCCGCCTGCTTACCAGTAATTTCCTGTGAAAGAAGCTTGTCATACCACTCACGGAAACCAGTTGGGTCTGGATATCTGCCAAGACACTCTGTGTAAAGGTTGATAACGAAAGTCTTCGCGCCATCAACTTCCACTCCAATAGTAGGAACACCAAGTCCACCAGAGTGAATACCATAGGATACACATACGTTTGCCCACTCAATAGAGTCAACAAAACCATACATTACCTGCTCACGGGAGTATCCGTCATTAAGAGCTTTTACCCAGCCCTCAAGACCTACCGCATCTGCTCCTCTGTCAAAGAAGACACGATAAAGAACAGAAACATAGTCTTCATTAGATAATTCTTTATCAGTAAACTCCTTACTGAAAATAAATCCCTTTGCTGCAGAAGCACCAGAAATCTTACCCTGTGTAAGAAGGTCACACCATTCATTAAATCCCTGGCTGTCTGCGCCTCGTCCAAGACAAACAGAATAGAGTCGATTTACAAAACCTTCTACACCAGTTGTTTTTCCTGGGTCAAACTCATAATTAAGCTCGACGCCAACACCCTTATCATTAAGAAGAGCGTCGATAACATCAGCATTTACAGTTCTTTGAGCGAAAGGTGTAAAAACAGACATAGCTATAGCTGATGTTACAGCTATAGCTAGACCTTTATTTTTTATATTCTTAATATCAAACATTACAAATAACTCCAATTAGAAAATCACTAATCATTATATCATATTAATTGAAATTATTGTTTGGCACCTCTCTAATGCAGGCAATAACCTGATTCTGATTCTTATCAATCATCTTAATGTATGTAAGAAGTTTCCATACATACTCTCCATCAGAATTAAGGATTCTAAAGTACTCAGACAGCATATCCTTACCTGCAGCCTCCATACGAGACTTAATAGTGCGTGTATTTGTATACTTTATAAAACGCTCATAATCATCTGCATGAACACGCTTAGCGCCCAAGTCACCAACACTCTCAGAATAGTTACTTATTACTTCGTGATTAGAAACTGTGAATGCCTTATTAATAAAGATTTCCTCACCAGAATCACTATCAAGATCAAGAAGAGTAACCCTGTCGAAAAGGTAGTAAAGATTACGGATAACATTGTCTGTATTCTTATTAGTGTCTCCAACCTCATTATCAGATACACTCTCGATACTGATGTAGAACACATATCTTCCAGCACATCTTGTAATACACTTACAGCTCATACCAACATAAGAATCGTTCTCCAAGAGTGTCAGATTAAATGTTTCTCCAAAATCCTCTGTATTTACGATATAGTTTCTAATTGCTCTGTTAAGTGATGAGAACTCATCATTAAGATTCTCATTAATATCTTCAATACTGTTCTGGCCAACACGCTTTTTATAATCATAGAAAAGATGGTTAGCGAATAGCATCTTTAGATTGTCTTTCTCACACTCCACAAGAGCAACAGGCTTATCAGAAAGGAATCGGCTCTTACCAATTTCATCATAATATTCCTTCCAGATTGGCTCCTCGATCTCAAGATTCTTCTTCTCGCATGACTCAATAAACTGCTCATATGGAAGTGGTCTCTCGAAGAGGAATCCCTGAACCTTCTCACAACCAATCTTCTTAAGGAACTCATACTGTTCCTCTGTCTCTACACCCTCTGCAAGAGTATAAACACCGATATTCTTAGCCATATCAATTGTAGACTTGATAATTGATCTACCCTTATCTGAGAAATTAGTAAGGAATGCCATATCAAGCTTAAGCTCATCGAAGGAGAATTCCTTAAGGAGATTAAGTGATGAGTAACCTGAACCGAAGTCATCCATCCATACCTGATAGCCCGCATCACGGAATCTAGTAACTGTAGAACGAACACTGGACTCAGATCCAAATACACTCTCAGTAATCTCGAGATTAATCATATTTCTTGGAACAGAATACTTACGTCTAGAACGCTCGATAGATGAGAAAATATCACAGCATACAAAGTCAAGTCTACTGAGGTTAACAGAAACTGGTACTGGAACCTTACCATCATCAACGCACTCTCTATACTCCTTACAAACCTGCTCAATAATACAGCAGTCGAGCTTATGAATCTGGTGACTCTCCTCCAATGCAGAAATTACAGTTCCTACATTAAGTATGCCTTTACGAGGATCTACCCATCTAGCCAGGGCCTCTGCACCACAAACCTTACCAGTAAGTGTTCTTACGACTGGCTGGTAGTAAACTTTAATATAGCCTCTGGCAACAGCACGATCGATATTCTCAATAACATATTTCTTATTGATATTATCCTCATTCATGCTCTCTGAATACTCAACAGAAACCTGGTCAAGTGACTTCTTAATTGACTCACATGCAGTCTTAGCATAGTCAATAATCTCAGTAAGATCAGGTACATCAGTAGGAATCTCAACAAATCCAAACTTAACCTCTACAGCCATCTGGCCAAGATCTCTAATCTCCTCAGCAGCCTCGCGGAAAATACCATCATCAGGTCGCTCATTAGTAAGAATAAAGAAATGATCTGCAGCAAATCTGGCTACAAGCTGATTAGGGAAATACTTCTTAAGTACCATAGCGATACCGATAAGAAGTCTATTACCATCTTCATATCCGAAAGCATTGTTGTAATAATGCAATGCTCTGACATTCATGTATGCAATATATGGTGTCATACCCTGAGCCTGCTGCTGTCTGTAAAGAACCTCAGTACGCTCCTGGAAGAAACGCTTATTAGGAAGCTGAGTCAGTCCGTCATAATATGCTTCAGATGTTGTAGAGCCCTTAACATAAAGAGCCTTACGTCCATTCCAAGAGGTCTTACTTACTCTTACAGCAATCTCAGCATCAGTATAAGGATCAACATAAAGTTTCTCACCCTTATCAGCTAAAACTTCAAATATATTATTACGCTTACTCTGGCTTCCATAGAAATATTCTTCAAAAGTCATTCCAGAAGTATAGAAATTAGCAGGAGGAATAATAGCTTCCATAGCATCATTATAAAGAAGAAGCTCATGTGTCTCTTCTTCGATAATAGCAATAGCATAATCATCTGTACTGATAATATTCTGGATTGTGCGCTCTAACTTAGCTGCCTGCTCACGTTCTTTTCGAATAAAAGGAGTGATTTCTTCATAAGTAAATACGGCAACTCGATCACCGGATTCATTAAAATCGTGATATCCAACACCATGGACATTTCTCTCTACGCCAAAACCAAATACTTTAGTTTTGAAAACTAAATCATAAGGAGCATCATCATTAGTAAATGCAGCGGAAGCAGCCTTAACCATATCCAAATCGTCATCATGAACAAATGCAAATGGATTCTTAGCAAGGTCTTCCATCACCTCATCTTGAGTCTTATTCTCACCAACGAGTTTGGCAAGGCCCTTTGATACTACTTTAATCACAGGCACATCATTTTCAACCTGAAAAACTGCTATAGACAGAGGAGATTGTTTAAACAATCTGAATTCATCATTTACAGCATTATTATTCATAGTATCCTTCTCTCCCCAAATACTAGTATTCTCTTAATAATTCCTATAATTGATAATATCAAAAGATAAGTTACTAAACTGTTAACAAATGCGACCCCTTTAAATTTATATTTTTTTTGATATAATAGGTGGGTATTTGCGGGTGTGGTGAAATTGGCATACACGCCAGATTTAGGTTCTGGTGCGCGAGCGTGCAGGTTCGACCCCTGTCACCCGCACCAAAAACTCCTCAGTATTTTGAATGCTGAGGAGTTTTTATTTTTGCTAGATAAAGGATATAATGTAGAAAATATTCTAGAAAGTGATTGTTTATGAACTCGAATCGAACACTGATTAATGTATTAGTTGATGAAATGACACATAACATTAAAGGTGGAATTTATCACAAACTACAAATCGATTTCGCGTACAATTCTAATCACATAGAAGGAAGCAAACTATCTCACGAACAAACAAGATGGATATTTGATACTCAGTCAGTGGCTGGAGATAATATTCATGTTAACGACATAATAGAGACTACTAATCACTTCCGTTGTTTTGATCATATTATTGCTACTTATACGGAAACATTATCCGAAGAGTATATTAAGAATCTTCATAGGATTCTAAAATCAGGTACACTTTCATCAAACTCTAGCGAAGCTGTCGTTGGTGATTATAAAAAGTACCCTAACAGCGTCGGAGAATTAAACACAGAGAAACCATCAAATGTCTCTTCTTCACTTAATACTCTTTTAAATCAGTACAATAATCTACCTGATGTCACTATTACTGATATTGCCAAATTCCATTCAGACTATGAAAGGATTCATCCCTTCTATGATGGTAACGGCAGAACTGGAAGACTTATTATTTTTAAAGAATGCTTAAAAAATAATATCGTTCCATTGATAATAAACGATCAAGATAAAATCTTTTATTACAAGGGCTTATACAAAAACCAAACAGAAAATGATATCAGGCAGTTATTAGCAGTTCTTGAGTTAATGCAGGATGATATGAAAAGCATTCTTGATTACTTTGAAATTAATTATTAACATAAATTGTTAATCTCATCTGGCCGTTTTCATAACAGACAACTGGTTCGGATATTTCAAAATCACCCGCACCACCGAAAACCCTTGGAACAGTTAGGTTCTAGGGGTTTTTCTTATTTCAAAAGGTACATAAAACGGACAAGCAAAAGGACCTTCGAAGAGGTCCTTTAAGCAATAATTACGTTATGAGATTTTCTTAGAATCCAATAGTCTATCTCTTGATTTTGCCGCTAAAATAAAAGCTTTTTCCATTTCAGGAGTTAATGCAGGAGAATCATCATCATAGACAATTTCTCTCTTCTTAGCTTCTTCTAATTCGAGCAATTCACTTTCAGATAAATCAGTTGTTATATTAACTTTATGAATCTCCATAATAAATACTCCTTTCTCTATCATTAGCAAGTCTTGCAGATATCAATCTAATGTTTTCATTTCTTGTTGTATAAACAACAAATAAAACATCATTTACTAAACCTATTGTATTATAACGATCTTCGTCAATTGAACTATGAAGATAATCATAGATTTCAATTCTTCTATCATCAAGAAAAACCTTACAAGCCAACTCAAAGCTTATCCCATGCTTCTTCTTGTTAATAATCGCTTTTTCAGAATCCCATTCAAAAATCATAAACACCTTTTTAATCTTTATTATGAATTATAACATAGAACGGTACAATTATCTGCAATTCAAGTTATTATTGATCGTCACCCAAACGCCTATTTGGCCATATTTATAACCCACAACTGCAATCCCAATTAAAAGTTCCCAATAAAAAAGGAGCCGCGCGGCTCCTTTTCAAAAATATCTTATTTCTTAGTTCCAAGTAACTGACCGGCAATATCTGCGAGACCTTCCTGCGCCTTCTTCTTATCACCTGATGCCCAGGATCCAATAACGTCCGCCACAGTTGTTTCCTTCTTTTTCTTAGAAGTGGTTGTCTTCTTAGTAGTTGTCTTCTTTGTGGTTGATTTCGCCGCCGTGGTCTTCTTTGTCGTTGTCTTAGCCGCAGTTGTCTTAGCCGCAGTTGTCTTCTTAGCAGTTGTCTTAGTAGCACTTGCTCCTGCGATAGACTTGAATGAAGTATAAACGTGAGCGTCACCTACAAGCTTGGTTGGCACTTTCGTCTTATCCTTAAGAACCACAAACACGTCATGCTTTGCAGCAGCGTGATAGCCCATAAGATATGCCACCTGCATCATGGAATCAGAAGCACTTGCCACCTCTACGTAATCGATAACAGCCTTAACTTCATCCATTGTTTCCTTGCATGCTGCAGGGATAGTCTTCTTACCCTTTACATAAACAAGTGCCAGATGATCTGATTTAGTTAACTTCTCGATTCCACCGAGCTCCAGCTTAGATAATTCACTTAAAAGAACGATTACGTATTTCATATCTGCCTCCGAAGAATGTATTTGATTTAATTATATACTTTTCTTCGCATTCTCAAGCGCATCAATTACGCGGTCACACCAAGCATCGAACTCTGGATCCTCTTCCTGACACTCAGGGTGAGCCTGCACGTACTCGATAGTACGGCGAATGCCCTCTTCTGGTCTGATATTCATTGTAAGGCCAGGAACTACATTCTTAAGCTTGGAGTTGTCGAACACAACAGAGTTCGCCTTGTCACCAATAAGACTACCCTCGAAATCAAAATCACCAACAGATGCGAGGAATGAAGATGACACATAATATGGCTTTAGCTCTACATTAAGGCAGTCAGCGATAATCTTGTAAATCTGATTCCAGGATACAGATACATCACATGTAATCTGGAATGCCTCACCGATAGCGCGTGGGTTACCGATAAGTCCGATGAATCCCTTGGCGAAATCACGTGAGTCAGTAATAGTCCACAAGGATGTACCGTCACCGTGGATAATAACCTGCTTGCCTTCCTTAATTCTCTTAAGAACCTGCCAACTACCCTTGCTTCCGTGAACACCAAGAGGTACAGAACGCTCACAATATGTGTGGCTAGGTCTTACGATAGTAATTGGGAAGTTATTCTCACGGAGCATCTTAAAGAGGAACTCCTCGCAGGCAATCTTGTCACGTGAATACTGCCAATAAGGATTAGCCATTGTTGTACCTTCATTGATAACAAAGTCAGATGGATCCTTATGGTAAGCAGATGCAGAACTGATATACATAAACTGCTTTGTGCGGCCAGCAAAGAGACGGTAATCACGCTCAAGCTGTTCAGGAACGAAACCAATAAAGTCGCACACGGAGTCGAAAGTCAAATCTCCAAGGGCCACCTTTGCTGCTGCCTCATCGTTCACATCACAAGTAATATAGTGAACGTTACTATACTCAGAGAAAAGATCATTACGGCTACCCCTGTTAAGGAGATAAAGCTCGTCACCACGCTTAGCAAGCTCAGTAGAAATAGCTGTACTAATAGTACCTGTACCACCGATAAATAAAATCTTCATATGAAGCCTCCGATAATCCGTATAAAATTAGATAGAAGCCTTAGCTGCAATTCTATAAATCTCTTCAACATCAGCTGTTGTAAGCTTTACGAATCCGCCTGTTGTGCCCTCGATACCCATCTTTGCAGCCATTGCAGGAATATCCTCTTCCTTAGCACCAAGCTCAACAAAGTTGATTGGCATACCGATAGACTTAAGGAATTTTCTGAAGCAGTTGATACCTTCCTTAGCTGTAACCTCTGGATTCTCGAAGTCCATAGCGCAGCCCCATACACGTGTAGCAAACTCAGCAAATCTCATTGGATTGTGCTTATAAACGAAATCCATCCATGATGGCATGATTACTGCGAGTCCAGCACCATGAGCACAGTCATACATAGCAGAGAGCTCATGCTCGATACCGTGGCTGTTCCAGTCCTGATCACGTCCTACACCAACAATATTTGTATGAGCAACTGTACCAGCCCACATAAGGTTAGCCATTGCCTCGTAGTTGTTAGGGTCTGCAATTACACGTGGAGTTTCCTTAACCATAGTGCAAAGAACAGCCTCACAAAGGCGATCTGTAATCTCTACTTCTGTTGTATTTGTGAAATATCTCTCACATACGTGAGCCATGATATCTGTAGCACCACATGCAATCTGATACTTAGGAACTGTAGCAAGAAGCTCAGGGTTCATAACAGAGAATCTTGGTCTCAAGTAATCAGAACCAGCACCTCTCTTAAGCATTCCATCTTCCTTAGTGATTACTGTATCACCAGATCCCTCAGAACCTGCAGCAGCAATAGTAAGTACTGTAGCTACTGGAAGAGCTGCCTTGATTGTCTCCTTACCGCAGTAGAAATCCCAGAAGTCACCATCGTACACACTACCAGCTGCCATAGCCTTGGAAGAGTCAATTGTAGATCCACCACCTACTGCAAGAATGAAGTCAACGCCTTCCTTCTTAATGAGATCGATACCTTCATAAACCTTGGAATCAACTGGATTTGGCTTAGCACCGCCAAGCTCAACATATGGTACAGCTTCCTTATCAAGAGAAGCCTTCACTCTATCAAGAAGTCCACTTCTAATTACAGAACCTCCACCATAGTGGATAAGAACTTTGGAACCACCGTGTTTCTTAACAAGGCTACCTACCTCGTTCTCTCTACCCTTACCAAATACGAATTCTGTTGGACTATAAAAATTAAAATTATTCATCGGGAATTCCTCCTAAAATTTTATATGTATATATAAAATCGTAGTTAAGAATAAATGTATATCAAAAATATGATTTTATTTCTTTACGATGAATAAAAAAGACCACCTCGAATGAGAGATGGTCTGGTGTTTATAATCTTGCAAAATCTTCAAATCCGTCTGACAGCAATTCTGTCTTTACATTAGAGCAATCCATAAGATCCGCAATTGTGATTGAGTCAAAATAGTTGTTAATAAGTTCGTAAAGGCCAACCCACAACTTATAAGTTTTACACTGTTCTCTTCTAGGACAGGTCTCAGCATCAGCTTCTAAGCATGTGACCGGAGCGAGCTCACCTTCTGTAAGTCTTAATATCTCGCCTACTGTATACTGTGCAGGTTTACGGAGAAGTTTGTATCCTCCGCCCTTACCATGAACTCCCTCAATTATGTCGCCTTTGACCAATTGAGGAAGAATCTTCTCTAGATATTTCAGAGACAAGCCCTGTCTCTGTGCAATATCTTTCATGGCAATATAGGTTTTATCTCCCTGATGCTCTGACAAATCTATAACAATTCTAAGAGCATATCTGCCTTTGGTTGAAATCTTCACTTTGTTACCTCAAAACTAATAGATTAGTCAGCGAACAATGGTGTGGACAAATATCTGTCACCTGTATCTGGGAGAAGTACAACAATATTCTTTCCTGCATTCTCAGGGCGCTTAGCAAGCTCGATAGCGGCATATGTAGCGGCACCAGATGAGATACCAACAAGTACACCCTCACTTCTTCCGATAAGCTTACCTGTAGCAAATGCGTTATCGTTAGATACAGGAATAATCTCGTCATAAATCTCAATATTGAGAACCTCTGGAACAAATCCAGCACCGATACCCTGAATCTTATGTGGACCAGCAACGCCTGTAGAAAGCACAGCAGATGATTCTGGCTCTACAGCAACTACCTTTACGTCTGACTTCTTACTCTTAAGATACTCACCTACACCTGTTACAGTTCCGCCAGTACCAACACCAGCTACGAAGATATCTACTGCTCCATCGAGGTCCTCATAAATCTCTGGTCCTGTAGTAAGCAAATGAGCCTTAGGATTTGCTGGATTTGTGAACTGTGATGGGATAAAGCTGTCTGGAATCTCAGCTGCGAGTTCCTCTGCCTTAGCAATGGCACCCTTCATTCCCTTTGTGCCCTCTGACAGTACAAGATCTGCACCATATGCCTTCATGAGCTGACGTCTTTCAACGCTCATTGTCTCAGGCATTACGATGATAATCTTATAGCCTCTTGCTGCAGCAACTGCTGCGAGACCGATACCTGTGTTACCACTTGTTGGCTCGATGATAGTAGATGTTGGCTTAAGAACGCCTGCCTTCTCTGCCTCGTCGATCATGGCTTTCGCCACACGGTCCTTAACGGAACCCGCTGGGTTAAAGTACTCGAGCTTAGCATAAATCTTTGCCTTAAGGTCATTATCCTTCTCGATATGTGTTAACTCCAAAAGTGGTGTCTTACCAATTAACTGATCTGCTGATGTATATACGTTTGCCATTTTAAATTACCTTACCTTTCGTTATTACCCTATTATATATCTTAAGAAATTGCTGCAAAACCCTTGGAAAGGTCAGCAATGATATCATCGATGTGCTCTGTACCGATGGAAAGTCTGATTGTGTTCTGCTTAATGTTCTGGTCCTTAAGCTCTTCCTCTGTGAGCTGTGAGTGTGTTGTTGTTGCTGGGTGAATTACGAGAGACTTAACGTCAGCAACGTTAGCAAGCAATGAGAAAATCTCAAGGTTATCAATGAACTTATGAGCCTCAGCCTGGCCACCCTTAATCTCAAATGTAAAGATAGATGCGCCACCGTTAGGGAAATACTTCTGATAGAGCTCGTGATCTGGGTGATCTGGAAGTGATGGATGGTTAACCTTCTCTACCAATGGATGGTTAGAAAGGAACTCTACAACCTTCTTAGTATTCTCCGCATGTCTGTCTAGTCTCAGGGACAATGTCTCTGTGCCCTGGAGGAGAAGGAATGCGTTAAATGGAGAGATTGTAGCGCCTGTATCACGAAGCAAAATAGCTCTGATATATGTTACAAAAGCTGCAGGTCCAACAGCATCTGCAAAAGAGATTCCATGGTAACTTGGGTTAGGATCAGCGATTGGAGCGTACTTTCCGCTTGCCTTCCAGTCAAACTTACCAGAATCAACGATGATACCACCAAGAGTTGTACCGTGACCGCCGATGAACTTTGTAGCAGAGTGAACAACGATATCTGCACCGTGCTCGATTGGTCTAAGAAGATATGGAGTACCAAATGTGTTATCGATTACGAGTGGAAGACCATGCTTGTGAGCAATCTCAGCGATAGCATCAATATCAGGGATATCACTGTTAGGATTACCAAGTGTCTCAAGGTAAATTGCCTTTGTGTTCTCCTGTATAGCATCCTCAACTTCCTTAAGGTTATGTGCGTCTACGAAAGAAGTTGTAACACCGAACTGTGTAAGTGTGTGTGCAAGGAGGTTATAAGAACCACCGTAGATTGTCTTCTGTGCAACGATATGGTCACCTGCCTGTGCAAGAGCCTGGATTGTATATGTGATTGCTGCTGCACCAGAAGCTGTTGCCAAAGCTGCTACACCACCCTCAAGGGCTGCGATTCTCTTCTCGAAAACGTCCTGTGTGGAGTTTGTAAGTCTTCCGTAAATGTTACCTGCATCTGCAAGACCAAATCTTGCTGCTGCGTGAGCTGAATCTCTGAATACGTAAGATGTTGTCTGGTAGATAGGTACTGCTCTAGAATCTGTAGCTGGATCTGGCTGTTCCTGACCAACGTGTAACTGCAATGTTTCGAACTTATAATTAGACATAATATTTTTCCTCAAATCTTTCTATATATATTTTGTAAGTAGTATTTATTTTTATTTAGCAACATCGACAGGTACACATTCGCTCAAATCGTGTTGTCCTTGTAAACAATTCTTTTGTTAATACCTTCATGGTTATTTGCCCTCCTGTTTAGTAGGTAATTGAATATTAAACCTATTTACCTACCATGTCAAGGGGTTAATAGATATTTTTTCACAAAAAATTTCCGAGCCTCTTAAAAGGCCCGGAATCTCCTCACGTCATCTCTCGAAGAAAAAGTCAGTCAGTTTCTATCCTCATATCTTTATTCATTACACATTAATCTTCATGCCAACATGCATCTGGGAAACCTTATCCTCAAGTTCTTCCTTTAATATCTTATATGCCCTCTTACCTGTGCAGTGACCTGTAATAACGTGCTCAATTGACAGTTTACTAATAGTTGCCGCTATTTCGCGCACATCCTTGTTACTGGTGGCAGCCAGATGCAAACCACCTATCGTCATGTGCACACTTTTACCAGGAAGAAAATGATTAACATCAGCCAGGATATTATGAAGGCCACCGTGACTACAGCTGTTAAGAACAACAAGCCCTTTATCGGTCTCGAAAACAAGACTTTGCTCGTGAGAAAAGTCATCAGGGATAACCCTGCCATCCACCTTACGGTACATGTGAGCCTTCTTTCCTATTCTTTCAAGGTTATTTTTAAGATGAGGAACAATATACACACCATCATCAACCTTGGCAAAACCAGCTACACGATAGATTCTCGAATCATTTGCTGCAAGAACACCACGTGGAAATCCTACATATTTACGAACAGGGCCAATCTTAAAATAACAGTCCTCACAGCAGTTCTCTGACACATAAAGCTGGGCCTTGGAATTCACCTTAAAGAAAGATCCATATCCACCAGAATGATCATAATGAGCATGGGACAATACTGCCACGTCAACTTCATCAATAGATATTCCCAGCTTTCTGGCATTATCCAAATATTTGTCACTTCCGCCTGTATCAAGCAGATATTTCTTTCCGTTATACGTAACGCAAATAGCGAATCCCCATTCAGAAATGAGATCTCCACTGGCAATATTATCAATTAGAATTGTTGCATCCAACATATTATTCATTGTCATACCTCATTACAGCCTCACTATAAAGTGTTGTACCGTATCTCGAATTAGGATGAAGTCCATCAAGTAAATAGTACCACCTCGGCTTAGAATCCACATGTTCCTCAATATAAGGGTTAGGATCTATAAATACATATCCTTCTTCTTTGCAGTAATACTCAAGAGCTTTATCGAATTCTGAAAGCAGTTTATCTTGTTCACTGAAATACACCCTCCATGGAGCTATAAAAACAAACCTAGATTCCGGATATGTTTCCCTGATAATCATTACTATGCTTCGCATGTATTCTATATACTCATCAGCATCATCTGCACATGTGTCAGATTCACCTCGTAAAACATCATTAATTCCGAGATTAATTACAAAGAGAACCGATTCGCCATCACCTGAGAAATCGTAATCATATAAAATCTGAACCATATCCCAGGAAGTCAATCCACCGACAGCAATTTGCTTACATTTAAAGTCCATTGCATTAGAAATCGGTTCATACCACGAATGCTCACCATTTCTGGAACCACATGTTATAGAATCACCAATAAAATACACATAGTCACTCTGAGCTAATTCTTTGTAAAACTCATGATTATATTCTTCTCTTACCTCACCAGCGTCACTATACAGGTCGAGTGGCTTTACATTTTTCACATAGAACGCATAGCCTGTGCTGAAATAAAAATAAACACAGATGCCAATTAGAATGACCAAAACTGTCCATAAAATAATTAAAACCCGTTTTCTATGCATATGAATAATCATAGCATATCAACGGGTTTATTAGGAACTTATGCAATATCAAGATCTACATCACCAGATGCAGTATCAACCTCACATACTCCGCCCTTTCCGCTGCGTGGAGTATTAACATCACCTGACGCTGTATTCACCTTAAACTTCTTTTCAGTAAGAAATACGCCTTTAACGTCGCCGGAAGCTGTGTTCACCTTAATATCATCAGCATCAGACATATCAAAGTTTACGTCGCCACTTGCTGTATCAATATCAAAAGAATCTGCAATTACATTTGCAATGCCTACATTTCCACTTGCTGTATCAATCTTAACTGAACCAGCCTCCATATCCTGAAGATGAACATCACCGGAAGCTGTATCAATATCAATCACATCAAAATCAATACCCTCAACTGCATAGATATCTGCACTTGCAACGTCAATATCAAGCTTATCGAAGCTGTCCTCTGCGAGATATATCTCAAGATATTTGTCATTATCCGAAAAACTAACTCCACCGAATGTGAAATTACTTTGCTCAGAAATAATAAGAGTATCATTCTTAACTTCAATCTTTGTCTTTAAGGACTCATAATGAGCAAACTTTACATGTGTCTCATCATCCTCAGATACGAGAAGCTTAATGTTCTCCATGGTTGTATCAATCTCAATATTACTGAAAGACTCATCGAAATCTTTCTCTTCTGTAATAACCTTGGAACTCATCTTAGAACAAGATGTAAATGTCATCATAGACATCATAACTGTTGCTGCTGTAATTCCTGTTGCTACCTTCTTAAAATTCTTCATATTGATTGCCTCCGTAGAATTTGTTTATTTATTTCTTACAAGGGCATTCTACATTTGTAATTATTAAGAAATCCTTAAATGATTTTATTCAGCAGAAAATGATTCCATGTTTCCTTCTTATACACCCTTACGACCAGTAAGATAATACACAGCCAGCTGAGTTCTGTGGGACAACCCTTCCTTAAGAAGAATTGAACTAATATAGTTCTTAACTGTTCCCTCTGAGATAAAAAGTTTCTCAGCGATTTCCTTATTAGAGAGACCAGATGCCACCGCCTCGATTATCTCCAACTCACGTGCAGTATAGTTATCTTTATTAAAATTACTATTAGGCTTAATTCCAACATCAACAAACTTATCAAACACCTTCTCATCCATGATGTGCACACCCTGATGGATGGAACGAATCATCTGCTTCAGCTCTTCAGGCTTATGGTTCTTAATAAGATATCCCTTGGCACCATTTTTGATGGCTTTGTCAACCAAGTCATCGTCGTCGAAAGTGGTAAGAATCATAACCTTACCGAGATTTTCTTCTACGAATACTTTCGTTGCTTCGATGCCATCCATAACAGGCATCTGAATATCCATAAGAACCACGTCACACTTATTGGTGCGCGCCAGGTCGATTGCTTCCTGACCATTTGAAGCAGTTCCGATGACATCAAAATCATCATCAATATCAAGGATAATCTTCATACCATCTCTAACGAAATCACTATCGTCTACAATAATCACTTTAATTGGTTCCATAATCACACCTGCTTCTTAATTGGGAGAATCATATTGATTGTAAATCCACCCATTGATTCTATATCAAGGTATCCCTTAACGTTACGCACCCTCTGCTTCATGCCCTGGATACCCATGCTCTCTTCGTAGTTTTCGGCGCCCTTGCCGTTATCCTTAATAACGCACCTTACCACCTCGCCGAGGGCGGTAATGCTTATGCTTATCTCAGTGCATCCAGAATACTTAAGTGCGTTTGTAACAGCCTCGAAAGCGTTATCAAGGATAATGTCCCAGATGTTTTCAGGGATTTCCTTGTCATCAGCCTGAACCTCAAGATTCGCCTTAATGTTGTACTGTTCCTCGCACTCTGCGCATAGTGCCTGCAAAGACTTAAGTGCCATGCGCTTTTTGTCAGGACGCTCATTTCGGATAATTACGCGGATCTCGTCCATACTGCCACGAAGATTATCGATAACCTCCTGAAGGATTTTCTCACTCTCCTCTGGCTTCTTACTCATTAGCACCTTTACTGCCTCAAGCTGATAAAGGGATCCGTTAATGCTGTGACCGAGCTTATCGTGAAGCGCCTGAGAGATACGCGCCTTCTCCTCCAGAAGTTCATTGTCATGGCGAAGTCTGGACTCACGCATCTCATTTCGGTGCGCTACATTACTGTGTTCCATGTCTGACTTAAGCTGGGACTCGGTAGCGATGTTCTCACCAACAATCTTCTTATACCAGCCGATGATTTTATAGTTCTGAAGATACAGCAGGAATAGGAACGTGATTATCAGAAAACACATGCCAACATTAAGTTGCTTAGAAATGGCGATAACGAGAAGCAAATAACAAGCAAGATAATAGGAGATGGCGAATCCTGATACTGCATCCAGGAATGTAATGACAACAAAATAAATTCCTATAACTGGGAAAAGGAATACGGCAATTACTGCCGGTATTCCCTCTCCGATAATCCATAATTTACGGTGTTTACCGTCAATGTCAGTCATAACTGAACACAAAAGGAAAAGTGCTCCCAGAAGGAACTGACTTCCTGCCATAACTGTAGAATCAAGCGTTTGCATTATTCCCCAGCAAATCAGGCCGAGAATTCCAACGAATTTAACTAATACAAAGTAGAAACTACGAAGATGACTTTCCACTGGTAAACCTCTTATTCTTCTTCATTGAGCTTTAGTCCCAAAACTCCAATTACGAATATTATAACCAAATAAGCAAGTGTCGCACAAAGCAATAATGAATATCCACCGCCATTTCCATTCTGGAATCTTGATATTGTGAAGAAAGCCCATCTTTGTGGCATGAGAAGTGCAATTCTTTTATACATCTCACTTGCACCACCGATGTCAAAATATGATCCTGAAAGAAGTGCAGACATACTCCAGATTACGAATGACAAGAATGCGCTTCCGGCCATGGATTTACAGAACAATCCTGTGCATACACTAAGAAGATTGAATACAATTCCCTCAAGCAAAACGATAAAGAAGAACTGATAAACTGTGATTCCTACATCTACTCTTACAAGGACTACAAATCCAAGGAGCAATACTATTGCCTGGAAAATCGAGATGCCTACAACAAGAATAATCTTTGAAAGAAGGTAACTTGCTTTATTGGCCTTTGTAAGAAGAATTCTGGAATATACATGATCATTCTTCTCCTGGAGAATTGTGCCAAGAACAAGCACACCTCCGAATACGAATGCTATTGATGCGATAGCAAGACAGTATCCTACTGTTCTAACTTCATAATAATTAACATTATCATCAGAAGTTACAGTTATATATGTAGCTACTGGTTCACTACTAACTTCATCATGGTTCTTTAACACTAAGTCAAATGCATCTACTAGAAGATCAAATCTCTCGTCATCACCTACAGAATATATAGTAGAGTCAGCAAAATCTTTTTCAAGGACGATGATAGCACCAACCTTATCGTTCATAGCAGTTTTCTCAGCGTTCTCCATGATTGCTGCGTCAGACTCGCCACTAGCATCTACTTTAAACACCTGAAACATGCCAGTCGCATCAAGGTTATCGCAGATATTTCTGGATTCTTCATTATTTGCCTTATCGTAAACCTTAATTGGGAAACGATTAAAATTCACCTGATATGCAATCTGAGAATCCATCGAACTAAGTTCATATACATCATCTTTTAATTCTGGTTTTTCCATGGTGTTCCACAGATTCATACATGCTGTAGCAATAAGCGGAACAATAATTCCAATTACAAGAAATGCTTTATTTCTAAGAAGAAGTTTTGCTGTGGATTTTGCCATTCTAAGTGCATTGATAAACATAAATTAAACCTCCTTCTTACGTGATGTGATAAAGATTCCGAGCAGCATACACACTACTGTCATTACTGAGAGAACTACGATACATGATCCAAGATAGCTACTACTTCCGTTTACAGAAGTCTCTACCAGAGTTCTGTTAACATAGTACAAAGGGGATAGTCTTCTAATTGGCTCTGTGACAGCCGTGTACATATATGTCTCGAAAGTTCCTCCGACAAAGCCTGCAAACCACAAAGTCATAAACAAAAGTCCGATTGAAACTGCTATGTTATTAAAAAGCAGGAAGAAAACCATGCCATAAGCTGTAAATGCTACTGCACTAAGAGCCAGGATTCCAAAGAACACAACAGGATTTCCCATAGTTACATCAAACAAGGAAAGAACAAGAACGCTAACTAAGACTACCTGAATTATAAGAGCAATAATCAGACAGGAAATGAACTTGGACATATATCTTGTAAAGCTGCCTGCATTTCCCACGCGAAATCTGATTCCAATGCTGCTTTGTCTCTCTGTCTGGAAAATAAAGCTAAGGAAAACTGTACAAAGGCTAAGGAAATATACTATCTCGATAATGCCATAGTAGTTCTCAGCTTCTGATGTCTTAATAGTCTCAAGAGATGATGTCTTAACTTTATTTGCACTATCGCCAGCGAACATAGTATCCATTCTCTTATCCACATTGAAAAGCACATACTGAACTATTCTTGTCTGAAGTTCCTTCTTCTCATCACCGTAGATGTGATATGAGTCCTTATTGAAAACAACAAAAACGTCAATATCACCTTGGGATATGAGCGCTTCTGGATCACCCTTCTCATATTCGACAGTTTCTACGCCCTGCTCCTCAAAGGAGTCCATCATTATTTTCTCCACAAACGCATACTTGCTGTCATCTGCCATCTCGTAACCCATCTTAAAGTCAGAAACGTCCTCGTTAGTATCAAGGAGTGTATGGAAAGCATTTGCCAAAGCAGCCACAACAAGCACAGTAGCGATTGGCACTACGATTATCATCACCTTGTTACGGAAAATAAGCTTCAGATAATTCTTAATCATCACGTATAACTTGTTCATTATCTTAGCCCTCAACGTAATCTCTTAATGTCTTTCCTGTAAGTGTGAGGAACACCTGCTCGAGAGAGATGGCTTCATCAGGTGACTTGCGAACCATATTCTTAAGGTCTTCCTTAGTACCAATAGCAACAATCTTACCGTTATCCATGATAGCTACTCGTGTACATACAGCTTCTACTTCCTCCATGTAATGGCTTGTGTAAATAACTGTTGTTCCATCACTATTTGCCTTCTTAATCTTCTCCAGAATGAAATTTCTGGACTGTGGATCGATACCTACTGTAGGCTCATCGAAGATAAGAAGCTTTGGCTTATGACCGAGGGCACATGCGATATTAAGTCGTCTCTTCATACCACCAGAGAATGTCTTAGCGTAAGAATTACGTCTGTCAGTAAGTTCTACAAATTCAAGAGAATCATCGATAGCCTTCTTAAGTTCAGCTCCCTTAACATCGTAAAGAGAAGTAAAAAGTTCTACATTCTCCCATGCCTTCAGGTTACCGTAGATTGCTAAGTCCTGTGGGATATAACCGATGAGAGGTTTAATCTTCTTCGCATCCTTCTTGATATCCATTCCGAAGAGCTCGATATTACCAGCTGTTGGCTTAAGAAGAGAACAAATCATATTCATTGTTGTTGACTTACCTGCACCATTAGGTCCGAGAAGTCCGAAAATCTCACCCTCTTTAATGTCAAGAGTCAAACCATCAACAACAGGCTTGTTATCGTATTTCTTAATGAGGCCATCTAACTTAACTACTGTATTCATAACCAATCTCCTTTTGAAGTTCGTTTATTTTTGTTCTTACGCTTATGATTCTATTCCTAAGTCGTCAATAACAAATCTGTCTTTTGGCATGTTTTGAATATGACTTTAGTCATATGTTAATTTTTATAGCATGACAAAAGGCCTGCTTCCTAATGGAAACAGGCCTTCTTACCAAGTGTTTTCTCATTATTTCTCTACGCTATGGAAAACTCCAAGAATTGCAGTAAATACAACTGCACTATATGTACTAAATCTCTCAAAGATTCCAAATACCGCCTTAGGTGCTGCTCCAGCCCCTACTGTTCCTACAAACATAAGAACAAGAGCAACTATAGCAAGAACACCTAATGTCTTTCTCTTATCTTTAAATGAACCAATACTTATAAGAATGAGTGAAATAATAGAAAGTGCTACTACTGCACTTGTAATTACATATACATGCATAAGTGACTGAAAGCTGCCATCATATCCTTTGCTGGATAGAGGAAAAATAGCGTATCCAATACCAGAGATGGATTCCATAAGTGTATAAAGTGCGACCCCAATTCTTGTAACTATATGCTTATTTGTAACAAGCACACATACAAAAAGGCAGCAGCAAATACTCATAATACCAAATACATTAGATAAGCCTGTAGCAACTGTATATGATGGTGAATCAGTTGCTGTAAGATCACTTACAGCCTGACTCATCCACTTATACCCAGGATAATTCATAGCTCCAATCACATCGTGAAGCACATAAAAAATAACTCCGATAATACCTGATAAACAAAATAACCTGCAAAGCTTTTTCTGTGTTGTTTCCATTGTGTTTACCTCCCCATTACTTGCCATATACACGGCAGAATTCATCAATATAATCTTCCAATGTGTTCTTAGTATTTGTTCTACCTATCTGTGCCAGATCACATTCATAATCAATAATGGAATGAATGCCCATAGCAAATGAATAAGCAGCAGTCTCAATATTCTTAATATCCATGTAACCTTTAGCCTGAAGCGCATAGAAAAGCATTGTTGTTGCTCCAATCATCTTCTCTGTCTCCATAGCCATAATCTCAGCGGCTGCTTTATCCATGGAGCGCTCGCTCATTATGATCTTATAAAAGTTATACATCTCTGGGCTTGTGCTCATTGACTTATATGAGTTAACAACCAGAATGAGAATTTCCTTTAATGTCCTGCCAGCAAATAGCTCTTCAAAACCCATTGGTGCTGTTGCTGCATTTACCTTTGACTGCTCTCTTAAGAAGGTGTACATAGCTTCCACTATCTCTTCCCTGGAGGCGAAATGGTTATAAACCGACGCTTTCTTAATTCCGACCTTATCTGCAATCTGCTGCATAGATACAGCGCGAAGTCCATGCTCTGCAGCTAACTCCAATGTGGCAAAAATAATCTCCGTTTTTCTATCCATCTTGCTACACTTCCTTTCGGTAATATTTATACTACCGCTCGGTAGTTTTGTCAACAAAAAAAGTCGGGATTCATCATCCCGACCTCTTATTATGCTTTTTTACTTATTACTCATTAGGACACATTACAAAGAACACATAGTCCCCATTAACTTCACATACAGTCTCGTCTGCTTCAGTGCAGATATTCCAGCGTGGATCAGCCAGACTAAGAAGTTTATCCTTAAGTGCCGCTGGGTCATCACTCTTAAATACATATCCTACAAATGGAACCGAACCAATGTATGGACTGAACATAGAACCCTCAGAGAAGCCATCAACAGTATCAGTAAAGCCATTAAGGTATCCTGGCTCCACTTCCATTACACCACAATCGTAACCAGTAATCTTCTCTGAAGCTAAGCTTTCAGCCAGCTTTACCACATCCTTTTCATCTTTTACATTCTGGTAGAACTGTGCATAGATCTTAGTTCCAGGAGTATTTGCTTCAGGAAGTGTCTCATCTGCATCTTCCTGTGAACTTTCTACCTTTGACTCAGATGTATTATCATCCTTAGAATCTTCCTTAGAACAAGCTGTGAATAATCCTGTAGAAAGGATTGCAGTACAAAGAATCAATGCAATTGGCTTTTTCATGCTTTCATCTCCTTTTTGATTAATTTATGTGTCAGACCTAATAACTTATTAAAAATATATGCCATTACTATAAGTGCAATTACTGTACCTACAAATACAAGCTGTTTAACAGGAACTAACTTCAATAACTTCATCTCGATATCATATCCGAATACCATCTGAAGACCGTAAAGTTCAAGCGTAATCCCTCCGATAAATTTAAGGATAATGCTATCATATTTGCCTTTAAGAAGTGTCACTATTGTGTTAACAATCATAACCGTGGCCAAGATAAGAGGAATGGCTACAACATAATACATATCTGCAAAAGGCTTCAGCAGACGAATTGTAGTCGCATATTTATATACAAGAACTGTACCAATTACAAAAAGAACAGCCTCGATAATATACACATATACTTTCTTCAGCTTATTAAGATTAGCAAGAATTAGCTCGTCATAATAAAGGCCAATAAAGAATATTGGAAGTCTGTTTATGAGAATAAACATCTTTGTATAGTTAAGTCCGAACTGAAGAATGCAACTCAAGGCAAACCAGCAGATAATCAAAATTGGGAACCCCCACAACTTCATTCTACGCTTAAGTATCAGCATCAAAGGCACCATCAGATAGATAACCATAATGCCGACAAAATACCACAGGAAAGATCCACCACCACGCTCATAGAACTCTACGCCGAATATAACTTTAAAAAAGTTTGCGACTCCCCACTTCTTATATATAGCAGCAATCAATGACAGTAGCACAAACGGTGCATAAATATACTCTAGTCTGTTAAGAAGAAAACTTCCTACTTTAAACTCTCCCTTGTCATTACGGCTAGCCAGCGAATATGCAGACACAAAGAAAAACAAATCAACACCGATGAAGGTCGATCTAAACAAATAAATTTCAAAAGGAGTTCTGCCAAACGGTATATAGAAGTGAAACATTACCACCATAAGCGCAGCGAGGCCCATAATCTCTTTCTTGCATCTCATAAAGATCAACCTCCTTCGCTTACAATATACATATATCTATTATACGATAATGAACCTTTTTACAGTATCTATCCACTCCTTGACATGATAAATTGACAACTCAGCATGAGCATACCCATCAAAACACTTAATAACAGTCTGAGGATAAACTTCTTTCATTTTCCTCGCAGCCTTCTTAGAAACGACCTCATTACCTTTGGTGCCATGCATAAATAAAATCTTCGTGTCGTTTTCCACTGGAGTCTTACTAATATTTGTACTAAATACAGAAGAAAGCATATTCTTAATTGTCTCATCCGTCATTGTATCTGCAAACTTCAAAAAGCTTGGTAAGTATTCTTCTGGAAGAAAGTATTTCTTAAAATTATCCAGTGTCTTCTGGTCACGCACCTTAGTCTTATGGATGATATTCATATAATTCTTAGTCATAAACCACACAGGCAGTTTGCCCAAAGGTGACAATGGTGCACCATCCACCACAAGGTTATTAATAGTGAGTTTTCCGCTTTCAAAAACCTTATAAGCAACAGCACCACCCATGGAAAGCCCGCATAAAACATCTACCTCTTTGCCATAAGCATTTATCACATAATCAATTATCTTATTGGCTTCATCTTCCACAGATATGTACTCACTGGCCTCTTCCTCCACATGCCCATCAAGAGCAGGAACAACTACAAGATAATCTTTCTCAAAGCACTTGGCATGTTCCAGCCATATCTGCCATGGAGTAAGGACACCATGAATTAACACCATAATTTTCTTATTACCGTCTCCAAAAGTGTGAAATCTCATCGCTTTAATCCCTTCTAAAATTTTGCCAGATAATATCCTTATGCGAATTCGTCATAAATTTACTTAAGCACATTTTCATGAATAAACTTCACAAGCTCATCAGAATGAAGTAGTGTATCCTCATGTCCGCCTGTAGTATATCCAATTCCCTTTTCAGGAGCAGTAATGCTATTAAGATATTCCTCAGCCATCTTGGGATTACAGCTAAGATCATCCTCAGCTAAGAAGAAATACACAGGACACTGGTATTCCTTTCTGTCGAGAACACAGTTGTCTTCACCCGGTGTATGCATCTCACGAACAAGACCATTGTAGCATTCATCAGAGTACACAAGATTTGCCTTATATAATTCAACAATATTATAGTAAGGGCAGAAAAGAGCTGCTGCAATCATATTCTCATCACAGTCCTTAATCAGATCTGTCTCACCATGTTCATGCATGTAGGCACTAAGTTCCTTTTTATACTTATTTTTAAGCTGGAAGAATATAGATTTACCCTCTCCACCTCTATCGCTATGCCCATAAAGCGAAGCTTCTACCAGGAACTGAACCAATTCATCAGTATCTATCTTTTGTGCAAGCTCTTTATCCCCATCTGATACAAAATCAGCAACCTTAAGATACTCCGCCTGCATTACAAAACTGGAATACATATATTCAGGTTCACCCTCATAATAACCAAGTGCCTGACTTAGACCAATACAGCATTCCGTCTTCTCAGGGTGATTATATGCAAAATCCAGCGCATAAAAAGATCCCCATGAGATACCCATTACAGTAAGCTTATCTTTATCAAGATATTCCAAAATATAGTCAGTCATAACATCAATATCAGAACGCATCAACTCCAATGTAATTGGAGTAGTATCGTCCTGATTTTTAAGCCATGTCTTTCCACAACTTCTCTGATCCCAGTTTACAACTGTATAGTCCTCGGAAAGTTTACGTAAAAGCTTATAATCAGCAAAACTACTAGAGTAGCCAGGACCACCATGCAGGAACAAAAGAACTGGATTATTCTTGTCCTGACCATAAATATTAATCCACATCTCCTGACCATTAACATCCACATACATGGTCTCATTTATTCCACCCTTAGGAGTAATATTGTTAACCATTCTACCGATACTTCTAACTAAGAAAAACAATACAATAATTGAAGCGAGAACAATTCCCACCCACTTAAGAACTATTAATATTTTTCTAAGAACGTTTCTCATCTAAGCACTTACCTCTCTTTTTCTTTCAAAGTGAGTTTACAAGCAATTACATTAAGAGTTCCTTAAGACCATCAGAAACTTCCTGATTATACGCATGTGGCTTACATGAATCGAACCATCCGAAACCATCTCCCTCAAATCTTGGGAAAACATGCACATGAAAGTGACCGTAATCACAGTTAGCACCACCATTTTGCATTATGGTGTAGCCTTTCGCACCGTATCTCGCCTCGAAAGCAGCAACCACCTTACGGATAATAACCAGCATATCCTTAAGAACGTCATCCGGAATCTTTGTAATGGAGTCCTCATGCACTTTCGGACAGATGAGCACATGTCCTTCATTAATTGGTTCGTAGTCAAGAAAAACAATATTCTTGTCTGACTCATAAGGAACATATGCCTTTATCTCTTTATTAATAATCTTACAAAAATCGCACATATCTATCTCTTCTTTCCCAATTACTTTGCCACCACTGTAGCAATATACTCTACATTCTCTGGCAAACTGATACCTGGATCATTAATCTCAAAGTCACCATCAACCACACTCATAAGGTGGCATAGAGCGATACCCATATCTATTTTCTGCACATCCCAGCTGGCATTTTTCTTATAACGTGCTTTGGATTTCTTGTAGAAATGATATTTGTTTCCATCCTTTACCACTCGGCAAGGTTGCATATTGGCAGCAGATGGTGCCCATCTAACCAACTCCAGAATCTCATCTTCAGAAGTAATTGGGTGACTAAAATCCCCCTCATAGAAGTACTCAGAAGAAGGCAGTCTCTCATCACCCTTAACCTGACTTCTTAATGTCTTGTCGATAAGTGACTTCTTCTCAGAAGGGTAACCAACAGGAGTAACACACATCATTATCTCATCAGCACCGGTCTGGGCAACGGCCTCGAAATGAGCTCTCTTCATGGTGCCACCAATCCATGTGGTACCGATACCAAGCGACCATGCGTAAAGCACCAATTTCTCAAAAGAATAACCATACGCTTCTTCACAGTGCTCCACGTTAGGAACCTTTGCTGCGATATAATCATCCTCACCCTTAATTACAGGACTTGAGAGCTTATTCGCCTCTGAATCGAGCCATAGAAACTTTACAGGAATTCCATAAGGATTATCGATGTTCTGCATATAAGCACAAATCTTTTCCTTATCCTCAAGTGTAATCTTTCTCTTATCAAAAGTTCTTACACTCTTACGTGTCAAAATTACTTCTTTGATGTCCATATACTTACCCTCATACATTCATCTAAGATATCAAATTTAATCTTACCATTTAGTTATTATATGGACACTTTGTTCCAATACACTGCTGATTAAGATATGAAAACTCACACTTAATATCACTCTTCTCAAGTTTCACATCATATTTCTCATTAATATAATCAATTGCAGCTTCAAATGAGATATACGCATCACGTTTGCAGCATCTAGGGCCATTTACCTCACCCATTCTTTGAGCAGCCTTTGCAGTAAACAGCATGTGATTACCCCATGTTCCATCTGTAGACAAAGGACTTGTCCCATCGATAAAGCTTAAAGCAGATCCAATGGATGTAACTGAGCCACAAATTCCCCAGTGCGCACATGCCGCACCTGGCACCTTCATACCCTGAGTCATTACCCACTTAAGGCCTTCATCAAGGTTTATATTTCCACCCGCATTTTTAAACGCTACCAGAAGACACGCACCATCAATAATGTGGTGCTCAGGACCATGCATTCTGACATAATCTTCTCTCACTACACTATTAAAAATAGTAATTGGATTCTTTTCTGTGTGGGCCTTACATGCAGCTAATATTTTCAAACCTAATTCTTCCATGTTATGACTCCTGTGTGAATTTTAATCTATCGTGAATCTCCAGTAGCAAGAACAGCCCTTACCATCTTCACTTAAGTCAGGATAACAGCTTACGCACTCGCAATTAATTCTGGAATCAATCTCTCTGGCAAAGTATCCATACTCGTATACTGCAGCGCTTTTACAAGGATGTAGTGGCATACCCTTAGAGGAACGAGCTTCCTGAACACGACATGTAATAATCTTATAGTGAAGACAGCCATCTATAATCTCACAACTACTGTTATTAGCACGGTCAACCATTCTGAGAGGAAGAGCTTGGGCCAGACCTTCTAATCCAGAGTTCTCACCAAGACCCAAAAACTTCTTAATTCGCCTTGCTTCCGTTACTGTATAACGCTTCCATGCTTCTTCATCGTGATGCATAGCAGCATCCATACCAAGTTCTCTTTCTACGGATTGGAACCATACTCCATCCATAGCAACAATATTACGGCTGTCAGCCATTAACAAATCGATAAGCTGATCCTTGGAAAACTCTTCATATAATTCACGTCCTGTAAGCATATTTTTTCTCCAGTATTTCTTTTTAAAAATAAAGCCTGCAAACGCAATGTTTACAGGCATTTTCCATGGTGGAAGTGAGGGGAATCGAACCCCTGTCCGAAACCATATCCTCCGAGACATCTCCGGGTGCAGTCAGTCTATAAAAATTCCCTTCACACAAATCCGGCTGACAGGCCTGCGATCCAGTAGCTTCATAAATACGATCAGAACTCAAAGCTTTGCCCTAAAAGTTGTCCAGTTTAACCTCTAACGGGTAAGGTCTGAGTGCGGCACCTCTTGTTTCCCCTCAGATCAGGAAACGAGGTGGTAGCTAAATTAAGCAGCTACGAGCTGTGTGTTGTTTGCAATTACTTGCATTTCCCGTTTTTTAAAGAGGCCAACGAGAATCCTCTACCCGCTTTCCCGATATCAACGACCCCGTCGAAACCAGTACACCCCCATATACACACAAATATGAGTGATATTGAATCATAGCATCACCCTTGTCGGGCGTCAACAACTATTTACATCAAGTCGTCAAAGTTCAAGTCCTTAGATACATCATATGGCTGTGCATAATCAGGAATAACCTGCTGAGTCTGAACTGGTTCCTGCATTACTGGAGTTTCCTCCTGAACCGGCTGACTAGCAACCATATCAAGCAACTCATATGGATTGATAACTGCTTCATTACCACAGTAAATACACTTAATTCTCATATTATCAGAACTAAGCTGTGCTGACTTACCACATGCAGGACAGCCCATTCCACGAGAATTAATCTTGCCAACGTTCTTTCTAGTATTGAATACATACGCAAGAGCTGCATCAAACTCTTCGTTAGTAGAACCTAATCTCTGAAGCATAAGCCACATTGCATGATTTATTGTCTCCAAAGATTCAATTCTAGCTGTTAACGCCTTCATTTCTGGATTTAAATAGTTTTCGTTTTCAGTACTCATTGTTACCTCATTCCCCTTATTTACATTTATTTTATTTTAATTCATAACAGAACTGTGCCATTGCATATGCAACATTAACCATATTATCTTCACTCAAAAGGATTGCTTCGTCATCGCTATTGGATAAAAATCCCAAACTAATCTGGAAAGATACAATCTTATTTGCATAGTTAAGACCTGTATACTGATTTGTCTGCTTAACTGCATTTAACTCCATACCTTCTGCCTCAGCAACCAATGTTCCTAGTCTGTTAGCTCTTGTAACAGAAGAAGATGTATAGTCTCCAGTATCTGGTATATAAACTCTTACGCCTGATGCCATACTGTCATTAGCAGCATCTGCATGAATTCTGATAAACACATCGGCGGCATTATCATTAGCTATCTGAGCTCGCTCCTGATTAGATACATCAACAGCATTTTCAGTTCTAGTATAAATAACTGTTGCACCCTTCTGTTCCAGATATGTTCCTATCATCTTTGCATATCTAAGAGTAAGATCGTATTCATATACGCCTGATGTAACACCAACTGTTCCTGATGTGCATCTTGGTTTCTCAGATCCAAGCCAACTTGCACAACTCTCAAGTTCTTCACTTGTTGCTTCCTGATGACCTGCATCAAGAACAATTATAAGACCTGTAAGATCAACGCCTTCATTTCCATCTGGAATAGGTGTTGGAGTTGGACTAGGTGTAGGAGTTGCTGTTGGTACAGGAGTAGTTTCTTCTGTAGTCTCTACCACTTCAGTTGCTGCAGATGTTTCTGCAACCAACTCCGTCTCCTTTGTATTCTTTTTACCATACCTACTCATAACAACAACAAGAACTGCTATTACAAGAATTATGTCTACAATTAACAGAGTAATAAACAACTTGCTCTTTTTATTTTTCTTAGTTGTATTTCTAGCATTCTTGTCAGGGTTTAAAGACTTAGCCTTTGACTTCGCTGTACTTGTTTTATTGGCTGGCTTATGCAAATTAGTACTAGCAATTGGCTTTGCTGGATATGGATTATGTGCAGCAGCCTTTTTCTGCACAGGCTCCGGCTTCTTATTGCTATTCTCATATCTAGTAACAATATCATGAATTGCCTTCTCACGATCGCTCTCAGACAACTTTATTAATTTGTTATATAACTCTGTCTTCTTATCACTTGGAAGTGACGCAATAATCGCAGAAAACTTTTTCTTATCATCAGCGTGAGACATACTTACCCCATTAATATTTATTAATACCAATTAATTCTATCAAAGAAGGTATATTTGATGTAAGATAGTTATATGTTAAAGGAGTGACAATTATATGAGCGATAAATTATATATTGTAATGCCAGCCTATAACGAAGAGGCTAATATTGAAACTGTAGTAGCAGAATGGCACCCTGTTGTAGAGAACATTGGACCAGACAGCAGACTCGTTGTAGTAAATGATGGCAGTAAAGACAAAACTTATGACAAACTCCTCGAGTTAAAGGAAAAATACCCACAGCTCGAGCCAGTAACAAAAGCAAATTCAGGCCACGGAGCTACTGTTCTCTTTGCTTATAACTATGCCCTCGACCATGGTGCAGATTATATCTTCCAGACTGACAGTGATGGTCAGACAAGACCAGATGAATTTGGTCCATTCTGGAATGATCGTAAAATCTACGATGCCATTATCGGACACAGAAACCACCGTCAGGATGGATTCTCCAGAGTATTTGTTACAAAAACACTTAAGTTAGTAATCAGATTAGTATTTGGTGTATCTGTAACAGATGCAAATACACCATTCAGACTTATGCCACGTGCTACTCTTGAAAAGTATCTTCCTAAGATCCCTAAAGACTTCAATCTGTCAAATGTTATTCTCTCAGTTCTCCTTGTAAAGAACAAAGATAACGTAAAATTCGTGCCAATAACATTTCGACCAAGACAGGGCGGTGTAAATTCCATCAATCTTAAGCGAATATTTAAGATAGGTATTCAAGCCGTTAAAGATTTCAGAGTCATTAAGAAAACAATGTGACATGCTCCCACCACTTAGCATTTTATGCTTGAAGTGGGGGCTTCTTACTCAATGTCTCTAACGAGACAAGTATCAATA
>JAKSRI010000026.1 GCA_024403695.1 Saccharofermentans sp. | reverse complement strand
GTTAGATTAATCGAAATTCAACCGCACAAACATTATACATTCTAGGGAGAAGAAAGGTTTGTATGAATCGTTTATATATTATATTATTGCACCTAAGGTAGCCTTCGATTTTGGGTGCAATGTATCGGTATAAATTCGGTATAAAATTACATGCAAAAGTCTGGAAAAGCCTTATTCTATTGGTGCATCAAGGTTTGCGGCAAATAATGCCATGGCAAATAAATAGAACTTTAATCATGTTATCTCATCATCAATAACCAAACCATCAAGAGCAAACTTCCGCCCATAACAGCGAGCAAAGCAATTATTTTATTTTTCTGGCGTCTGTGCTTTTTGTCATATGCTTCTATATTAGCTGCTGGAATAATAGAACGTAAGAATTCCTGATTCTCAGCTGCGATTTTCTCCTTAGGGAGCACAATAATTCTGTTGGGCTCAGCATAGAAAATCAAATTATCTTCTGCTTCCTTAAGGGCAGATAAATTCTCATAGTTAAACTTAAAGTTACCTGTCGCATTTGTGCGCTCCAGATAAGTCTCATAGAACGCATAGTGATTAACATTCTCACCAGTCTTCTCGAGACCTTCTACTATTTTGTCGTATCTGCGAGGGTTAACAAAATAGTGCGCAATATTCATAAGTAAGCCAGAGAAAAACAGAACAAGTCCAAGTGCTGTAGAATTAAGCACGTATGCGGCAAATAAACCATAGAAAGGTACTAATCCCCAGAAAACTCTAGCCAGAACAAGGCTATCCTCATGAAAATGAGTCATAACCCATCTATATGTTTTCTTATCAATCGTTGCGTCTACTTCAAAAATCTTCTTCTCGTCCATGTTTAATGCTCCATTTATAATTCCAACATCATCTGTCTATCAATCCAGCTCTTCTGCACCGCCTCGTGAATAACGTCTCCAGGCTGATTACCACCGAGCAAGAAGGGCGACTGCGAATCGTGACATCTCATATTATATCTCACGAGGGCAGAATCCGTATTAGCATAGCAGTACTTACACAAATGGCCGCATGTATCGTAGGCACCTATGTCGACTCCCAGCAGGCACGCGCACTCCCCATTTCGCTGATTTGCCTTACGCTTGGGAACAACTAACCTCTCGTGAAGGGCGGTTTCGAAAGTGTTTACCGTCATGCATCCAGAGCAATCCGCACCATACTGGGCGAGAGCATTTCCTTCCGCACAAGGTTTTATGGTCATCTCGTGCTGAGCGGCAATCTCGATAAACGCCTTCCCGATAGCGATCCTATCCGCCTCAGAAACCGCACTTGCCTGCGGAAAATTCTTCTCCACTTTCTTATAGATATCAATAAAGCTGATAACACAGGTCTTAGTGTAACCCGCCAGTCTCTTGGCCATGTGCGCAAACTCTGCTATGTGCCACTCAACCGTGTGGGCATCGTCCACAAAGATGGGATCATATCTCCATCCGACGCTATCCACACCAACAGCGTTAGACAGCCTGATAAAATCATCCATCACGTGCTCTTTATCAGGCACATTAGGCTCTATGTCCTTACCATATGGTGTAATAGTAACAAACCAGTACTGGCCATAAGGGCTAAGTGCGTCTATGTGCGAAAGCATGGGCCCTGGATTTTTAGTGCAGAACGCGATCAGGTCCACCACCTCAGGCGACAAACTGTACCTTGTCACCTGACTTGGATTATAGGGATTTCTAACCAGCACATAACCCTCATTTAATCTATTCAGAAACCATTTGGAATAGAACGCTGGTATATCGGTTCTCATTCCTGTCTGTATGATCATTAGATATATTCCTTCTGGCGATTCATGTCTGTTGCCAGGTCGGCATTGCCATCTTTTCTCATGTTATCCAGGATGATGTCGAGATTTCCTCTGTCTTCTCTGATGGCATCCATTTCCTTTGTTGTGAGACCCACGAGCTGGAGAAATTCAGTTTTGCCATATACGGAAGTCTGAGTCTTAGCCTCAGTGTCATAAACAATGGCGAGAGCCGTAATCTTAGAATCAGAATTCAGCTTAATAGGTGTGCCATCACCACCAATATAATGACGATTCTCAAAGAATCTCTCACTTGTATATGTATAACGGGCGAGATTGCTCATCATATCAAGAGCCCACATGCACGCTTTAGGTGTTTCCTCCATGAGCTTCATAGTCATCTCATAGCCCCAGCCATTCCATTCACCACCGAAGGCTTCCTCATCGCCATAAAGAATAGTCATTCCATAAGTGACGATGTGCTTATAACCCTTGTCGGAATTGTAGATAGAGAATCCATCAAGATACTCATTGCCGCCAAACATTGCGCGAGTCTGAACAGTAGTAGCGAAGTGTGCAGGCTCCTGTCCAGGATACAAAGCCTCGAATGCATCATCTATCGCCTGCCATCCAGGTGAAAATTCTTCGTCTTCCTTAAGTCTAGCCAGAAATTCTTCTTTTGTCATAGGTGGTTCTCCAATACACTTTTCATTGTTTATCAACAGGCAAAATGATTGCTTTTCTAAATATATCTACAAGATTATCACGAACCCCATTAGCAGCTTGAATAGTTGCAATCATTAACTCATCAGTATCAATCTGAGAAAAATTAATATTGTATCCAAAATGACGAATCAACTGAGTCAAAAACATTCTCTGTGTTCTTCCATTACCTTCTCTAAACGGATGAAGTAAATTAGTTTTGTCGTAGAAATCAGCAATAAAATCCACAAACTTATCGCATCCACAATTAGCCAAATCTGCATTTGGTATAGAAGAAAAAACATTAATTGCAAGGTCACTGATTAATTCTGGTGATACAAAGTTAGTACCCTTCTTAGATATTGATACTTTGCGAATCTCACCAGCCCAAGTATATATATCTTCAAAAATATATTTATGAATTGACAAATAATGTGAAAAATCAAATCCACCATCAATTGGATGAGTTTCTAACTCACTACATTTGGCAGATGTAATAATCGCTTCGATTGTAGATAATTTTTTATCATCTCGAATATCAAACTTGTTAATTAAACAAGTTGTTCCTTCATAACAATCTTCAGTTAAAGAGTCTATGCTATATCCCATTAGCTATTTTTCTCCGCAAGAAGAAGAGCTGATTCCATAAACTGTTCCCATGAAATCTCGCCATTACAATATTGGTAACACAAAGCATAGCCTTCCTGGCTAAGATGAAAACCCTCCATCTCCACAGATGCTATTGCGTTGGCTAAAGCTAATTCAACTGGCATACACACCTCCGACACTCCGATTATATCATAGTT
This sequence comes from Saccharofermentans sp., assembly GCA_024403695.1. Lineage (GTDB taxonomy): Bacteria > Bacillota > Clostridia > Saccharofermentanales > Saccharofermentanaceae > Saccharofermentans. Next base: position 35,142 of record JAKSRI010000026.1, on the reverse strand, counting down.
GAATCTATCGTTTTTATACCTATAGTTGTACCTACAGTAGAGAAAAAATTGGGACCGAAGCAATAAAAAATACTACTTTGTATATATCACAACAAAGCTCTTGCCCTTAACGATATCCTTAACCTGAATTTTCTCAAATCCAGCAGCTCGACCGAACTCAGTAAGCTCCTCAGATCCGAACTTCTTAAAGCCCTTCTCAGTATAAGAGAGCTTATCGAGCCACTCCTTGGTATAAACCACGTTATAGAACGAACCGCCCGGCACGAGAGTCCTGCGAATCTCTGACAATCCCTTAACCGTATCAGCCCAGAAATAAACTGTATTAATAGAAGTCACTGCTGCAAAAAAGTCATCAGAATACTTCAGGTCGCAGCAGTCACCCACATCCAGAAACAATTTACCGTCGCGCAGGGCCACCTGGTTACGCTTGGTCGCCTGAACTTTCATATCCTCTGAGATATCGATTCCATACAAGTTAGCCTTGGTCTTCTTATAAACGCACTTAAACAGATAGCCGTTGCCATAACCAATATCCAACAAATTGTCATCAGCAGAAATATCCACCAGCGCGACCGTATTCTTATACATCGCCTTGTTAATGACATTCATAATCACGCAGCAAATCTTGCCGACAAATCCGCGTGGATTACCGAACTGAGAACCAATATATTCTGTAAATTTACTCACGACATTTACCTACCTTACAGCCTAACGCCATCTTTATCGAAGGTCTGCTTGAGCGCCTTTTCCACAGGAAAAATCGAAGCCACTACCACGACCAGCTGCACCATCATCAGAACAAGTGTCATAAGGCCGATGGTGTCGTCATCAGCATGCACAAAAGGAATCTGCACCACGATGGAAGGCACCAAAATAATCAGACCAAACTTAAGCCACAGTCTGCCACAATAGTCATGGGCGAACTTCCATGTATCCACATTCTTCTTGGACATTGTTGTTCTATAACCCATAAGGCTATTGATATTTCTAGGAGGCCTTTTCCACATGAGATAACCGCCAATGATCATAATCAATGGAATCAGCAAGCTGCATACAAACATCGTAATAAAAAACCACATAAAATCTCTCCAGCTCCAGCTTCACACTTAGCCGTTAATTTAGTCGTTAATTCTTCCCATCTTCTTGGCGAATTTCGTAAGCTCATCAGGGATGCGGATAGTCTGAGGACATACCTTCTCACAGCTATGACAACCAATGCAACATTCTGGCATCTTATCTGCGTCAATAGATGACAACGCCATAGGTGCGATAAAGTCACCAGTTCCTGCCACCATTGCCTCGTTATAAAGTTTAAGGAGAAATGGAATATCCAGATTTTTAGGGCACTTGCTCACGCAATAATGACAGCCTGTACATGGCACTGTTGTCTTGCGGATCATGTCATCTACGATATCGAGAATAAGCGCCATTTCAGCGTCATTCAAAGGCTTCTTCTCTTCATAAGTTCCAATATTTGCCTTAAGCTGATCCATGTTAGACATACCTGAGAGTGTCATCACTACACCAGGGATAGACTGCAAAAATCTAAACGCCCATGCAGGCACTTCCTCATCAGGACGTGCAGCCTTAAGTCTGGCTGTCGCATCATCAGACAAGCTGGCGAGCTGGCCACCTCTTACAGGCTCCATAACCCACACAGGGATATTCCACTTCTGAAGGAGCTCAACCTTACCCTTGGCATCCTGGAACTTATAGTCAAAATAGTTTAGCTCGATCATGCAAAATTCCATGTCTTTTCCATATGCTTCAAGGAACTTTGTCATGCACGCGATGTCACCATGAGATGAGAAGCCAAGGTGCTTGATACGGCCATTGCGCTTCTGCTCCATGAGATAGTCATAGATGCCGAACTTAGGATCCAGATACGCATCAACATTCATCTCACATACATTATGGAAGAGATAAAAATCGAAGTACTCCACCTGGCACTTCTTAAGCTGCTCCTCGAAGATAGCCTCTACCTTAGGCATATTGGACAGGTCATAACCAGGGAACTTAGATGCGAGATAGAAGCTGCTTCTATCATAGTTCTTAAGAAGCTCGCCAACTACCAGCTCAGAGTTACCGCCATGGTAGCCATATGCAGTATCGTAATAATTGATGCCAGCATCCATGCAGTACGCGATCATCTCTTTCGCAGCCTCTACATCAATTTTATTATCATCACCCTCAATAACAGGAAGTCTCATATTACCCATACCGAGGGCAGAAAGCTTAATTCCATTAAAATCGTTATAAATCATGTTTCACATCTCCTTATTTATTGTATTTACCATTCTTAATCCACACCTGTTCAGTGGTGCGTGCAGCTGGTGTGTTCTGCGCCATAACACCGGCTAGATTATGTGGCTCGTAGTCCGCCTCGAGAAGTGCTATCTCATCAGGAGTCAACTTCAGGTCGACTGCCTTTACTGCACCTTCCACGTGGCTAATCTTTGTCGCACCCACGATAGGGGACGCCACCTGTGTGAGCAACCACGCCAAAGAAACCTCTGTCATGGACACGTTACGTGCGTCGGCGATTTCGCACACTCTGGCAATTACTTTCGCGTCCTTATCTGCAGTGGCATCGTACTTAAACTTAGCATATGCATCCTGCTCCAGACGCTTGGATGTCTCGCCAGGTCTCTTGGACAAACGACCCGCCGCCAGCGCACTATAAGGTGTCAGCGATATCCCACGCTCATCTGCATATACCTTCATCTCACGCTCGTCCTCACGCATTATGAGATTATGGTGGTTCTGAACAGACACGAACTCTGGCCATCCATTCTCTCTAGCAATGGCATTAGCCTCAGCCAGCTGCCAAGCAAAACAGTTCGCGATACCAACCTGACGAATCTTACCGGCCTTCACGCCCTCTGCCATAGCCTCCAGATACTCTTCGATAGGAGTGTTCCAGTCCCACATGTGATAGATATACAAATCAACATAATCCATACCCAGGTGTGACAAGCTGGAATCCAGGCTCTGGAGCAAATGTTCCTTGCCTGAGATGCCGGCAGCGATCTCATCCTGTGATCTAGGAAGGAACTTAGTAGCAATTACTACGTCTTCTCTACGCGCATATTCCTTAATTGCTCGACCGAGGAACGCCTCGCTGGTGCCTGCCTGATATGCAATAGCTGTATCGTAGAAATTAATACCCAGTTCTAGACCTTTCTTAATAATCGACTTAGTAGTCTCCTCATCAACTGTCCAGCTGTGCTGACCTGTTGCCGCATTTCCGAAGCCCATGCAACCCATGCATATACGTGATACCTTTAGGTCTGATTTGCCAAGATTTACATATTCCATGGTTATTCGTCTCCCTTCAGATTGCTAGCGATTTTCTCTAGAGTCGCCACGATGTCGCGTTCTTCCTTACTGAGAGCCTTGTACACTGCAGCCTCACGCTTATAAAGTTCCTCTAACAAGTCGTCCGCATATGTCTTCCCGCTCTCAGTGAGAACGATAGACATCTCGCGTCTCTTGCCCTTAATAGGAACGAGCTCCACGTATCCACTCTGCTGGATATCCTTGATAACTGTATTCACTGTAGTCTTTGGCAATTCCCAGTCATTACTAATCTCGATCTGAGTGTGAGATTTGCCGTCATTCAGAGCGTACAACACCCACAACAATGCCGGTGAGACATTGCTCTGCTTGGCGAAATCATCGTAGAATGAATCAACGCGATATAACGCTCTGCCAAAATCATGAAAAAAGCTTCTGGAGTTCATAACTATTCTCCTTCTTAAAATACGACTTCGTATTTCTAGAATAGTTCGAACTCGGATATTTGTCAATTGTAAAAAAGGGGGACGAATCCCCCTCTTGAATTGCTCATATTTCAGACTTATATGTTTTTTTTGAAATAAGTCTGAATTTTTCAGACTTATATAATTTTTTTGAAATAGGTCTGAATTTTTCAGACTTATATTAAAATTTTGAAATAAGTCTGAAAACAACAGCGTTAATTTATCTCAATAACTTCCATATCATCAGGTACCACGATGTTGCCGTCATAAACCGTCGCGCCCTCAGCTGTGTACAACGCCTTACGATCACGAATATTCTTATCCTCAGTGTGGTAAAGAACCACGTTCTTCGCCTTAAGCTGCGCCGCCAATTCACAGGCATCCTTCGCCGTGGAGTGGTGCTTCTCATAAGGTGCGAAAACATCCGCCTGGGAGTAAAGGCAGAACGCCTCGTGGAGCAACCAGTCACTATTATTAGCGTACTCGAATTCACATTCGTTATATGGCTCGTCACCACAACAAGTCAGCTTCTTGCCATCACCATAGTACATGGTAAAACCGAACTGCTTAGCCTTAGTGGAGCGGATATCAAAGGCAACGCATCTATTACCAGCGGCAACAAACTCCTCACCATCCTTAACTTCCACCAGGTGCAATCTCTTATCTATATAAGCCACTTCACCAGCCGCCAACACCTGACCGGCCATATCACGAATGATTGAGAGCACCTCGTCGTGACCATAAATATATGCTTCACCATCGTATTTGCCGCGCTTCATATTTTGGGTGATCATGCGCACCATCCATATGATTCCGAGCAAGTGATCAATATGCTTATGTGTTACGAAAATCTCCCTAATATCCTGCCACCTGTATCCAGCAGCCTTCAGCCTCTGCAAGATGGTATTACCACCACCGCCATCTACCAGCAGCAGCTCCCCATTGTCCTCTACAACAAAACACGTATTGTAGCATTCGGTAACTGTAGCGTTACCAGTTCCCAGCATTGTCAACTTCACTTCTTATGTATCTCCATCTCAATATCTACCCAGGTCTCCCCTGCAATAGTGTATTCTTCTTTCTTGCCATTCTCAGCAAATCCTACACTCTTGTAGCAGTAATATGCAGGCTGATTACTATCGAACACGCCAAGGCCAACTTCATCTGCGCCATAAATATCGAATGCGAATTTCAGACCCAGATTAAGCATCTCTTTACCATAACCTGAACCCCTCTTGGCAGGATTAACAATTACATATCCAAATCGTACTTTCTTATCATCTTCGCCAGGAGTTCTGATCGTGAAAAAACCAACCAGACCGCTCTCATCAAAAGCAACAAGAGGGAAATATCTCGTATTGTCCTCTCTGCCTGACACGGCCTCCAATAACCTAGCCTCAGAGACAGGAAAATCTCCCAGAATTCCTGCAGACCACTTGTAAAACTCATTTGGCTCTTTTGTCCAAGTTATAATTTCTTTCGCATCTGGTGCGCGAAACGGTCTAAGTCTCAACATATTAATACCCCAACTCTGCTAATATTCCGTCCATAAATGGCTCAATATACTTTGAATAATATCACATTGCTGACGTCTTTATAAAAAAGTGTCAGGCAAGTTTCATCGCTCACTCATCGCTCATCACGATTGATATATGAGCGATGAAAATGTACAATATAGCCTGAGGTGACAGAGTATGTTTAACAAGAAACCGCCATTCGAGATTACACACACAATTTTAAAAGAGATGGCAAGCATCGCAGAACTTGTTGGCAAGATTTCCGTTAAAGAAAATCTTCATTCTAGTCCTGTGCTTCGTCGCCGCAACCGAATCCGTACCATTTACTCTTCACTTGCCATCGAACAAAATACTCTCAGTCTCGACCAGGTCACGGCAGTATTAAACGGAAAGCATATCATAGCACCACCAAGGGATATTACAGAAGTTAAAAACGCCTATGAGATTTACGATATTATGGATTCTCTTAATCCATTTTCGATTGATGATTTTCTTAAAGCTCACGCTATTATGACCAGAGGGCTAATAGATGAATCCGGTTATTTCCGTACCAAACCTGTGGGTGTCGTAAACGACAAAGGAAACATTTTACATTTCGGAACGTTACCTGATTATATTCCAGGGCTTATTGGCGATCTTTTTGACTGGACTAAAAACAGTGATCTGCCAATGCTATTAAAAAGTTGCGTATTTCATTATGAATTAGAATTGATTCACCCATTTGCAGACGGCAACGGACGAATGGGTAGATTATGGCACACGTTGCTTTTGTCACAATGGAACCCTGCGCTTGCCTGGTTGCCTGTTGAATCTATAATTCATGACAGGCAACAAGAATACTATGAGAGCATTAACAAATCCAATATTAACGGTGAATCTTCCATCTTTATCACGTTTATGTTATCAGCAATTAACGATGCATTGACTGAGACAATTCAAACTGAGCAACTGGCAAATAACATGTCCACTAACGAGGTCAGATGGCAACAGATTTATCAATTTCTGCAAGAACACAACGTTATTACTAATGCAAATGTGCGAGAACTGCTACAGGTATCTCCAGCAACTGCCAATCGTATTCTCGCTGGATTTACAGAACGCGGTCTTATACACAAAATACGAATAGGCAAGCAATGGGCCTATAGATTAAATACAAATTTAGAATAATTAAATAATGGTGCCAGGCAAGTGTGAACTTAACCTGACACCATTTTTGTATTTTTACTTAATCACAGCGGTGAATTTCTTGTTCTCGTAGGAGAGCTTTAGGCGGTAACCTAGGGCGCGGAAATTGTTGTCCGCTATGGAGAGGCCGAGTCCGCTACCAGAGTTCTCGCCTCTGTTGTCGTCCCCCTTCACGAAAGGCTCCACCAGCCTGTGCACGTTAGGGATATCTTTCTCCACATCGTTAGTGATGGTTATCTCCTTCTCACTGAGGGCGACAGTGATGGTGCTACCGGAAGTGGCATATTTCGTCGCGTTGTCTACAAGATTAAAGAGGGCCTGATTCCAGATTTGTTTGTCTGTCACGCGGGTGGCGGCACCTGTAATCTCCAGCTTCAAATCACGACTGCTGAGGACCTTGCTGATCTCTTGCTTGTGTATCTCGAGCTCAGGTCCCACATAGAACGAAGACTTGGAGAGACTTCGACCAATGGTCTCTGAATTAGAGAAATCCAGGATATTACAGATGAGCTGATCCATATAATTAATGCTGTCTTCGATCTCGTTGGCGTGATACTCCACGCGGGTCTCATCTGTTCCGAGATTTTCCTTCAGGTTATCCACAGACAAAGCCGCGATTGCCAGAGGGGTCTTAAGGTCATGGGCCATGGCATTTGTTGTCTTGCGACGATACTCAAAAATGTTATAAGTAGATCTGTTTATGAAGAACTTAATTGTGCCAATGATGAGGGCGATTACCAGGGCAGCAACTCCCAGGAGTGTAGCGTAAAACCTGTCCAAAAGATGACGCATATTCTCGTTAAAAGAATTGTTATAAACAGAGTTAACAGAGTGTCTGGTCTGACCGATCATATACTCTGGAACATCGTCGGTCATGCCACCCTCAGCAGAGCCCGAGATGCGGAATAATCCCAAATGATAATCACCATCAAAGTTTGTGTTATCAACATGAATCAGACCCTCCAACAATGACTTATCGTCTGGAGTGAGATCAACCACTTCAACGGCCTTCTCAGTAGTTCCTATAAAGTCTGGGAAATCAGTATAAGTAAACATCGAGCCAGAAATTTCAGTTACAGAAACCTTACCTATATACAAAGTGTGCGTCTCAAAATCAACATAGAAGTCGTCAACTTCGTAACAATAACCGTGATTAAGAGTTAAATCCTTCTGGTAATCATAGAGCCTCTTGACGTTAACATCAGTCTCAGGATCCCAGTGAATAATAAAAATCTTCTGACTAGGAGTAAGTTCAGTTGTCTCATCATAGACAAGCGCACACATGGCATACGATGTATTAAAAACTTCCTCGCCATCGATTGTAATGATAGCCGGAAAATCAGTAGCCACAGACTTTACTGCCATAGTGTCTTTTATGTAAGCAAGTTCTTCCTCAGTGAATCCGTCATAACCAAACTGAGCAATGTCGTTAATATATGTATTTATGTACTCGTTGTCTGACCTAAAATAAACGCCCTCCACGAAGCTGTAAGCTGACAATTGGTACACAATATATGCGACCAGTTCCAGCAACACGATAAACGGAATGACGCATAGAAACCAATTTGGTTTTCTTATTATTTTCTTCTTAAATGTATTCTTGAACATATTATCCCTTTGCCTTTACACAATTTTGTAGCCGCGGCCATAGACAGTTATAAGCTTTCTGCCCGCAGACCCCAGACTCTTACGAAGTTTCTTCACGTGATTGTCAACAACCCTGTCGGAACCGTCAAAATCGTAACCCCACACCCTATTAAGTAGCTGGTCGCGAGTAAAAACTTTCTCCGGATTTTCCATCAGAATCTTAAGCAGAAAATACTCCTTAGGTGACAGCTCGACGTCCATACCACCCACAGTTACATCCATGGTGTAAGTATTAAGCTCCAGCTCATCCATCTTCAGCACCGTGAACTCCTTGTCACCCTTATAGCGCTTAACCATGGCCTCCGCCTTAGCATAAAGCGCGCGCACGCTAAATGGCTTCACCACGTAATCGTCTGCGCCAAGCTCATAGCCCTTAAGGATGCTGTCCTCGCCCCCCAGTGATGTGAGAAAAATGATCGGCGTGTCACTGTTCCTGCGAACCTCTTTGCAAAGGTCAAAGCCGGATGTGCCCGGCAACATGATGTCCAGGATAATGAGGTCGTAAGCGGATCCCTTTATGCACTGCAATCCCTCTTCTCCTGTGAACGCCTGTTCGAAAGTGATAAGGCCCTGACTCTTGCCAACAAAGAACTCACAAACTCCATCGGAGATTTTCTTAGAGTCTTCAACAATCAAATATCTTAATGACATTTTTGTCTTTTACCTCCTTACGACCTAATGATACTCAGCAAATGTATCCAAAATATGTTCAAGTATTTTTGTTGTCCGTTTGGGCGCGCGGCGCGGGGTGTGGGGCGCGTGGTGCGCAGTACCAAAAATGGCGATTTCAGTACCATTTGAGCTTCGTTTTGGTACCGTGACTGGTACTAATCGCCTCAGTACCAAAATGCGCCGCTACAGTACCATTGAGGCACCGATTTGGTACCGCAAATGGTACTGACGGAAAACCACAACAACATTCATTATTATATATAAAAAATGCCAGGTGATGTGAACACCTGGCACTATCTACGTCAACACTATCAATATGGATCAATTCCGGCGTCCTGGCAGAGAGCCACGAACTCAGGAGATTTGGCGAATCCGTAGAATACTGTCTCTCTGGATGCGCCGTCCTCCAGCGCCTTCACCCATGAATTAAGGCCAGCTGTATCTGGTGAACGATCCATGAATGTCTTATAAAGTCTAGTTACGAACTCTTTGTTGGAGAGTTTCTGGTCATTAAGCTCCTTGGAGAAGAAGAAGCCATAAGCCACTTTCGCACCCGTTCCCTCGCGGTTAGCAAGAGCGCGTGCCCACGCGTCTAATCCAGCAGGATCGGCAGGACGACCAAGGCATGTTGTATACAGACGATTAGCAAATGCTGTGATCTTATCATTAGGATCAATCTTGATGGAAGGCTTGCCTGTTCCGCCAGACTTGATACCGTATTTGAGACAGATGTTAGCCCACTCAGTGGAGTTTACGAATCCTGCAAATACCTTCTCACGGGAAGCACCTTTATTAAGAGCATCTACCCATGCCTTGTATCCAGCGCCATCTGGCTCACGGTCCATGAATGTGAGGTACAAACGTTTTACGTACTCCTCATTAGAAATCTTCTGGTTAACAAGCTCAGCTGAGAAGAAGAATCCGTTCGCAACTGTCGCGCCGTCAGCACCAGCCATGAGAGCATCGAACCACGCCATCTTACCTACCGGATCGTAACTACGATTCAACGCTACTGTGTACAAACGCTCAACGAATGCAGCAACGCCCTTGGACTGGGCAGTAGGTTCAGTGATGTTAAAATACACATATTTGGTGAACTTATAATTGTTGATTCCTTCAAGAGTAATTTTTGCTCTTCCCGGTTCAACATTATCGGAATAAGTAATCTTATAATCAACACTCACTTTCATAGGCTTGCCATCAGCAGATACTGTAAGATCTGGATATGTTATAGGACTTCCAATAGCTATATGGTCTTTATATCCGCTAACAGTGATTCTATTATCATAAAAGAATTGTTGACGGATAATAAAACCGACCTTTAATGTTCCCGTAAAATTGCCCTTACCTGTAAGTACAACATAACCTGTGCCTGCATTAACATTGTCGGCATACGATACGGTATAATCTGTCCCTAATATAAGATCCTTTCCAGCATAACGTACATATTGGATACTAGGTTTAATCTCATTTCCAGAATAATCCCAATAAAAGCTATTCAGAGAAACCCCTGCATTTTTTATTTCGCAAGGCTTAATTGTAAAGTTAATAGTTTTCGTGCCTTCGTAATAGTTCTTACCTTTGATTGTAGCTGATGCCGTACCAGCATTTACATTATTACTATAAACAATCTCGTAATTCGTATCCACTATACCAGGATATACGTTCGGTGTGATAGGAGAACCTGTATAGGTCTGATCTGCAATAGCACTAGGAGAGAGAGTAGATACATTTCCCTTTGTAATTGTATATGTTTTCTTTACCTCCCCTTCAAATTTATCCCAGCCTATTATCTTTACCGTAGCTGTTCCAGGCTTATCAGTATTCTCATATCTTAGGATATAATCCTCACCTTCCTTAAGCACGGCGCCATTAGTCCACTTAACTGTTGGTTTTACTTGGCAATTGTTTCCACCGTATGTGACAGATGTTGGCACTGTTATCGTAGCCTTGGAAATATCAGCTCTATCAATAACAAAAGATAGACTCTTTGTTCCTTCAAAATTCTTGCCCTTAGCAGTTATTAATATTCCTGCACGTCCAACATCGACATTGTCAGAATAACTAACTGTATAGTCTGTACCTTCAACAAGTGTTGCTCCATTGAACTTAAGTGTAAAAGTCTGCTTAATTGGATTACCGGTATAAATCTTATGAGGAAGCGATTCCACTTCCACATTATTTACGCACACAGATGCACGGTATATTGATACAGCAGATATACTCACCTTGAACGATACCGGCGTAACTTTTGTTCCATTTTTCAATGTCGCACCTAAAGTAATTGTACAACTTCCAGCTGCCTTGGCATTAACAGTTGTATCCGAATTAACAACTGCAATATTTTTATCGCTAGAAGTTACATTGAAGGTATATTCAGAGCGAGCAAGAGAGCCCATTTTAACAGCACCATAATATTTGTACACTCCAGTATTCGCATTAGTACAATATACTGTATTTCCAACGTAGCTCTCCACATTAGATACATTTTCAATTTTGTATGTAGGTACAAGAAATGACTCATCATACTCAATGCCAACGGATCTTATACCTGGTAAAATTTCAGGAAGAAGTGCTCCGTCAGACTCCAAAATAGAAAACTCCAGCACCCAGTATTCTGTGCCTTCATACACAAAGCATGCGCATCCACTGGATTTAAATTGGCTGGACATCATGGAATAACCAGCAGGTCCTTTTCCAACATTAAACCAATAATTATATGCATCTATAGATGAATCATGACCAGACGCTGCCTCTGGCATCTTGAAAATGTACTCCTGGTAAGAACGCATAGTTCCAGCATATAGGGAGTCGAAGCTCTTACCATTAGGACGAGTATGATCATATCTCATAGCAAGCTCTCCAGCTCTTATTCTGGCAACCTGCTCAAGCCTAGCATCCATAGCAATGTCATGATCCTTAGCGGCTGCATGCTTAACTCCATTACTATCAATGTAATAACCATCACCCGACTTACGATCGCGATTCATATAATATTCAATCGCTCTAGCCTCAAGCTGCTTATAAGAGCCACCTATATTCATTATGGGTGTGGCAGCATAAACTGTCTGAGTTAGCATCACTAGAAGAATCAGCGCTGAAATTACAGTTATTGCTATCAGCGTCAACTGTTTCTTAAAACTTATAGAATTGTTTGTCATATCCCATTACCCCATTTTTAAGAGTTATGGAATTACTATACAATGTTTTGCTGTGAAATGACAATGTTTTTTGATAGGAAATTATAGCAATTTTTTCGCCTTTTGTGCGGGATAGCGAGTGAGCGCATGACGCCCTTACTTAAGCACACTATAAATAATAAAGTAAATCAGAATCCAGATTGGCACCGCCAGTGCAGCCATCCATCCCAGGACAAATGTCACATTATGATGGTTATTGCGGAGAGCAAAAACCACCAGCACAGCCGCCACTAGCACAGCCAGAATAAATCCGACAATAACTAACGCAGGCTGGAAATCGATATTAAAGGCAAATCCTGGATTATAGAATATCTGTTCTTCTTTCTTATAATCCTCACAGTTCGCACGGACCTGATCAGGATTCTTCAGATCATCGATGGAGATGTCCACTATATAATCATGTCTAACGGGAAATCCAGTATCATAACCGCAGTCGGAAGTATATACGCAAGAATATCGAACGTCACCGTCTTTGGAAAAAGAATAAACAATCTCAGTGCCAGCATCCAGCGTTACACTATGCCCATCATAATAACTCTCACCAGGAACAGATACTGCCAACTCTCCCTTATAGTATTTGTAAAATGAAGTGGATTTTCCAACTAAGGAACTCTTCTCTTTAAGTGGCATAGTCGCGATGCAGAAAGTGATAATCGCGATATATGCGATAAGACAATAATTCACAATCTTTCTCTTGCGCATGCTATCCATAAGGGGGCCTCCGAACTAGAAATTCAACTGGAATTTACTCACCAATTGTATAATTTATTGTATCAGTTTCGGACATATCTACAATAGTCTGATCAACCTTCAAAATTTCTCCGCTCTCAAGCATAGCCTCAATATCCACATCTTCGTCTTCAAATATGAAAATATGCTGAACACCGTCACTGTCAGTAATGGCATACGCCGATTCTCCACTCTTAAGCTCAATTCCTTCCAAAGCACCCTCACACTGGGATGGATCAAGTTCAACTACCTTCACGGGTTTCATGCCCTCTTCGCCAGCCACTGTAATTTCAGAAGTTGTCTCCGCCACAGTTGTATCCACAGTAGTAGCTTCAGGATCTGTGAGGAAACATCCTGCCACAGAAAGGCAGATAAAGCTTGTTAAAACGATTGCTCCGATAGTTGGTTTCTTATAATTTTTCATTGCTAAAATACGCTCCTTAATTCCAATATCGCCAAAACACAACTGATAAGAAAATACTGCTCTCTTGTTAGTAGCGCAGGACAACAAGGCACTGGCGTATGCCTTCTTATCTTCCACGTCCATGGTGGAAATTACTTTCTCATCGCAAGCTAACTCGATGTCCCTGCTAAAGGCAGCAAATGATATCCAGACAATCGGGTTAAACCAATAAACTGACAACAATAAATATCCCAGGAACTTCCAAACATTATCACGTCTTCTAAGGTGTGCGCGCTCATGCTTTAAGGCATATTCTGCCTCTTTATCACCCAGGGACGAAGACAAATATATTTTTGGCATTATTAGTCCCAGAACGAAAGGGGTTCCCACCCTGTCGCTGATGTAAGTGTCTGCGCCCGTCTTAACGGAATCCAGCACTTTACGACGAAGGTTAAGGCTAGAGATAACCAAGTACGAAAACATCACAAGGAAGCCCACGAACCAGATAACCGGCAACGCGTCACTTAATGTCATGTGTGAGGCGCCGTCAGCAACTGCATGGCTGGAACTCTCCTGCACCAACACAACAACAGATTGATTGGACGATGTATGTGCTACCCTGGATGGAATCAGACTAAATTTACTTTCCATGGCGAAAGGCAAAGTAAGGCGCACTGCGACTATTATCCACAAAAGGCATACCAGCGAGCGTGGTGCGCGCTTCAAAAACAAGCGAATTACAAGCACCGCCAACATAACTATGGTGGCTACAACGCTCATGGATAGAACTTGTCGGAAAACCGCTTCCATCTTACTCACCCATGCTGTCAATCAGGTCTTTAATCTCCTGGATCTCACTTCTAGAAAGCTGAGTATTCTTTGTAAATGCTGCGATAAACGCAGGAAGAGAACCACTAAATGAATCATCTACATACTGCTTACTCTGCTTGGAATAGAATTCATCTCTGGAGATTAAAGAAGTTACCGTTCCCTTATTGTTGGCGAAGATACCTTTGTCACACAGACGTCGAATGACATTGTGTGTAGTGGTTCTTGCCCAACCAAATTCTTCGGAGGTCATCTTGACTAGACTGGTGCTACTTACCGGCTCGTGCTCCCAGATCATGTCGGCGAATTTACTCTCTACCGGACCGAGTTGTATATCCATATTAAATGCCTCCTTCTTACAGACTACACTGTGTGGTCTCTTGGTATAAGACTACAGCGTGTGGTCTCTTTTGTCAACAAAGAAATTGAGGCAAAATACGCGAATGGATAAACCGTAATAACTGAACCCGCTTTATGTCAGTCTGTTCAACTTATCCTGAATCTCATTCAAATCTGAAGAAGTAATAGAATCCGGATCAACACCGCAAGAAATGCACGCGCTTCTGAACTCATCATTACCAATATTATCGTTACCATTCTTGGCGAGATATTTAGCAACTCTCATGTTAAGTCCATGAGATGTATCCATATAACCTTCATCTTCCATTGCTGCTAACATCCAAGGTTCAAATGGCATAACTTATCCTCCTATCAAAAAGGTGTCAGGTGACTGTGGAAATATACTTACGAAAATCAAAGTTAGAGATTACTTCGCTGTCGTCGTAGAGATGCTTCTCAAGGCGGCGAGAGGAATCATCTTCCCCTATTAATCGCTTAAGTTTTTCTGCTATAGCAACACTATCGGCAGCAAGCTGAATCAAACTAAAATGCACGCCGAACCAAGAAGCAACAATCTTCTTATCTAGCTTTTGTTCAGTTATTACTAACACAAGCCAGCGACTATCTTTCTTATCACCTATATGAGGTGGCATCTTAAGGCGCTCGTCTCTGAACTCCATAGCAGAAGCATATTTCTCTTTCCCTGGAAAACCTTCAGCCCATATACGAGAGAGATCTATCTCCCTAATCTTCAGGTCGTGCTCATTATAGACTTCTTTATCCTGGTGAATATATGCCCACTTGGTAATCTCATCATGCTGCAAAGAGGCCTTAATATAATCCTCTCTATCAAGATCAGCTGGATTATCCCCAAAACAAAGTAAATAACCGTATTCCTCTTTATTACACATACGCACCTGCCGGATTAGAACACCTCTAAATCAAAAAGTGTCAGGTTAATGTGAACTAGTTTGTCACAATGACCTGACACCTTCTATTTTGTTTACTGGATTATTCTTTTGTATTTTGAAGAATAGTCATAAACTACTCTCTTTATCTCATCAGCAGATACATAACAAGCCTGTCCCCTAATAATACTTTTTTCATCACCATTAAGTCCGCTTGTTCTCTCATATTGCATATCGCCACTACCAAGCAATTTCTGATTACGAACAGATTTATCATCATTCTGCTTGTGCTGATTATTATAAATAGATAATCTTATTCGATAATTTACGTTATTCTGGATAGTACCACTAATATCCTCTGTAACTAGTTGCTGAGTAGCAATAATCATTCGAATGCCCATGGTACGATCATTACTAGTGATTTTAGTCACTAGATTCTTAACATCATTGATTTGATCATTTGTATGCTCATCATATTCTTCTTCAACTGATGGATTATATGAAACAAGATCATGATATTCATCAATAACAACTACTATATATGGCAATTTAGTAACTCCAGGCAAAGCATTATATTGTTCAAATGTTTTAACCTTGTTACTAAAAAATAGTTTTCTTCTTCGTTCTATCTCACCAACTATATCCGACAATACTTTTACAGCTTCGGATCTATCACCTACTGTTGGATGTCTCATATGAGGCAAACTGTTATAAAAAACAAGATCCACACCCTTGAGATCTATGAGCGACAATTGCAAATCAGATGGTGTATTACGATAAATTAAACTTAATATGATGTCATCAATTAATACTGTTTTTCCGGCACCCGTGGTTCCAAAAATAAACATATTACTCTTTTCTAAATCAATAAGTAATGGATCACCAACTTCATCTCTTCCAGCAGCAATAAGAAGCGGAGAACTATTTTTCTGAAATTCTGGGGTTTTCATAATTTCCTTTAGCCCCAAAACATATCTAAGATTACGACGAAGAACAACAGCAATAGTAGAAGATGCTTTTTTCTTACTTGCAAGAGAAACAAAGCATCCCGTTCTTAATGCTATATCATTTTTTATACCACGTATGGATGAAACCTTTTTTCCTTCTTCAATAGATATTTCATAAATAAGTGCTTCTGAAATATAGCAAGAATCTACAACAGATATTTCAACATTAAACATCTTAAATACGTCTTCAATTATCTTCTGATAAACACTCATCATTTGAGGAGCGCTCAGGTCTACATCACGAATATACGTATTTAAGTTTTCAATATTAAACATTTATTATGCTCCTACATCATAAAGGATCTAGGGATGTCACAAGAAGCATTATCCTTAGCCCAATTTTTAACAGAATTATAAATCAAATCATTCACGCTAAACAATTTAACACTTGTAGAATTAACATTTCCTCTGTTAATCAACAACATATCAGCTCCTGATTTGAATGCAACATCACGATAAAAACCATCAATGTAACGTCCAAGTCGTTCATCTTGAAACATGCCCATTAATTTCACATCAATAGACTCATATAATCTCTTATATTCATTGCCTGTTTCAATATTAGTTATTCCAAGAACGAATTTTATACAATCCCCCTTCAAATAGTGAATAAAACTAATGAGCTCATTCATATGGTTATCAAAAATATTAACATTAGGAATTAGTATAAAAACTTCTTTGTTTTTCCTAAATTTAAGCTCTTGGGATAATTTACTTAGTCTCTCCAATGGAGATACCGTAACATCTGATTTCTTTATATCTGGAATAATATCGCACCATCTTTTTTCAAGATACTGGTTGCCAATTATATAAATCTCATATGTTCCTCTTGGTTTTAAAAACATGCAATCAAGCATAATCGTATCAAATACATTTTTTGAATTTATATTCTCAAAAACGAACAAACTGTCATGCGAATTAAAATCAAAAGATACTACACTATTATTAATAGTACCCAATGGGAAATTGGACTTTTTAATAGCTCCCATTTTATTTTCTAGCGCATCATGTGCTTCAATCATCGCCTGCTTGAATGGCTCATCATCAATAATTTCAAATGATGGGTGCAAATAATCTTCATTTAAATCTTCCGGATTATCAACAACATCAGACACATCTTCGAAATCAGCTGATCTAATATTAGATGGAGGTAATTTTAATACATCAAACTCATCATCTTCGTCATAAAATTCCTCTTCACGATACTCTTCATCAGAATCTACAACATCATCAAGAATAATATCTCTAATAGATTCATATTCAACTAAATCAAATTCATTTTCTTCGATCAATGATGATTCATCTTCAGACTCATCCATAACATTAAGATAATATGGAAATGTTTGTTTCTCAGCATAACGTGTAGCAAAAAAATCAAAAAGGCCATTCGAGATAATGCCATAAGTAACATTATCTTTAACAGATTCACGAACAATCTTTTTTAATTTCCAACTACGGATGTATTTGTTTGTATGTATGCAGTAATAGCGTATCTCATTATCATCAAGAGTCGCTGAACAAATAAAACTAATTTCGTCTTTAAGGTGCTCTATTACAAGAGGAGAGCTATATCCAGCCTCAACCAAACATTTAATGCACGCCTGTTCAAAAGATTCCTTTATATTCAAAGCAATTACCACCCTAACACATAGTAACTATAATCCAGTAAACAGCATGTCGCTTATAATTACTATAATTTCGCTCCAAAATTAACAGTTTATTTTTCTTTAAGCTAATAACATTACATGATGTGTTTCACTTATTTTAGGTGTTAAAACAAAAGTGTCAGGTTAATGTGAGCTTATTTGCCACAATACCCTGACACCGTTTTATCTTTATAATCATAAAACATCTAAACTTGTTGGATACGCTTTATATCTATTGTCTTTTTCAACGTTAACTCATTTTTTCTCAGCATTCCTAATATACTCATCCAACAATTGATCACTTTGCATATTAGAAACAGGAACCGGTATTGGCTTTTGAACATTTACAGATGTTCTAGAGGTCTGTTCTGAACATTTCAAGTCATTACTCCTAGCAATTTCATTTAGTATTTTAGCCATAATTCTATTGTGTTCATCTTTTACATCAATATCATTTTTTAAATAGATGAGCAAATTAACCATTACCATTACAACTAAAGTATAAAATGCAATAACCACAACCAATCTTATTACATCAATTGCACCAGCAATGTCTAACAAATCGTCAAAGTTCATAATTAATCTCCCTTTATTTTGTCGTGGTCATCAACCCAACTCGCCCCACAACTCCGTGTACTTCTCACTCTTCCCCCTAGCTTTTTCAACAGGGTACTTCTCATTGTTAAGCTTAATCTTTGCCTGAATAATCTCATCAAGATTCAGGTTACAGGCATCAGCCATAAGAATACAGTAGTTAACTACATCAGCAAGCTCTTCTTTGATTTTATCTATCTTGCCTTCAGCTTTAATGTCTTCTCCGCTCCACTGAAATACTTCTAAGAGCTCTGCTGCTTCCAGTGATATGGATATAGCCAGATCTTTAGGGTTATGAAACTGCTTCCAGTCTCTATCATCTCTGAACTTTAATATCTGATTAATAGTTTCCTGTGTCATATTCACCTCTTACTCCAGGCAGCTTCTAAGGTAATCAGCAAGTGCTTTGTCTGTACAGTATACGTAGCAACCCTTCATACCTCTTGTCATTAGAGTTCTGTATGTATTTTTAATTATTTCATCAGCCTCCGAGAGTGCCTTTTCAGGATTAGATTTATATAATCCCTTGATTCCCTTAAGAGACTGATCTGTCTTTGCTCTCTTAGTAAAGTCAGTAACGATATGTCCATTTTCATAACGCATATCATCACCAATAATTACACCAGCATAATCAAACTCAAGACCCTGAGATGTATGGATACAACCAATCTCTTCAATAGAATTCTCATCGATTGCAAAGGTAGTAGTATTACCAAGATTCCAGCTCATCTCGAAGTCGCCAATCTTGATATCGTGATAATTGGTATTATTCTGTTCTCCCTTTATCCATTCCCAACAATATCCTGCGAGAATACGAGAGCGATTGTTAATCTTATTACGCTCTACAATAAGATTCTTCATTTCCATAGGAGAGTCAACAATCTTAATGTCGTAATCAATATCTCTCATGTCAGTGTTTGCAGTTTCTCTGATCTCGAGAACATCATCAATCCAGGCGAGATATCCATCTGACCCATTACATCTAAACTGAGATAGAAGCTCCATATCGAGAACCTCTGAACCAAGTGCATCAGCCCACTTTCTTATCTCTCCCACGGTACCAATATCGTTAAGAGTTACACGCTGACTCTCATCGATAAAGAATACTGAACACAGTGATGCATTAATAATTTCCTTAATCTGATTCTCACCAAGATTCTGGAACATGCCGGACTTGGCATTAAGTCTGTGAGCCTCATCACAGAGAATTGTATCTATAAGACAAGATTCAACATCGTAATAAGATCCTGAACCCTTAAACATATTCTTAACGGTACTCTTCTTATGACCTGTAAGTTTCTGAGAATACACATTACGTGGTGCGCTATTCTTGGATGTGTACTGAACAAACTGACCTTCATTTGTCAGCTTAGCAAGAAGATTAATGGCCACTACAGTCTTACCTGTTCCTGGTCCACCTCGAACGATAACTGTACGTTTCTTATGGTCATCCATACACTTCTTGGATGCTAGAAGAATCTCCTCATATACTACCTTCTGCTCATCAAGCATAATGAATTCCTGATTACCTTCGACCATACTCTTAATGGAATCCTGAAGGCTCTTGGAAGGTCTGATTTTACCATTATCGATATCGTAGAGAAGTTCCTTCTTATCACCAATCTTTACTACTTTCTTAATGAATTCTCTAAGCTTGGGAACTTCGCCTCTAGCAAAGATAGGCGCATCATCTACATACTCTTTGTACTGATTCTTCTCAAGCTTCTCAGGATTACTTTTAAGATAATTATGAAGATATACACATGGATGAAGCATGATACTTCTCTGCTGAACACTCTGGTTATAGTCGGCAATCATGGAAGCATATGACCACGCCTGATATGAAGGATGAACCACCTTACGAAGTGCACCACCCGTGAATGTCTCTACAAGGGCATCCTGACTATCGATAACATCAACCTTATCCCACTGCTTAAGTTCAATAATAATGACGTTAGGATTATTCTTCTCATCGTAACCAGAGATAATAAAATCAACACGCTTAGAAGTCTGCGGAATGTTATATTCAATAGCAATTCCAGCATCACCTGGAATATCAGAATCGTTAAGGACCTTATACATATACTCAAGAGAATTCTCCCATGAACGGAACTCACTCTGAGCACTCTTACGATGCATTTTCTCGTAGATATTACGCTCAATCTCAGCTGCAATAGAATCTGCTTCTACAGCGCATAAAAAGTCTGTTTTTAATCCTGAATATACAATCATGACTCTTCCCCTAATGTTACTTCTCCATAAATTATATTCTTTAAATTAATTGATAGGATGAACATTTGGAAAACTATTGATTATAGTCTAACTACGATTAGGATATGAATCTCTCCACCACCTTCACCATATCGTCCTCCAGATAAGCTCTACATCTTTTCTTCATTTCATCTGGTACTCCATAGAATGCTTCAGCCATTGCGCCAGCAATAGCTGCAATAGTGTCAGTATCCCCTCCGAGGGATACTGCATTGCGGATAACATCTTCAAAACTTACACCTTCAAAGAATGAGATTAATGCTTTAGGCAGAGCATCCATGCAGGATTCATTGTGCTTATGGAATGGACGCATTTCGTCCACTGTATAGGATATATCGTATCCAAATTCTTTTACTACATAGACCTTGATTTCTTCCTTGGACTTACCTGTTCTTGCCAGGAACATAACAGCTGCTGTACACTCCGCGCCTTTTATTCCCTCTGGGTGATTATGTGTTACTTCAGCAGTCATGCGAGCCACCTCACGTGTTCTTTCGAGAGTGTCATAAAGTATGCCAGCAGCAGACACACGCATAGCGGAGCCGTTGCCCCAGCTGCCATAAGGCTGAGAGTCATCTGATAAAACCCACTTAAAGAATCTGCCGCCGTAACCTGCGCATGGATATTTCTTGCCCCACTTTTTCATGGACCTGATGCAAGCACTCTTGATTGTAGCCTCATCCGCATCCCTGGCGCAGCTCATGAGTGCCTCTCCAATAGCGAGAGTCATAACAGTGTCGTCCGTCCAGTCATTACCTGGTGTGAAGAACTCAAACTCCTTTGTCCATGGTCCTCTGTCAAACTCAAATCTTGATCCTACGATATCTCCGATAATTGCTCCGTACATAATTAAATCCTCCTATATTCTTGAAGCGTCCCCGCTTCGTTTGTTATAGGAGGATTATATTTATTCTGTGTTGTTGGTAGGTCGCCTGAGGGGCGACTGGGGGCAGGATTAAACTTTCTCTGCCGGTTTGTTCTCATCAAGCTTAGGAGCTTTACTTCCATCATCCATAATCAGACCAGCAAATATAAATGCTGCTCCAATAAAGCAAATCAGAATACCATCGTTTCTAGTTTGCTCTCTCTGAATTGTAACCATGGCATTATATATGCCATTTATTTCTGCAACTTCTTTTTGTGTATTATCGTTTACAACCTTAGTTACGTTATACATTTCCGTATAGAAATCAGCGCCAAATGCGCATCCATAAGCGCGGTCTGTACTAACATAGTGAGTTGATAAATCAGTCATACCGATAATCATTTTGGCACCAACAAGAATTGCCACAGCACCAATAAGGATTGCAATAATTGACAGTTTGTTATTCTTCATGAATATCACCTCGTTTAATATAAACCTACAGACACCTGGCCACCCTGTGAACCAAAATTCATTGGGAACACCTCGATATGTCCGCCTGGATAAGAATATGTAACGATAGACAACTCTTTATCAATGGATTCGAGTTTTACGTCTAGCTGTTTATCCAAATAGTCAATATAGTCAAGGCACGCTTCTACTGCCTCGTTACCAGTGGAGTATGAATACCAAACCTGAATTTTATATTTAGGGGCCACATCATTCTCGTCAATACCAATATAGTCACCGCCAGCTACAAAATGGAATTTCCATATTTCTGTATTTGGATAACATACATCCTGCAATGCGTCTCTTAGCTTAGCTATATCCGTAGAGAATTTCACTTCACTTTTTCTATCCTCAGGGATACTGTCATACAACTTTTGCAACTCATCCAGATTCTCTATTGCAGCATTACGCTCGTAGTTCTCAAGATTTTTATTAACCTTAGAATATAAAGAATTTGCATTGCTAATAGTCTCATCAACTATTCCGTCGTATTCACTCTGAGCTGAGAGTAACTGATTATAATTTGAAACCTTCTGCGCATCCTCAGGAGAAAGTGCATCGTAAGCATTTTGTGCAGCTTCCAATTTATCTGAACTATCGATTGATACCTCTCCAATCTCGTCAATAAGAGTCTCTACATTTTTTACTTCTTTATTCGCACAGCCTGCAAAGACCAACATCATCATTGTTAAAATGACTACTATAATTTTTTTCATTGTTTTAACTCTCCCTACACCATTAATATGCTAATAACGCGTCAGACTCCCCATCAAATGTCGGCCGGTATCATGACAGTAAGCATATTTTCATACCACATAATCTCTATTTTCTTTCCTTTATAGTTAAAGCCGGCAATCTGATTAGTAGTAAAATCACTAACATGCAAATCTGTTACAGAATCTAAATCCGACAAATATTCTATGTATTTATCCAAAGCAATCTCTGCTGAATCTTCAGAGATCGATGTATAGTTATAGTCATCACATCTCTTATCTCTAGTATTGCTTGCCATTTGTTGAGCATATGAAAAATACTTATCACCAGTTACCTTATCCAATCTGATAAGTTCAGTATTTGGATAATATGACTGATCAATGTAATACTTCATATTGTTTGCATCAACTGAAGTAAAACTAAACTCTGACATCAGGCTGCTATCCAGTTTATAAACGCTCTCGTATGCCTCTACAGCAAGATCGCAATGCTCTTTCGCCTCGTCATACTTCAAATTATCGCGACATTCCAACGCCAAAGCGTATTCTTCCTCGCCAGTTGCAATCAAAGCTCTCGCCTGAGCTTCAGTATCTTCTTGATCTGCTTGTATTGTGGCCACCCCACCATCAGCTTTGTTACAACCTGTACACAGAACAGAAGCTGCAACCAAAGACGCAGTTAAAGCAGCAATCAATAAATGTTTTCTTTTCATAGTACTTCCTCCCCCCGATTAAATTCGGTTTGTATTTGGATACAATAGCAGGATTTATTCCCCACTATCAAAATCAAGAAGTATATAATAAAAAACATCTTAAAAAGTAGGATTTGGGGTTGGTTCTCAAATCCTGCTTTTTTACAGAATATTAAAATTTGATTGATGTTTCTTATGCCATAACATCATTATTATCCGACTAAATTCGCAATAGACAATTACTGTTTAGAGAGTTCTTATAACCATGCATGTTGGTGGTGGCTACGCACCCCAGGATACAATCAATATAATGGAACTTATGTCGAGGATGATGGTGACATTGATTACACCGGATCTCAAGTTATATGCAACTACTACGGAGTCAGACCAGCTATGTGGATAACACAATAACGCAAAGTATATTAATTATTCATGTAAGGATATATATAACGATGATCTATTGTCACACTAACCTGTCACTGTATATGTGAATCTGTACTAGTAGTGATTTTGATAACAAAAACAGACGAAATGAAAGCCCCCTGCGGTAAGCAGGGAGCTTGTGTTACCACTCTGATGATTGATTACTTGACATAGCATCAACACCTTCACTAAGTGAAGTCTCACTAATCTGTGGAGGGACACACTTTTTAGGAGTTGCAAATGTCTCTGCTGTATCAAGTACATGATGTGATACACCTTCAATCTGTTTAGCATCCATCTTGTGCACGCCATAAAGGATAGATCCTCCAAAAAAAGCCCCCAAAATTGCTAACGGTACTGTTAAATCAACTTTTGCATCAATTAATCTTGCCATAATATAAATCTCCTTTGTCGTTTTGTAAGCTGATACTACTCTTGATTAACACACGCATCACGGAAAAAAATCTGCAA
Source organism: Saccharofermentans sp. (assembly GCA_024403695.1). Taxonomy (GTDB): domain Bacteria; phylum Bacillota; class Clostridia; order Saccharofermentanales; family Saccharofermentanaceae; genus Saccharofermentans. The sequence continues at coordinate 10,764 of JAKSRI010000026.1, read as the reverse complement.
ATTATTCACATAACAGCATCATTTGACTTTGCATAGCAAAAAACTCTTCACATGAAATACTCTTGTTAAAACTAAAGGTGTCAGGTTAATGTGCTCTCATTTGCCACACTAACCTGACACCTTCTATGACTATTTGTTATAGGAGGATTATATTCATTTTGTGTTGTTGGGAGGTCGCCTAAGGGGCGACTGAGGGGGGGATTTTAGACTATCACATCAAAACTACACCTCAGCATCATAATAAGCTGATTGTTTTTCTAGCTATTCTACTAACTTCAACACATTTACTTAATCAAAAACTTCCCATCTTCATATATTTTTTGTTGTGGACCAGAGACATCAAATAAAGAGCCACCATTCATACTAATAGTCAATGTTCCCTCGTATATGTATAAAGGACAATTATCGGCGGAAATTTTCACCCTATTTTGAACACCTTTCTGCTCAGTTGGCCGCTGAAAAAACACACCGGAATAAACAGGAGTTCCATAAAAATCATATTCCATGTTCATATCTGGAAATAACATCCAGCAATCTCCAATTTCTTTAGTCTGTAGATAATATATTTTTATTTTCATCCCATGCTCAGTAAGCACAGATTGAGGATTTTGGTATACATATTCACATAATGCATCAAAATTTGTTTTTTCCTTTGAATCAATAAGACCCAAAAGTTTCAACTGTTTTTCATTGAAAACACAACTTCCAAATAAAAGGAAGAAAGTGTTATAAGCTATCTTTCTTGATTCTTCAACTATATTCCAATCAATAAGAATCTCTTTGTGAAAATAATTATTTCTTAATCCATGGATTTCAAACAAGCACTTAACAAGTTCTTCGTGTGTATGTTTAGTTATATTTGTTTCAATAAACTTAGGGTTACGCAACTTAACCTCATTATTCAACTTGTCATAATATCCAAAAAAATTAATTAAATTACCTAAATTAATTTTAGCAATCAGATCACTGTTTTCTTCCAACTCGCGTACGTTTATAAATTTATTTGACACCCATAATTTACAATCATGAAATTGAGATTGAACCTTAATATATTCCAACAAAAAAATCTCAATCGATTTATAATACCCCATAGCAATAGCAGTATAATCGATGTTTTGCGTATTAAACAAAGATCTATACATCCATTCCGCAGTTATAAAACACTTAGAGAATTCACTGTCACCCACTATCAATTTATGCTTATTATTTTTATAAAAATTGCAAGACAAGATATCACCTTGACTCAACGCTTTTTTTCTTTCATTTACTGTACAAGCGAAAGCATCAAGTATAGAGGTTTTTATTGTGAAGGATTTTGAATTTATTGATCTAACAACCTTAAATCCAAGATACTCCTTAATCAATTTATTAAATTTGGAATTATACTCACTAAATTTCTCGTATTCATTGGAATCAAAAAACATCATGAAAAACTGTTTCAGAGAATAAGTATCCGTTCCCCTTGTCTCATCACTAAGACAATCGTTATGATTCAAAATTGCTTTATATGCACCACTTTCAACTAGTGATACATACCTAACCTTCTCAGCCCCAGTAACTTTCAATAATTCTTTTGTTGCATCTAATGATAATCTATTACTTAATCCATATTGACTAAAAAAATATACATTCTTGTGTTGTTCTTTTTCTAGAGTAAACGACAATCCCTCAGATAAATCAGTCGTACGATTGTGAAAATCTTTATTCGAAATAACATGAACTTTTGCTTGACCTTTTTGAACTCTGTAATATTTAAAAGATATCCTATATGCCTTCAATAACTCATATACAAGCGAATTTAGCATCTCTTCAATTATGCATTTACACTCCGTCATAATGCTGCTTAACTTGATATAGTCATATCCTTCATATTCAAAATAAGAATTACCTGATTCTGTTCTCGAATTATAATCATCCCATCGATTTCTCTCATTCATAATTCTTTTTAAGCATACATCCATCATGATTTTTTCATATATACCATTTGTGTTTATCATAATTCCTCCTATTTATCTCAAAAACAAAAGCACATAATCACAAGTGATTATGTGCCAAAGAATTAGCACCCTCTTTTTCTAGAGATTGCATATTCCTTACCTGCATCAACTGCACCAGTTAATACAGAATCAGCAGTTATCGCATCAGAATTATAAGCAAGAATGATTGCGCTAATGCCACATCCCAAGGCAAGGAATGATTTCCAGTCTAAAGTGACATTTATCATATTTCTACCTCCTTTCTTGAGGAACCCTCAGAATAAAAAATACTGGTAGAAATGCCTTTGCCTTGATTATTTTCATATTAATGGCAAATAATATATTAGTCAATTAATCGAACTTGTTTTTAAATCAATTTTCTCATTTACATACTAAAGCACTAACGTATAGCAAAAACATTAGGAGGAAACATGGAAAGATATAATGATCAAGCTTACAAATCAACAATTGAAACTCTTATTTCCGAATCATTCTATTTTGAAAAATTATCAAACAGCACTAAATTATCAAATATACGAAAATATCTAGAAATAATCACACGAAGAATACTCAAGTATCCAAACGAAAAAAATTTATTACTTGGTCACGAAAAAACCTTAGAACAATTAAGCAAAAAAGGATTTTATAGCAATTCGTTCTTCAAAGAAAATTACGACATTATTAAAAAATTAGGTAATAATAATTCACATACAAAAATCATACCAAATGCTGGATCAGATGAAGATGTCATTAAGGCACAAGATGCTCTTATCAATATCTACAGTTTTCTATTTTATGATTATTTCACTAAATACAGGTTTGGTCATAATCTAGATATTATTAGGGCATTTTCAATTCTCCCTCCAATTCTTAGATTTAATTGTCTTTCACTTCTTCATGACAATTATCCAGAAAATATGTTAATAATTGATAAGCTAGTCCTTTCAATGGTTAAGTCTTTTGATAACAATTATGCAATTTCATGGGTAAATAAAAACAAAGACTACCTGAGTTCGAAAACGCTTTCAATTCCATACGGCGGAGTTACAATTGTAACTGACACATATTATAATGTCTTCATTAACAAAGCTAGTTTAAAATACCCACCACTATATAAAACATTAGAAGAGGCAATAAAATACTATGAAGTGAATGGTATTGTCGAAGGTGACACTGATGAAATAAACGAATTCAATAAATTAATGGCCTTCATTTATATTGGAAGAAAAAAATCAAATTGAATGGATTCATCACAAACAACTAAGTAAAGAGGCCACCACTGGTGGCCTCTCATCATACCAATTTCAACAAATCTTACTTTCTTCAAATCAATCCCGTTACTCCAGACTCATATTCATAAACAGCATTCAATCTGCTTTTAATACTCTGAATATCCGAATACAGCAATGTCTCATGTTTCAAGAGCGCGTCACTTACTGCATCAAGAAAATCACAATTCTTAATCAGAATCATTCGAGCCTGATTAGAATATCTCTCGAGTTCGCTTGCTACAACGATTCGCTGTTCCTGCGTCAGCATTGGTCTGTAAGCATCTGAACCATAGTAGTTAAATCCATATTTCGATGTAAGCAAGATTGAATCCTTAACCATCGCATATGCCATCTGTAAATCTTCAGAAACGCCATAGTTCTGAGAATCCCCATAATACAGATCCATTGCTGCTTTACTAGCAAGACTAATAAGAATCAGGCTAGAAATATCTCCATCTGTTCCACATGTATGGACAAATCCACCTGGAGACTTATCCCCTATTTTCTTTATGGCTACCATACCAACACTACCCTGACAAAGCACCTCACTGACCACCGCATGTGCAGCCTCATGAAGTGCCACTTTCTTTACATCGATTCGAGCATTCTGATGGCTATTATCAAAATCAAAGTATTCCTCTCGCACCACCTGCACCAAATCGCTCATTTCGGCATGTGACTTGCGGCGCATACCAGCATACATTGTTGCCTTATTGATAACCGTTTCAATCTCAGCACACGTCATATTGCTTACCATTCTACAAAGGTCTTCTATGTTTATATCCTCTGTCATCTTACGACTGGATAAGAAATATCTAATAATCTTGGCAGCATCCTCTCCTGTAGGTTCTTCAATTGTGAATCTGTAATCGAATCTTCCTGTTCTAACAAGGGATTCAGGAAGTTTATCTATATCGTTTACAGTAGCTAATACAATTACATCACTATCGCTTACGCTATCTATTCCACTTTGAACTGCAATAAACTCTGGAGCATCCTTATGTCTATAGTCAATGTTGGCATACTTATCCATATCATCAAGAAGTACTACCGATGGAGCATTTAGCTTAGCTTTCTCAAATGTCTTCTTAATCTGTCCGATAAAATTGCTGTCTGACTTATCTCTTCTGACCATATAGTATGGCAAACCTAATTCCTCTACAAAGCAGTTAGCAATTAATGTCTTGCCCAAACCTGGCTTGCCGCTTAGGAGAATTCCACTTGGGAGCTTGGCACCAAGCTCATTGTAGATTTCTCTGTTCTTAACCATATCGATGATTTTAAAAATCTGTTCCTTAATATTGTCGTAGCCTATAACCTTATCAAATGCATTCATGTTGTTTCCCCTTTCGTAATCACGTCATAGAAAAGGAGACCCACCTCACGGCAGGTCTCCCCTATGCGTTTGTGTGTTGTTGTTAGATGTAATCCTTCAGCCACTGTGGCATCTGAGGATCATCTGTCTTCCATGATTCAATTAAATCTTCTGAACTTTCCCATGTGTTCTCATCTCCGTCAAAGAATTTCCATCTGTGACACTTGTACTTACTGACGGTATCGCCTTCCAGACGATACTCATTCCAGTAGTAATTCTGTTTACCATACCCTGACCATTGCTCAGTTCTATAGATAACCATATGCAAGTCCTCCTTTCCTATAGAGTAGAGATTCGACTAGTTAGGTCTATGTCTCTCTACTATAGGATGTGATTTTGGTGCGAATTACAGGACGCCAAACCTATGATTATTACTGTTAAAGCGAATTGCCATATACTCTAGATAATCTTTCGTTGGATAATCTATACTCTTCAGGATTGAATCAACCCTCTTTACCACCTCATCTGGAAGCTTTCCCTCATCAACATTCACCGTGATAAAGAAAACAACATTATCTTTCTGATAGCACGTTGAATATGCCTTGGATGTAGTTACTTCAAACAAATTACAGTTTATACGTGATACAAACTCATAATCCTCTACTTCTTCCTGAGCATGTAGCTTTCGCACCTCAAGATAGATCTCATTATAGAGAATCTCCGCATCCCAACTGTTGTCAAAGACCTGATATCTTCCTGCCAAATTATACGGACCGTTCTTGTTATTGAAGATAATCCATTCACCATCTTTGCTGGTATCTGATGTCGTTACTTCGATATCCGATTCATCAATCACCTTCAGCACCGCTTCCTTAGTTATAGGATGATGATAAACTTTGTATACACCTACCCCATACATAATCATGGATACAAGCGCAAACAATGCCACAATTCCATAGCAATAAAAAGAAACTAGCGCCGCCTTACCAATCCACCTCTTAAAATTTGTTTTTTGCTCACTCATAAAATTACTTCCTTTCAAATTAATAGTGAGGAGGGAGCATAACCTCCTCACTATAGAAATTGTTTTTTGTGCGAATTTGCATTCAGCTTACTTTGCTGATTCTTCTTCTGACTTCTCATCCGACTCGCGAATGATGTCGATGTCATCCCACACTGCCAGGCAGAAGATTAGCAACATCGCCAATGTTTTCTTGTCCGGACAATACTCTTTGATAGTGTCCACAACCGCCGCTAAACTGAACCGTGATACATGATAATTCGTAACTTTTCCCATATAAGTTACCTCCTATAAATATTCGTAAAGGTCATTCAACTAACCTTCCATCTATAGGAATTGTTTTTCGTGCGAATTTTTTTATACTCATGCAATTAAAAATGCCAGGTAAATGTGAACTTATTTGTCACACTGACCTGGCACCTTCTATAGAGCATTAATTAATTTGCTGTTATTGTAGGGGAAACACTAAATTCAATAATGCCCACTTTAAGCGAGCTATCCCAGCCCTTGTAATAAGCTTTTCCGGAAATAGTAATGTTATCTCCTTCTTTATAATTTACTCCGTTTAGTCCATATTTAACTTTTGATTTCTCTGAACTAATATATCTGCTAGCCAACTCATGTTCCAAGAACTGAATACGGCAATTATACGTTCTCGATATTAGCTCACCAAAGAAACTAGTACTATTCCTATCACCAAATGAAATTATTATTTCTACTTTTGCTGATATGGTAAAATTCTTATCTACCAAATATGCATTTTCTAATTTTTTCTCTGAAACAGATGTCATCTGTCCAACCACGGTAATAAACTGATTCTGATTTAGCCCTGATATATCATCTTCGCTTAAATATACATAAATAGACTCAGTCACACCAGGCGCAGAAAGCATAACACTTCCTTTGCCTATGCTATAAATATATCCTGTTACAGTATAGTAATTACCCTCATACTGTTTTTCCGCATCAACAATATTATTATTTGCTTTGCTTATAAATGATGAAATACTGAGTGTAGTAGCTTGATCAATAATTTGTTCTTTGGATAAGGTTGTCTCCACAGTAGTTTCTGGGCTTTCATTGCTAATTTCCTTTTTACCACAACCCACAAAAGAAAATATCAAAACAAACACTAACAATACAGCTATTAGTTTTTTCATATTTAGTCACTCCTTTTAGATACACAAACACAAATACGAATCATTAATTTTTAACAAAAGTACCTGATACACTAACAATCTCATAAGGAGCATTTCCGCTTTTAACATCCAGGTTGATATAGCTGAAACATCTCATTCGTCCAATAACTTCATCATGATCTCCATTTGCCTTAACCTTAAACTTTGATTCAAGTGTATGCAAACTCTCATTTCCCTGAACGTGATAGTTTTCATCTTTGTCACTAGAAGACAAATCAAATCGTAAAGTAATTTCTACGTTTTCAAAAGAACCAGATGTTATAGCATAAGTTTCGATTTTAATATCTGATTCTTTGAGCCACTGTCCAACAACATTCTGTTCTCGTGTAGCATTTACATATTCACAATTAATCTCCAAATACTCTTCTACGTTATCAACAGTCAACTCAACTTTTGTTTGCTCGTCAGACTTACTTGATGAGTCATTTGCTGAAGACTCATCCCCACAGCCACATAATGCAAACAACATAGATACAATCAAAACAATAGATATGATTTTTTTCATACGTACCCTCCTGTGTAATAAAGTGCACAATTCGCCCCAGTGTGATTCTGTGCTTTTTTGATGCGTTTACATTATAGAACTCTTAAAAATGTTGGTGGGGAACAAAGTGCACTTATTTACAAAATGTTTACCTTGTTAAGCAAACAAAATCACCTAAAAGTGTCAGCTGAATATGAATTCTTCCATATGCGCATATGAGAGGAGGTGATTTACATGAGTAACTATGAGATTCTAATGATCATATTGATATTTATATTTACATTAACTGGTAAATCAAAAAAGTAACCGCCCTCGTCCAAAGCACGGTTACTTTCTGTAATCTTATATAGGACAACCGTCTAGGGAAGTTCCTCTTGTTTTTTATGGCACCACTTAATAGAGTTCCTTCCAGTCATCAAGCTCCCAAAATGGATAGAATACAAATTTTATATCTGTTTCTTTGTGGCCATTAATATGGGAGTATGACGACAACATAAGACAGTTCTCATTAACAACGCCTCGATAGTCCACAGTACCTGCTATAGAAGTGTCCCTAAAGCTGATGTTATTACCGTCTAACACATACCTTCCGTTACTTTGTTTTCCATAGGCTGAATCGATATTAAACCAGTCTGGCTTTGGGAAAAATCCTGAGTCATTTTCCATTTGAGCAACCGTAGCTTGAACGAGCCTTCCGTCGCTATAGAATCTAAGCGCAGAATTATGGATAAGCTCTTCACTATAATCGATATAACAATACAATCCATCTGTTCTCAATTCACACATTCTCATATATAAACCTCTTTCTCGATTACACCCGATGGTGTGTTTGTTCGTTCTATATCAGTGTAGCCGCCCGCGCCCACTTAATGAAAGTCTTGTGCGCCACGCCTAGGGTTCGGCCTGCCTCCCGCGCGGAGATTTCGTGGGCGGACCACCTCTCGTAGATGGACGGGAACTCTGGCGGAATCGCTTTCGGGCGCCTGCCGAAGATTACCCCGCGCAGCTTGGCCGCAGCGATGCCCTCCGCCTGCCTTTGGCGTATGAACTCCCTCTCGGTCTGGGCCACATAGGACAGCAGCTGCAGGACGATATCCGCGATGAGAGTGCCTGTCAGGTCTTTGTTGTTACGGGTGTCCAGCAGTGGCATATCCAGCACCACGATATTGATGCCTTTCTCTTTGGTAAGCATGCGCCACTGCTCTAGAATCTCATCGTAGTTGCGGCCGAGGCGGTCGATGCTCTTCACGAACAGGGTGTCGCCCTCGTGAATCTTTCTGTAGAGCCGCTTGTATTGCTGGCGGTTGAAATCCTTGCCGGACTGCTTGTCGATATAGATGTGATTCGGCTCGACGCCGGCCTCCGTGATGGCGATTACCTGTCGATCCTCATTCTGCTCTCGAGTAGACACTCGAATGTATCCGTAGTTGCACATATTGTTACTCCTTTGTTGTGTGATTGGAATAATTATGTGCCGATTCCCCTTGAGCTGTACCTAGGGTAGAGACACATATAGAGACGAATTTATCATTTTGTAGTTCTTTTTATTGAATCTATGGCTTTTTTGTCTCCATAGTTGTACCTACCATAGAGACATTCGTGGGGACAGAGGGAATGCACGTAGGAACACAGGTGGAATTCCAGGCATAAAAACAACCGCACGATGCGCGGTTGCTTTACTAATCATATTTATGAATTTGCAGAATTATCAATTAATTCCTTGGCTTTATCTGCAAAGCGTTCTAACAAAGGCAGATACTGGCCTATAATTATCGTTATTTTTTCTTTAACTATTGTTCCGTCATAATCATGTGAGAGAAGATTTCTATCACTCATCATATCTATCCATGTATCTTCACTAATAATATTACATGCCATTGATTTCTTAAGTGTTTCTCTTGGCGAACCAGTTGCAAAATCCGATACACCATATAGCTGAATTAAAATATCCTTCATTACTTTCCAGGCAATATCGAAGGTGATAGTAAATTTTTGCACTGTTCCACTCAATACAAAATCATCCGTAATATCTCTATTTCTTACACCTGCAAATGAGTCCAGACTCTTCTGAAATGACTCAAATCTCCTAATAAATTTTTCTTCCATAAGTATCTATCTCCTTTTTAAACAAATCACTCGCAATTTTGTCGTACTCTACCAGATCTATAGCCTTCAACGTACGAATATTGTCCAGCTCATCCTTCAACTCAAAATAGTCACCACTAAATCCCTTTATCGCAAAATCCAAATCGCTGTATCGAGTTTGTGTGCCTTTGGCGTACGAACCAAATAAATACAGATGCTTCACCCCATGCTTTTTGCATATCTCGGCCGCCTGTCGAATTATTACAGCCACCGGGGTATTCTCGTGGGTTTGAGAATAATCTACATATTGAGGAATAATTGTAAGTCCAAGAAAATCGAGTGCTTGCTGCACTTTATCCATTCGAACAGTCTGTTTACCCTGCTCGAGTTCTTTGACAAATCGATATCCGAGTCCAGAATGGGCAGCAAACTCCTGCTGAGTTAGCCCAATTTTCTTTCTTTCCTTTTTTATTACTTCACCAATGCTATTCATATTCGAATTATAGCACCCGTACGGGTACTATTTCAACAGTTGTCGGTGGAGTTGGTGAGGGGTGGGGATTTGCTGTCCGACAAATGTACCGACGGTCGGTACACTTGTCATTTTGACATGAAGAAAGGAGGTGAGTTGTATGACTGATTATGAATTACTAATGATAGTTTTTACTGTTATGTTGCTAATTGTTTCTGTCTGCAAAACAAAAAATAACCGCCCCAGTCCAAAGGTCGCGGTTATTTAACTAATACCATAGGACAACCGTCTACGGAAGTTCCTCTTGTTTTTATTATATCACCATTGTTTATATATTCAATTATCGCTACTGTATGCTGTCTTGAACAACTTACTTCTTAACATCTGTATCAAAAATCATCTTCCTGCAATGCTTGCAGAAATAACTGTCGATACTGAACGTTGTCATGGTATATTTCGCATCGATTGTGCCCTTCTCTGTGAACGCCTTCTCGAGAACGCCAATGCTCTCATCGTCGGACACCCATCTAACTTTCTGTCTTCCATCGCCAGTGATGAGGCCCTTCTTCATTTCTTCATTGCAAAATGGACAAATCATATATTATCCTCCTTATTCCATCAAATACTCATAATCCTGTGAAGCGTGATATATATTGTCAACAAACACTGTATCATTTTCAATTCGATATAACATGAAGTATTTGTGATTCAAAAAATTAATTCTTCGATATCCAAGCGCTGATAGTTTGGAGTTATAGCATAATCTCAAACTTCCAGCGACACGCGTCAATACTTCAATAGTGGCTTCATAATCAACCAAAACATTGACAGCAGCCTGAGGGCTTAACTTATCTACAGCTAGATATCTGACAAAACTCTCCAAATCCGCCTCAGCGTTTTGAGTGACAAATACCTTATAAACCATATTTTTCCCTCATTTC
>JAKSRI010000025.1 GCA_024403695.1 Saccharofermentans sp. | reverse complement strand
CTCGTCCTTGTGGAAACGTACATTCTCGAGCATGAGAATCTCGCCTTCCTTAAGAGCTGCTGCCTTAGCCTTTGCATCCTCGCCGATAACATCAGCTGCGAGAACTACTGGCTTACCGATGAGCTCAGCAAGTCTCTCTGCTGCTGGCTTCATGGAGAACTTAGCCTCTGGACCATTCTTTGGACGTCCGAGGTGGGAAACGAGGATAACCTTTGCATTGTTATCTACGAGATACTTAATTGTAGGGAGAGCGCCCTTGATACGCTTGTCGTCTGTGATCTCACCTGTAACCTTGTCGAGTGGTACGTTAAAGTCAACTCTAACGATAACCTTCTTACCAGCTACTTTGAGGTCTTCAACATTCTTCTTGTTGTAGTATGCCATGTTGCTATACACTCCTCAAAAAATTTATTTTCACGCGCCCGAGTTATCGGGGCATCAATGAACCATTAATAATTATATATGCTTTTTACGTGATATTAAAGGACAAAATCTTGATATTTTCATATATCAGGCATTATTGTATCTTACCCAGAAGCTGAACTACTAGCTGTGCCTTGTACACTTTCTGACCATCTACATAAAAACGGAAAAGTTCACCCTTGCTGTCATAAATCTCAAAACATTCTCCGTAATCTGCAACCATACCCTTCATGTTCGCAATCTCGAAGACGTGCTTAGAAGGCTTACTTACGCCCTCAAGGCTTCTATTTTTATAGCCACTCTTAACTTTTCCCTTCTTATAAGGAATACCATCTTTGCCATCGCAGTCAGTACCTTCGTAAATTATTTCTGTGGATGTAATTGTTACAGTTCCATCCCCTGTTCTCGCAAAAGTGGTATCGTCAAACACCTTGTGAAGTTCCGCCTTAAGTTGCATATGAAAATCACCCTTCTTAAGCTGATCCATAACCTCCTGCTTCTCCCAGGATGTCCACTTCTTAAGGTCATCAAAAATTACGTCCTCTTCCTTTGCCTTGTCCAGGAGACCGTAGACATTCATTATGGCGGTGTTACCACATTTCGAGCACACGATAGCATTGCCGTTACCCTTACCGCCCCACTTCATGGAAAACTCCTCCTTGCATTTCGGACACTGATAAGCAATGTTATCAAGACCCTTGGCAAGATTCTTACCCTTATAGGTCAGCTTATGCTCACGCTGATAGTCATTCTCGTTGTACTTGAGTCCATCGAGAATATAAGACTGAAGCTCATCCGCAGTCATCTCTGCTGTCTTGCTGGCAGGAAGCTTACGTACAAATTCAGCAGTAATCTTGCCATTACGGATACCACTGCCCCATCTTGGCATAGCTGCATATGCGCCGTGGATATGAGCAATATAGATTGCTGCATTAACTTTCTTAGCCATCTTTGCCACACCATCATCGATAGCTATAGTGCTGCCATCAACAGAACGAGTTGCCTCTGGGAACAGGAGAAGAACGCCCTTACGCTTAAGGACTTTCATCATGGACTTAACAGAAACTGCGTCCACAACAAACTGTTTCTTAGGAATCGCGCCACCCTTCTTAAAGGCATTGCCCCAGAAGTGATTACGGAAAAGGAACTCTCCACATACGAAATTCACAGGTCTTCCGCGAGTAAGCTTACTCATAACCATTGGGTCAAGATATGACGCATGGTTGGCAATAACAATTACAGGACCCTCTTCATTAAGATAATCCTGGTCAGGCTTAACTTTTATATGAGTAAAAGCGGCAATGAGAGTTACGAGAATCTCCTCGCCCACAATGTGATACCAGAAATTACTTGGCACGTGACCAATATCCATATCCTGTTTCTTAACTGCAGGCTTGTTATCTTTTGCTGGAACTAATTCGTTAGCCATAACTGGCCTCCTTAGAAATAGACTTGTGTCTATAATATCACAGGTTTCAGTTCGAATTAGTTGCTAAGATAGTCTTTGCTCCAATGATTTGCTCAATTTCTTTGAAAATAATTGACTTAAAAGTTGATTATATTGGGCAAAAAGGTATGGAAATCAATAAATGAATCAACTTTTGGTGGAAAAATTGATGTAAAAGTTGATTTTTGGCCTGATTTACCCCTAAAGTTCAATTATTAAATCACTTTCTTCAGAAAAAAGTGATCGATTTGTTGATTTCCACGGCTCCACAATATTAATCAAGACAAAAAACCGCCCACTTCCGAAGAAGTGAGCGGTCTTGATAATTCAAACCAGTAACTAATTACTTAGCTGCCTTCTTAGCTGCCTTTGCCTCGAGAGCCTTATCTGTTGGCTTAACAAGTACAAGAGCAATTACAAGAGAAACAATGTAAAGGATCAATGTAGCAATAAGAATATTCTGCATCTTACCTGGGTATACCATTTTCTCATGGAATTCAAAAGCATTAGTTTCATTGTTGCTGTGCTCGATGATGAAAGAAGCGAGCTGAGGACCAGCAATACCAGCAAAACCCCAAGCAGAAAGTGTAATACCGTGGATTGCTGAGATAGAACCCATACCGTAGTGGTCGGAAAGAAGTGTTGGAACATTGGAGAAACCTCCGCCGTAACCAGCATTTACAACCATAATGAGTGCTACTACGAGGAATGCAAGAATTGCACTCTCTCGTGCATTGATGAAACCATTTGTGAAAAGAACGATAGCTGTGAATACGATAGAAAGGATGAAGATCATCTTGTAGATTGTGTTTCTATCCTTCATTGTGTCAGCCCAAGCTGAGAAGCCGAGACGACCACCTGCGTTGAATACAGCAGAAATAGCACCGAGAGTACCAACAATTGCAGCGTAACCTGCAGCAGCAAACAACTGCTTCTCATAAGAGATGATAGCGAGTCCGCATGTGATGTTAAGGAAGAACATGAGCCAGATACCGATGTAGTTTGTAAGAGGCTTTGTCTTGAGAGTCTCCATAATAGAAGGCTTCTTCTCGCCTGCAGCTGGCTCGTGCCAACCCTCTGGCTTCTTAAGGAGAAGGTGACCTGTGAACATCATTACGAAGTAAACTGCACCGAGGATGTAGAACATCTTGTCGATAGACATGTGATTCTGCATTTCTGTCATGATAGGAGCACCGATAGCCTTAGCAGCACCAAAACCTGCAACAGCAAGACCAGTAGCAAGACCCTTACGATCCTCGAACCAGAGCATCAATGTCTTAACAGGAGAAAGGTAACCTGTACCAAGACCAATACCCATGATGAAACCATAACATACAAAGATTCCGATAAGTGCTAACAAACTAGCAGAACCAGCGCCCCCGTTGTACTGCTTTGCACCATAATTAACGAAGAATCCTGTACCAACCATACCTGCTGCGAAGCAGATAGTAGCGATAAGAGAAGACTTATGAATATCCTTCTCAACTACATTACCAAGGAATGCTGCTGACAAACCGAGGAAGAGAATAGCCAAGCTGAATGCCCAACCTACTGTCTTTGTGCTGTAACCAATCTGATCAGCGATACCTTCACTTACATAAGACCAGCAATAAACTGTACCGATACTGCAGTGGAGCAACAAACCAGGAATAGCAGCTCTAAACCACTTGTTTGTACGCCATCCGCCCTTTGTGGATGTTCCGTTACCCATAAAACCCTCCTGTTATATATAAATTTATATGGATTGTCATAAAAACTTATATAGCATAACAGAATTACTATATTTTTTTAACTAGCTTTCACAACTTTTTTAACAGATTTTGCTATAAATGAATAAATTATCATCAAAATGAAAGGAATCACGAAGGAAGCCACTACTTCAATAGCCATCCAGTAAGGCTTTCCGAAAATATCTGGTCTCACTTTGATAGCAAAAACCTTAAGAACAGCCATGTGCATTAGGTAGATGCCGAAGGAGTTCTTATCGATAATTGTCATAAGTACATCACTCTTACATGGCTTTTCACCGCACTTCTTATAAATTGCAAAAGCACCACATGAGAAAAGCACGATGCCAGGAAAAGAGTATGCAGTTACAAGTGTATTAGCTACAGCATTTCCCTTATAAACACTAAGGTATGTCATGCCCAGCACAGATGCTACTCCCACTACCACGAACACAATTGCAATCCACATCTTAATCTTAATAATGTCATTATGAATCGCATAACCTGCCATAAGGAAAAGCGGATAAATAGTGAAGAATGGGATGTAGAATGGCAATGTCACATTGAGAACTGCCTGAATAACAGGAATAACTGCCTGGAAAACAAAGAGAACACCAACCAAATATCTAATCTCTATATCTGTGGCACTTCTTGTAACCATGCGATAAAAAGGTAACACGAGGTAAATGCCAATAATCAGGTAAAGGTACCACATATGCTTCCAGCCAGTACCATAAACTATAGCATTAAACCCTGTGGCGAAAGCATCCGCAACAGGCTTCTTAAGAAGCACTGCGTCAAAGATGGCGAAAGCAAAAGAAAAGAACACAAGTGCAATCACCACACGTGGCAGATACTTGCGGAAAATTTTGCTTATGGTCACATTACGTTTTGGGTCAAAAAGCAATGCGCCAGTAACCATGACAAAGCATGGCACTGACCACATCATTAAGTTTCTTATAGAAATTGCCAACATGTGCTGACCTACAGTTGTCGCGAAAGCATCTGCTGCATAGAAAGTATGCAAGATAACTACGGCAAGACAAGCCAGCGCCTTAAGTCGGCTGAAATATGTTACGCGCTTATTAGTAGAAGAGTCCATCGTCACCAATGCATCCATTATCCTGACCTGCAGGTGCCTGTGTCTCTACTGGTGTATCGTAAGCAACCTCTGCGTCATAAGTTGACTTGTCACCAGTTACATCCTTGTATGCAATATATACCTGTCCATTCTTATAACAAATATCTGCACCAACAAAGTCTGTGAAAGTGAAGTTATGGAGAGAATCCTCAGTACCAGAAGCGAAAACAATCTTTACTGTGTACTTTGCATCCTCAGCATCAGAAGAGTTGTTGTAATACATAACTCTGTCTTCGCCAACTTTAAAAGTCTCAGAAAGAAGATTGTCTGAATATTCTCCGCCCTTAACCTTGATATATACAGCAGTAATATCCTCATCTGTTGTATTCATAAGGTGAACAGAAACTGTACCTGTAGCCTCATCACCGATTACGAGAACCTTTGCCTCTGTCTCTTCAACTGTCGTTTCAGCTACTGTTGTCTCAGCAACAGTTGTTTCTGCAACAGTAGTTTCTGTCTCGGCTGCTGTAGTACTAGCGCCATCCTCGAAAAGTCCATCTCCAGTTGTTGTCTCTGTAGCAGAACTACCACATGCGCTTAACATGCATACAGCCATTACTGGCGCACAAATCTTTAATAAACTCTTTTTCATAACATTTACTCCATTTCCTATTAAGGTTTAATTTCTCTCTCTCTAATATATCTCCATGTACCGGACTGTCCATACTGAATCAACAATCCATTACGTCCTGTTCCATATGTGAAGTCAGGATCGCACACATAAGTTTTACCATCGATATAGAGCTCTACCCATGAATGAGGTGTAACACCACCACGTCTGGATGGAACCTGGCCTGCCACCTGAACACCTTCGTATCCGAGGTTATGTGCCAACTCAAGGAATACAGCTGCCATACCATAGCAGTTACCCTCTCCTCTATTAATTGCCTCCTCTGCCAAAGCTCTTGTTGAACATGTAACAGGATTTACATCATGTCTCCAGTACTTAAGACCTGCTGCATAGTTAAATGCACTCTGAAGATCTGTAACCTTACTATTAATCTCATCCTGCTTCTTCTGGCTTAAGTAAGTTGGTGCCGCATTACGTCTAGCAAGAACATTTGCTTTCGCACACTTGTCCTTAAACTCACTGCTGGAAGTAATATTATCGATAACAGCCTTACGTGTAGTTCCACTGGAAAGTGACTTTACAACATTGCTAATCTCATCTTCATTTGCAGGACGGCCAAGAATGCACTTATATACATCAGCCGCAAACTCTTCGTTTGTCTTGTTAAGAGCAGTATATTCCTGTGATAAGAATACCATCTTAACAATATTATTCATGCCCTCTTTGTTAAGAAGCATTGTTGCACATGAATTAAGCTCAGCTACACCAACTGGTCTCTCCAAAGCGGAATAAATATCGTAAACCATACATGTAGCAAGTGGGAGCATATCTCGTGACTCTGTGATTTCTACTTCACCAACCTTAATTCCATAAGTTTTACAGATATTAGCAAACTCATCAGAGTGTGCAAACCCATTGATGAAATATCTTGGAGACAATCCATGCTCATAAAGATAACCCCAGGACTCAAGACCATTAGCATCTGCGCCTCTTCCAAGGAAAGCATTGAACATAGCATGAACAAACTCACTAGTAGTATGCTCAGAATTCATAAATTCCTGGCTGTAAACGAAGCCCAAAGCCACATCACATGCGGAAAGCTCACCAGAACGGATAAGCTTAGCCCAACTTTCTCTTCCCTGCTTATCTGCAGGTCTGCCAAGGAAATACACGTAGAATCTATCTACAAACTCATTTGTATACTGGATGTTATCGTCCATAACAGCTTCAGGATTCTTAATACCGTAAGAGCTACAAAGCATCTTCCACTCGATAGAATCTGTAAATCCTGCCAAAACTGCATCTCTAGATGCTCCATCCTCGAGAGCCTTTACCCAGCTCGCGAGTCCTTCAGGATCAGCTGCGCGATCAAAGAATGTATTATAAAGAATTTTTACGTAATCTTCGTTGCTGTAATCATAGCTGCTGAACTCTTCACCAGTGATGAAAAGTCTTGCTACTTCATTAATTGTATAGCTAGAAGACTTAATAGCTGAAGACCAGTTTGCAAGTCCCTCTGCATCACAATAACGACCAAGAGCCTTTGTGTAAAGACGACCTACAAAACTCTCGATATTATCAGTCTCACCATCGCCTGGATCAGCAGGTGATGGATCTGGTGATGGCTCTGTTGTTGGTTCAGGTGTTACTTCTGGAGTAACTTCTGGTGTTGGTGTTACTTCTGGAGTAGGTTCGCCCTCCTCAGTTGCAGGAACAGTGTCCTCAGCAGGAACAACTGGTGCATCACCTTCGTTCTCATCGGCAAAAATAACACCGCCATACATATTTACTACCAATGCTGCAGTAAGCATGGATGACATCAAAAACTTAACTGGCTTCTTCATATATTCCCCTCCCCGGAAATCAGAACAATTACTCAGCTGTATTAGGATTTTTTACGTAATCAAAAGGCTCCTGTGCAAAATACTGATCGGCAAAAACTGTTTCCTCATATCTAGAGAACTCGATTCTCTTAATTCTATTAAGGAATGGCTTAATAACCTCTGCAGCACCCATGAACACATCACGTGCACCAGACTTAGGGATATCAAAGATAATAAGATATCCAGGACCCTCACCCTTCTTAATTGTGCAAAGCAATCCAGCAGTCTTAATAGAAGGAACTGTAGCACAGTAATCCTTAAGAGCCTGACGTACCGCTCTTACTTCCTCCGTGTTTGGAGGTGCACCAACAGCAACCTTGGAGCCATCAGTAACTGTATCCTTACGATACTTTCTCTTAGCATCACCATTCTCGCCAAAACGCTTCTGATATGACTCACTGTTAACAAGCTTACTGATAAAATCGTGTGGAATTCTAACTGCTACAGGTCCATAAGGGTTGATGATAAAATCAATTCCCTCCTGAAGAACATTCTTTACAATCTCCTGGAAAGAAAGAACTGAAACCTGAGCCTTATGCTCCTCGTTGAAGATGCTGTCCTTAGATCTCATAAGAGCAATTGCATCTGTGAAGATAGGAAGCATTCTCTTTGACTCGTCTTCCTTATCAAGAATAGTAACAATCTGCTTAGCTGGCTTACCATTAGATCCAATTCTGTCTGAATCATGTAAAGCGAGCAGGAAGTAACTGTTAACCATATGATTAACAAGAACCATATTAAACTTCTTATCCTGAGCGTACTCCTTGTAGTAGCATGTGAGACCAAGGATAGCTGGGTTCTCGATATCCTTACGAGCAGCAGCGGCTGGTCTTACGTTAGAGATAATGGAATAGTCAGGGATAATATTCTCTGGCTCAAGTCCAACATTACCAAACTTAAATCCGAGTTCGATTGTAACAACTGCACCCTCTGCAGCAGTAACCTTACCCTCTTCTGGAACAACATTTCTGTCATCTGCAGATGTGATGGACAATACGGATGATGTGATTACCTGACCATTTGGACGGTAAATATAAACGTTATCCTCTACCTTAACCTTACCAAATACTGCACCGGTAGCCTTAAGAACGTTGTCACCAACTTCAACGGATGTAGGCATGATGAAGAATCTTCTGCCAATCTTAGTAGCCTTCTTCTTAGCCTCTTCTGCAGCAGCCTCACGCTCAGCTGTCTGCTTAGCGATTCTGTCTATCTCAGCCTGCTTACGGTCAGCTTTACGCTGTTCTTCTTCCGCATCAGTCTCATCAATAGCTGCGAGAATCTTCTCGTCAATATCCTCAATATTCTCAATAGAATTATCGTCTTTTTTCTTTCCAAATAATGCCATATATTTTCCCTCTGTTATCAAAATAGCCTTACTATTATAGCAATCTTTCTTTTTGAATACAAAAAACAACATACATCAGTATGCTGTTTTTCGTGTGTTTTTATAGTAATCAGTTATTCAAATAATCAATTGCCTCGAGGTAACCGTCAAATCCTTTTCCCATGATTGTTTTCTTAGCAATGTAAGAAACATAAGAAATCTGTCTGAAGTCTTCACGCTCATTTACAGCAGAAATATGTACTTCAACTGTAGGAATCTGAACCGCCTTAAGTGCATCAAGTAACGCAACTGAAGTATGCGTATAAGCACCAGGGTTAATGACAATACCGTCAACCTTATCGAAGTAAGCCTGCTGAATATAATCAACAAGTGTTCCCTCATGATTACTTTGGAGACACTGAACTTCAATTCCCTTACTACTGCAGTGGGATTCGATCATCTCCACGAGATCCTTATAAGTTGACTTTCCGTAAATATCCGGCTCACGGATGCCGAGCATATTAAGATTAGGTCCATTTAATACAAGAATTTTCATACTTCAAAACCTTCCTCACGAAGTCTTGCAATTGCCTCTGAAAGGAACTCATTCTTATTTTCCTTCTTCTCGATATCAACTGTGATATCAGCAAGGCCCTCATACTTTTCTTTACGCTGAGCATAGAGCTTCTCTACACCGTCACGTGCTGTCAAAGGACGATCCTCAGATGCGAGAACATCCAGTGGACGCTTAACATAAATGATACGGGAATTATTTCTGAGCCAGAAATAGTTCTCATCACGTGTAACAATTCCGCCACCAGTGCTGAGAATACGACCGCTCTCAGGGAGATATCTGGCTGCAAGCTTTGTCTCGTTAGCGCGGAAAGCATCCTCACCCTTCTCAGTAATTGTTGTAGATGGGGACTCGCCGTACTCTACAGAATATGCCTCATCGAGATCAACGAGCTCACGACCTGTGATACGTGCGATTTCCTTAGCTAATGTGGACTTACCACAACCTGGCATACCGATGAGTGTAATGTTCATCATACGATTCTCGAGAGTTGTAACAACCTTCTTAATCATCTCACCTGCCTCAGGTGTAATCTTATCTGCACCCTCGTTGTCACCGATAAAGAACTTATATGACTTATAAGCCTGTGCAACGAGCATTGTGAGACCGCCGGCAGTCTTCATACCAAGTGACTTAGCCTGCTGCAAAATCTTTGTGCGTGAAGGGTTATAAACAACGTCTGCGAAAGAATCACACTTAGGGAAACGTGTTAAATCTACAACCTGATTATCTACCTTAGGGAACATACCAACAGGTGTGCAGTTAATAATAACCTCTGCATCACCGCAGATATCATATACATTGTCGTAGTTAATCTCATCGTAAAGGTCTACAAACTTAACGTCAGCTGCACCCATCTTTGTGAGACCATAGTGAACGGCAGAAGCTGCGCCACCATGACCTAAGATAAGGCACTTACGACCCTTAGGATCAATGCCTGCACTTGTAATCATGAAGCAAAATCCAAAGATATCTGTGTTATATCCGTAAGTCTTGCCATCCTTACCAAATACAACTGTATTAACAGAATTACAGTCAGCTGCATCCTGCTCGAGAACGTCACATCTAGCAGCAGCCTCTCTCTTATAAGGGATAGTTACGTTAAATCCACCATAAGCACCGCAGCTAAAGAGCTCATCAAGCTCCTCTGGCTCCTTCTCAATGATTGTATATGTATACTCATCAGTAAAAATATTATGGATAGCAGGTGAATATGTGTGTGGAAGATGCTGACCAAGCACACCAAACAATGGCTTCTCCTGATGCTTGCGGGAAATATCAAATACAGTATTGTAGAACTCCTCTACATAAGACTTGATCTCGTCAGCAGCCTGATTCTTAAGGCTCTCCATCTTGGCATCCTCTCTTGACTTATCAAGAACTGGCAAACCATTAATCTTCTTATACTCACCAATCTTACGAGAGATAGCAGTTCTCTTGGCAAGTGCTGCAAGAAGCTCTCTGTCCGCTGCGTCAATCTGAATTCTCAACTCATCCATATTCATATACTTATGCCTCCTGTGCCAATATCATGTCATAAAGCGCCAAAGCTACAGCTGCCTCTGTTACAGGTACAGCTCTTGGCACGATACATGGGTCATGTCTTCCATGAATAGATATTACAGTATTTTCCTTCTTACTGATATCAACAGTTTTCTGTTCTTTTGAAATTGATGGTGTTGGCTTAATAGCGCAGTTAACAACAATTGGAGCTACACTTCCGCCAACGGAAATGCCTCCGAGAATACCACCACTGTGGTTAGTCTCCATTGTTACGTTATCACCATCCATAATAAAGCTGTCGTTATTCTCAGAACCACGAAGCTCGGCAACCTCATAACCATTACCAAACTCCACACCCTTTACTGCAGGGATAGCATAAAGAAGTGTGGCAACCTTAGCCTCGATACCTCCGAAGATAGGACCACCAATACCCGCTGGCATACCATAAACTACTGTCTCAATAATTCCACCAACGGAATCAAGATCCTCACGAGCAGCAGCAATCTTCTCCTTCATTGCCTCACCCTTAGCATCATCAACTACAGGGAATTCCTTTGTTTTAACTTCAGCAAGCTTATCCTTATACTCTGCGCTTAACGGAGCGTTGTCGAAATAACCCTCGTCCTTAACACCAGCAATGGCCTTAACGTGAGAATAAATCTCGATGCCTCTCTTATTAAGCTCGTTAAGAGCAATAGAGCCTGCGATACAAAGAGGCGCAGTCATACGACCAGAGAAAATACCACCACCAGACTTGCTTGCCTCGTCACCATACTTAATACGTGCAGTAAAATCTGCATGGGATGGACGAGGACTATTCATGATGGAAGCATAATCCTTTGGCTTAGTATTAGTGTTAATAATGTAACCGTGAAGCTTATTATCAACCTGCTCGAAATGAACTTCGTCCTTCTCCTTACGAGGTGTGGACCATGCGTTCTGACCAGGTGCTCTTCTTGCCATAAGTGCAGCTGTCTTCTCTACATCTGGCTTAACACCTTCAGGCAAACCCTCAATATAAACTCCAATAGTAGGGCTATGGGACTCACCGTAAATTTCAAGGTTAAGAACTTCACCTCTATACAAACTGTTCATGCTCATGAGCATAACTCCTTTATACAAAGCTCCCTTAATTCTGGGAACGATTTATTCATACAATCAATCTCATCAATAGTGATGGATGTCTTAAGTGCCGCAGCAATAAGAACTGCACACATAGCCATTCTGTGGTCATGATAAGACTCTAGAATTATATCTGATGGAGCAGTATTTTCATAATTATAAATAACAATGGAGTCCTCATTCTCCTGAGTCTTAACTCCAATTGCTGCTAACTGCTCGCACACAGCCTTTGAACGGTCACTCTCCTTAATGCGAAGTCGACCTGTGCTTGTTAATGTTGTCTTAGAAGTTCTGAAAGCTGCAAGTACTGCCATATATGGTGCGATATCAGGAATATCAGCGCAGTCAAATGTTACTTCTCCACCGTTACTATCCTTTACAGCCTGAAGAAACTCCACGATAGCTTTGTCACCCTGAGCAGACTCCATATTAAGGTTAGTCACCTCTACACCAGTAAACTCCTTAAGGCAGAGAAGAAATGCACCATTACTCCAGTCACCCTCCACCTGGAACTCACCCTGTGGAGCAGTCTTATATCCACCAGCTTCAGGAAGATAAGTATCTTCTACACGCTTAATTCCACAGCCATACTTACGAAGACTGTTCTCAGTAAGCTCGATATAATGAACTGACTTAATTCCTCCAGTTACATCAATTCTGCTCTCAGAAACAAAAAGAGGAAGTGCCATAATAAGCCCAGAGATGTACTGGGAGGAGACACTTCCATCAATTGTATATGTACCGGAAGTCATAGTACCATCAACGAGGATAGTACGGTCTTCCATGTTTTTGTTAATATTAATTCCGTGAGGGGCCATAGCATCTGCAAGTTCACCAAGAGGTCTGTCGCAGAGTCTTCCCTTAGTAGTAAAAATCAGCTTTGACGCCACTTTCGCGCCCTCTCTTAAGAGAAAAGCAGACGCTACAGGGATCATGAATCTGAGAGTAGAACCGCTTTCGTTACATGGGAGGATAACCTCATCTCCGTCCTTAGCGTCTCTGAGCGCACGAAGACATGCTTTCGTAGCCTGCACGTCATCGTTGTCGCCAGGAAGCACGTCCAGGTTATCGCGGTCACCACAAAGGAAACGCACAATAAGCTCTCTGTGGTAGATAGACTTAGATGCTGGCGCCTTTATGCTACCTGTGAGTTTGTTGTCAGCAAAATTTATCTTCATACCTTGGAACCACCCTTAAGGAATACGAGGAGATCATCTGGAGTCATCTTAACAATCTCTGCCTTGCCGATATTATTAACAACAATAAGTGAGATTGTATTGCCACGCTTCTTCTTATCGTTAAGAGCGCCACTTACTGCATCCTCCGGAGTGATTGGATCAGTTACTGGAAGACCATATGCCATAATAAGATTCTTCATCTTAACTGCATCTTCGGCATTAAGAGTACCTGCGGCAAGAGCACTGTCAATAATAATGCCCATTCCCTTGGCAACGCTTACACCGTGAGCGAGAGTAAAGTTGCTATTACGCTCGATTACGTGACCGATAGTGTGACCAAAGTTAAGTGTCTGACGAAGACCGTTATCGTGCTCATCAACTTCGATTACGTATGCCTTATCAGCAACGCACTTAGTAACGATTTTGTCCATGAGTTCGCTATCCTCACGAATAGCAATTCCTCTGCTACTGTTAGCATTAAGGAGATCGTACAGCTCAGTATCCATGATACATGCGTACTTAATTACCTCTGCCATACCTTCTGTAAACACCTCATCTGGAAGTGTAGCGAGACAATCTGCATCCTCAATAACTGCGGAAGGCTGATGGAAAGCACCTGCAAGATTCTTTCCTTCCTTAAGGTCAATTCCTGTCTTACCACCAACACATGCATCAACCATGGCAAGAAGTGAAGTTGGAACCTGAACTACCTTAATTCCTCTGAGGAAAGTTGCTGCGGCAAAACCACTCATATCACCAGCAACACCACCACCAACGGATACGATAGCATCAGTTCTTGTAAAACCTGCCTTGGCCATAACGCCCCACATAGCAGCGATAGTCTCAATATTCTTGCTCTGCTCTCCAGCCTCGAAAGTATACTCACTAACCTGTATACCTTCAGCCTCGATAAGAGCCTTAACCTTATCAGCATACAAAGCCTTAGTATTTGTATCACTTACAACGAGAGCCTTGGTGATTCCAGGAGCAACTTCCTTCAGGATAGAACCAACCTGACTAATTACACCTGCACCAATTGTTACTTTATAATCACGTGAAGCCTTAACACTTACTACACTCATTTTCCGTTACCATCCACTTCTTCCTTAATATTCTTACCCTCTTCAAGAAGCTTATATAGTGTGTCATCATCGTCATTAATCATGGCATCTCTGTACTTCTTAAGTTCCTCGATAAGGAAGTCCACTTCAAAAATAAGATTATCCTTATTCTCCATGAAGAGCTGTGTCCACATACCTGGGTTGAGCCATGCTACACGAGTCATATCCTTATAACTGCCGGCTGAGAAACCCTTATGGTTACGTGCGTTAGGGCTCTTAATATAAGCATTACTTACAAGGTGAGCCATCTGAGATGTGAAGCCGATCATACGGTCGTGCTCATCTGGGTGGCTAAGCTGGAACTTACCAAATCCACATGGTGCGAGAAGCTCCTTAACTCTGTCGATAAGATCCATATCATCGAATCTGTTAGGACATACAACCATTGGAGCACCCTTATACATGTTAGGCTTGGAATATGCAAGACCAGAGAACTGAGTTCCTGCCATTGGGTGGCATCCAACAAACTCGAATCCAGCCTCAGCAGCAATTCTGAAACCCTCTTCACAGATAGTTCTCTTAGTACCGCAGGCATCGATTACAAGACCATTCTTATTGAACTTATCCTTACGCTCCTCCATCCACTTAATGGAAGCTGCTGGATAAAGGCTAAGAATAACAAGATCGCACTCGCCAAGATTATCCTCTGTAAGATAATCATCAATTACGCCCTGCATCTTTGCCATCTCAGCTGTAGACTGAGTTCTGTTCCATCCATATACTGTAGCGTCAGAATACTCCTTATACGCCTTGCAGAAAGATGCACCGATAAGTCCTAAACCAACTACGCCAACTGTAATGCTCATATTGTTATCTCCCAATTATAAAATGCTTCTTGTCTTACTTACTGCGTCCATTACATCGTTAAATGTCGCGCCAGTAATAGTCTGTGCGGCGTCACTCTTCGCCTGCTCTGGATTAGGATGAATATCGATCTCCAATCCATCGGAACCTGCCACAACAGCGGCCATTGCCATCTTCTTAACTAGATTTGCTCTGCCTGTCGCCTGTGAAGGGTCGGCGATTACTGGTAAGTGTGTGAGTTCCTTAAGTGTAGGAATAGCAGAAATATCAAATGTGTTCTTGGTATAAGTCTCATATGTTCTAATACCGCGCTCACATAAAATAATATTCTCATTACCCTCAGACATTATATACTCTGCGCTCATCAAAAGCTCTTTAATTGTAGCAGACTGACCACGCTTAAGGATAACTGGCTTATTGGATTTTCCAAGTGCCTTCAAAAGCTCATAGTTCTGCATATTACGAGCACCAATCTGAAGTGCGTCAACGTCGTCGAAAAGCGGAAGCTGCTCTACTGACAGAATCTCTGTCACTACAGGAAGGTTTACACTCTTACCTGCCTGAACGAGAAGCTTAATACCCTCCTCGTGAAGTCCCTGGAAATCATAAGGTGAGGTTCTGGACTTAAAAGTACCGCCCTGGAGGATATTAGCACCACCAGCCTTTGCCATCTGTGCCGCCATCATAATCTGCTCTTCGCTCTCTACAGAACTTGGACCTGCAATAACTGCAAAATTGCCACCACCGATTTTTACACCACCAATATCTACAATAGTAGCTTCTGGCTGGAACTTCTTATTAACCTGCTTAAAAGAATCTGTGATTCGTGTTACTGTCTCGATGATATCAAGGCCCTGAAGCAAGTCGATATCTACTCCAGATGTATCACCAATAAGTCCAAGAACAGTACAATAATCTCCCTGAGATTCATTTACTGTTAATCCCTGCTTTGAAAACCAGTTAACAAGATTATCAATCTGCTGTCTTGTCGCATCTTTCTTAATTACTGCTATCATGTTCTACCTCACAAAAAAGCACCGCCCGAGTTGTGATTCGTGCGGCGCCTTATAAAATTTACTATCTAACTTTTCTCCGTAGCACAATCACTATTACTTCTTATCGCTAAAGTAATAATAGTAATAATATGCATTTGCAAAAGAGCTACGTGACATAAGTTTTCTCCTTAAAAAGCTGTGTTAATTAAACCATCTTCATTTTTATGTGTCAATATTTATTAGAACTTACTCTGTTCTAAGTGCAGCAACTGGATCCATCTTAGCAGCCTTCTTAGAAGGAATAATTCCTCCGATAAGTGTGAGAACTGTACTTAGTACAATCAAAATGATTGCAGGAACAATTCCGAGAACTGCGTTAACATTATTATTCTCTGCGATGTGGTGAATGATAATGTTGATTGGAATAAGAAGCAATTCTGTAACACCTATACCAATAAGACCAGAAAGAAGTCCTATGATAAAGGTCTCTGCATTAAATACCTGAGAGATATTCTTCTTAGAAGCACCAATGGCACGGAGAATACCAATCTCCTTTGTTCTCTCCAATACAGAGATGAAAGTAATAATACCAATCATGATTGAAGATACAATAAGAGATACTGATACGAATGCAATAAGTACATAAGAGATAACGTTAATAATTGTTGTAACAGAGCTAAGGAGAAGTCCGATGTAATCTGTATATACAATCTTGTCATTCTCGTCCTTTGTCTCGTTGTACTCGTTAATACAACGAACAATCGCATCCTTATTCTCGAAGCTGTCTGTGTAGATCTGAACTCTGGAAGGACTATCAATATCTACATATCCGAAAGAAGTCATATTCTCATCATAACTTCCGCCAGCAACATATGTATCGTAGAAACCGAGAAGATCATCGTCAGAAATCTGGCCCATAGACTGATCAAACATAGCAGAAACCTGCTCATCAGTCATAGCATCAATCTGATCTGTTACCTCTGAAGAATTACCATACATGGAAACTACAATCTGCATAAGAAGGTCCTTCTTATCAGCAGCAGACATATTTCCAAGATACTCTGTAGCAGCAGCAATCTTCTCCTCATCTGAAACTGGGCTGAACGTTACACCAGTAAGAACGTTCTTATCTGGATTTGCCATCTGAGCCTTTACTACTGGACTGTTAGATGTGTGATCAATGATGTAATCTGTAAGCGCCTTTGTATAACCAACAGGAGCTCCGATTCCACCCTCGTCACCAGTTCTTCTTACAATACCGCATACTGTAAGCTCAACAGCCTTATCCTTATTCTGCTCAACCTTAATAAGGTTATCGCCATAGTAGCTGAATGTTCCATCTTCATTTTCCGTGTAGTTATCTGCAGCTGTTACAAGATAGAACTTATGGCCAACAATATCCTCGTACTGGAATTCAACATCATCATATTCGATAGCATCCATTCCAACGAACTCATTGGTCATTCTTCTATACTCTTCCTGAGGAAGATATCCGAGTTCATAAAGAGTAGTGAGCTCGATCTCGTTACGTCTGTTAATTACAACAACAACTTCATCATAGCTCTCTGGCCACTTACCACTAATAACTTCATAGTTATCCTTAATTGGATTACTAATCATGTTATCGCCTTCACCAGGCAAGATTTCTGTGAAGTTCTGATTCTTACTCATGGACATTGAATAAGAACCCATAGCGCTGTTTATTGTCTGTCCACCTGCATATGGATTAGTATTGAAGAACTCGCCTTCACTATCAATGGCGTATACATCAAAGCTTGTATCGTAAGAGTAAACAATTCCACTCTCTCCAAGATACTTTCTAATCTCACTATCCTCATCATCAAGATACTTCTTAAAGTCAGCAAGATTATTAGTTGTAATACTATTTGCCATATTGCTAGCCATCTCAAGACGCTTGGAATTAGAATAAACTCTGTCTAATTCACGATTATCTTCGACGCTCTCGCCTTCAGCTTCATCATTATCCTGAGCAGCCTGAATATAGGAAGAGATATCCATAGCCTGTTTCTCGATGGTAATCGGATACGAAGTCATAGTATCTCTCTGAATGTCATCAATATAATTATCAACACCAGTAGAAATAGCAAGAATTAACGCGATACCAATAATACCAATAGAACCAGCAAAAGCTGTAAGGAAAGTTCTTCCCTTCTTTGTTCTAAGGTTATTAAAGCTAAGCTGCAAACTAGTTCCAAAAGACATGGCAGACTTACCCATGTTCTTATGAACTGGAGCTTTCTCTTCTTCCTTATTCTCTTCAGGCTCGAATGGGTCTGTATCATCTGTGATAACTCCATCCTTAAGTCTGATAATACGTGAAGCATACTCCTCAGCGAGCTCTGGGTTATGTGTAACCATAACAACAAGACGGTCCTTGGCAACTTCCTTAAGAAGATCCATAACCTGAATTGAAGTCTTAGTATCAAGAGCACCTGTTGGCTCGTCTGCAAGAAGAATACTAGGATTATTAATAAGAGCACGCGCAATAGCTACACGCTGCATCTGTCCACCAGACATCTGTGTTGGCTTCTTGTGAGCCTGATCTTTAAGACCAACCTTCTCAAGAGCCTCAAGAGCACGCTCTCTTCTCTCTTCTTTACTAATACCAGACAATGTAAGAGCCAACTCTACGTTAGCAAGTACTGTCTGATGTGGAATCAAATAATAACTCTGGAAAACAAAACCAATAGTATGGTTTCTATATGAATCCCAATCTCTATCCTTGTACTGATTAGTAGCTATATTGTTGATAATGAGATTGCCGCTGTCGTAGCGATCAAGTCCTCCAATAATGTTAAGCAGCGTTGTTTTTCCGGAACCAGATGGTCCAAGAATTGCTACAAACTCATTATCCCTCAAGTTTACTGATACGTCCTTAAGCGCATCCTGTACAAGATCCCCTGTTCTGTACTGTTTACAAATATTCTGTATCTGAAGCATAACCATGACACTTTATCACGATAAAAAGAAGTAAACAACTCACAAAGTGTGGCAAAAATTGTGCTTAAACTGATAATATGTAGCAGAATATACAATTAAAACAAAATATTTAATAAAAAAGGACATATTTATGAAAAAGGGACTAGTGCTCGAGGGCGGAGCAATGAGAGGGCTTTTCACAGCTGGAATTCTTGATGTACTCATGGAAAATAATGTTGAATTCGATATGGCAGTAGGTGTATCCGCAGGTGCTGCCTTCGGATGCAATTACAAATCTCGACAGATAGGTCGTGTGATCAGATACAATTTGCGTTTTGCGAAGAACTGGCATTACAGAAGTTGGCGTTCCCTTTTCCTCACAGGCGACCTTTATGGCGGTGACTTCTGCTACCACGAGCTCCCTGAGAAACTAGACCTTTTTGATTACGACACATATCGTAGTAACCCAATGGAATTTTATGCAGTTGTCACCGACATGGAGACAGGCAAACCTTTATACAAGCGACTGGACACAGCAGATTACAACGACCTGGAGTGGATGCGCGCATCTGCTTCCATGCCACTTGCGTCCAAAATCGTTAAAGTGGATGGCAAGAAGCTTCTTGACGGTGGCATTACTGACTCCATCCCTTTGGCTTTCGCCGAGGAGCAGGGTTGCGACAAAAGCCTGGTCATCCTTACCCAGCCTGCAGACTATGTTAAGCACGCTTATAAGATTATGCCCATAATCAAGGCGGCTCTCTTTAAGTATCCAAATGCGGTGGAGGCGATCAGAACACGTCATGACATGTATAACGCGGAGACTGCTTTCGTGCAAAAGCGCGCGAAAGAGGGAACTGCGTTTGTTCTATGTCCGCCAAGAGCACTTGGGGTAAGCGCTCTGGAAAATAATCCGGACAAATTAAAGGAAGTCTACGACCTCGGCCGAGAGGTTGCACAGAACAACCTGGCGAAAATCATAGACTTCCTGAATAGTTAATTAATATCGATTATCCGATCTGCAATACGGAACCAATTCCATTTGTAAGGTCAATACGTCCCTCAATACCATCATCAGTAACAACCTCAGCATAATCATCAGTGATGAAAATGATTGTTACCTGAGAGTACTCTGCAAGGAAGAACTCTACCTTATCACGGTTATAAACAAGTACGTCCTCGAGAACTGTCGCAGATACTTCATTTGCTGGAGCGATACCAAGGCACTTAATCTCACCGTCATCAACGATGGAGTAGTACTCAGCACCCTTGATAGAAGGAATGCGAGAATTATTCTCAACTGCGAAACGCTCTGGCTGACCGATGAAATTAGCAAATGGATTTACCATAAATGTCATTGAATCAGAAATATTGCTGCCATTTACAAGGTAAACAATTGCTCCACTACCATCAGCTGCATTACCAGAAACATAGACATACTTGCCGCTATAAGACTTAACCTTAGTGATAACAAGAGTAGCTGGATCAATCTTGCTGGAATCCATTGTAATTATCTGACCATCAACATCGATAGTAAGTGTTCCATCAACATTTGTGTAAGGCATGAAGTCATTTACGTTGTACATGTAGTTTCCTGCGTAGGCCAAATCCTCAACGAGTGGCTCAGGGAATACTACGTAGGAAATAGTACCGTCAGCTGCAAATACCATAATGTTCTCAGGAGCGATAACACAATGACCCTCAGAATCACCGATAAGATCTCCAGGTCTATAAATCTCACCTGTAAGTGTATTTAATGACCATCCATCATAAAGAACAGAACCATCGTCATACTCGCACTTAACAACAAAGCTGAAAATCTTCGCATCAGAACGAACAATGGAGATTGTCATATTTGCAGGTACAGCGTAATTACCCAAGAAGCTGTCGCACAATGACTTAACTGCACTATCCAACTCTGGATATGCTGCCTTAGATGCATCATCGAATACGATATAACCATCCTTAACTTCTGCAACTGGGTTGTTATATCTCTCCTCATAATTTGCAAGGTCAGATGTATCAACATACTCGGAGCTTACAGACTCATACTTAACTGTTCTGTCTTCTGCATTATCAACTGTTGTGAAAACAATGCTGTTCTTATACAACATATTGTCGTCAGAAAGATCAAAAGAACCATCAGTAGCAACTACTGCACTGCTGCTTACATCGTAATAAAGCATATCTGCCTCAGTAGTAACTGCAACTGCTGCCTTACCATCAATGTCTCCTGTATAAACAGCAACCGTTGTATTAGTCTTGCCGATTACAACTGTACTTACAGACTCAGAAGCAACAACAACGATATTCTCCTCAACATCGAGAACTGTTAACTTAACAACTGCTGTGTACTCATTGTCCTGATTGTTTTCTACGTTCTTGTCGTAGCTAACAACAATAGCCTCATCTTCGCCATCGCCATCAACATCGCTGAGAGCAAATGTAGCAATACCGCTAAGTGAATCAGAGAGATCTGCAAGCTCAGGTGGGATGAACTCACCACCATCGTTTACGTAAGAATCTTCGCCCTTAACTGTACCGATTGTAGAGAACCCTCCAAAATCAGCTGCATGACTCTCGAGATAGTATGTGTACAACTCGATTACTGGAACAGACAACTCAGGATCAATAACTAATTCTGGAGCTGTTGGCTCAGTCTCAGTTGGTGCAGGTGCATCTGTCTCCTCTGGATCTGACTCTGAAGGAGCTGGTGTAGTAGCTTCTGGTGCAGGTGTTGTTGGCGCTGGAGTTGTAGGTGCAGGTGTTGTTGCAACTGGCTCTTTCTCCAATTGCTTCTTTGCATCCTCAACATCAGGAATCTGATCCTTATCAACATTTTTCTCAGCATCCTCGAGAACCTTCTTAGCAGCCTCGAGATCACCCTGCTTAGCATACGCATCAGCAAGACCGATATAAGCCTTAGCGTTAGTAGGATCGAGTTCGATGGCCTCTTCATAAGCTGAAATAGCTTCCTCATAATCGAGCTCAGTCATATCCTTCTTTGCTGTCTTAATCATGCGGTTATAACGCTTTGTACGTTCATTTTTCTGAGTGGCGAAAACCCCAACTCCGATACCAACTACAAGAACAAGAGCAACTGCAGAAGAAGCAATAGCAATTACCTTTTTCTTTGTCTTCTTGGCAAATTCTTCATTCATACTCATAGTTTTTTACTCCTCATAATAATCATTCATGAGCTTATCTTTTCTTTTGTGATAGATTGCAGAAGCAATAATCAGGCCAATTACAGCGGCCAAAATCATGCCTGCTCCTATCGCCATTATTATATAACCCTTATATATCTCCATTCAAGCGCACCTCAAATCAGCAAACTTCTCTGTATATTTCAGCCAGTCTGGTAAGTCTCTCATCAGTCTTTCCATTCTTCTTAGCGATAGAATCAGCAGCCAGATAATACTGGCAGAATGCTGAGTAATCACGGCTACCTGCCGGCTTGTCGAGCTGGATTTGTCTCTCCAAGAATGCATGGGATTCAGCAGCGAGAAGACTCTCAGAATATGCATTATCCATATTTGTCTGGATTCTTAATGCTTCATCAAACTTCTTACACTTGATATTAAGATCAATGTAATTATAGTATTCGATCTCATTCATCCAGCCAGTTGCTTCAATCTTTGCATATGCAGCTGTTGCCTGAAGATAATATTTATTTGTCAGATCTTCACTACCCTGATTGCTTGTAAAGGCAATACGTGCGATATCAGCTTCTCTCTTATAGAGTGACAACTTATACTGGTCGTCAACAGCCTGAGAACCACGATTCAATATATCAATATTTCTATCGTAGTAAGAATTCTTATCAGTTGCAGTCTTGCTCAGAGAAGTAAGCGCATTACTGTATCCAACATATGCTAGATACATTGTTCTATCATCATCTGTATATCGGATGCATTCCTCAAAATCATCGATAGCATCTTCGTACTCGCCGTTAGCATTGTTAATCTCAGCACTGATAAGATATACACCATCATCAGAAATACCATAATCAGCAGCTTTATCCAGAATATCCTCTGCTTCATCAATGTTATCTTCGTAAGCATAAGCTATAGCGAGGTTACAATACACATCTGCATTCTCGCTATCATACTTAATAGATGTCTCCCATGCTTCACAAGCATACTCATACTGCTCTGTCTCGAAGAAACTCTGACCATAAATATCGAAAATACCAGCGATATACTCATCTTCTGTAAGATCGCCATCATCAGGAACACGATCATGAATAAAGTCGATTGCACCATCATAATCACCGATGTCGTAATAATATGCAGCGTACTGATAATATGCCTGAGCGTTATATGAATCCATCTTAATAGCAGCCTTGTAATTTTTATCAAGGTCATCAATATCCTGCTTCTCACGAGCCTTTTCCATCTGATCTACATAATCGTAATAACGATCGGCACGCTCCTGACCCAGCATGGAATATCCGTAAATA
Source organism: Saccharofermentans sp. (assembly GCA_024403695.1). Taxonomy (GTDB): domain Bacteria; phylum Bacillota; class Clostridia; order Saccharofermentanales; family Saccharofermentanaceae; genus Saccharofermentans. The sequence goes on along the minus strand of JAKSRI010000025.1, from coordinate 15,720 downwards.
CCAACCAGAATTCCACCAACCGCCATCAGACCAAAAATAATCTTGGCGATAGTATAACCAACGCCAATACTCTTAATAGCTCTGTCTCTGTTTCCAGTACCACAAAGTGCATCATAAAACTCGCCCGCATCCTGATATCGATCATCAGGATTTGCACTCAGCGCTCTATTGATAATACCGATTAACACATCACTATTCTGGTCAGAAACTTTAATTCCAGGACTTCTATCAAGACGCTCACCAGCATACATATGGAACATAGTAGCTCCAATGCTGAATACGTCACTTCGCTTATCAATACGAATGCCCTGTGAATTGCTGGCATTACCACCCATAGCCTTAAGCTGTTCATAAGCTCTAATCTGCTCTGGTGGACTATATCCCATAGAACGACCAAATGTAAAAGCAATTCCTCCGATAGCAACAGAAGAAATATTAAAGTCAATAAGACAAATATCATCCTCAGGTGTGAGAATGATATTATCAGGCTTAATATCACCATGAATAACAGGGAACTGCTGAGAATGAAGATATCTAACAACATCACAAAGCTGTCTGGAATACTTCAATATCTGCTGCTCGCTGAAACGAACATTCTGATCCAACAACTGCTTAAATGAAGAACCTTCAATGAACTCCATAACTGTATAACAGTCGCCATTCATGATAAAGAAATCATATACCTGTGGAAGATAGTTATGGTGCAGATTCTTAAGAATATCAACCTCTGCTCTCTGCTGAGTATTGTTCTTAATTACGCTATATAACTTCTTAATTACTACATCCTTAAGCAAACGGTTATGGTGGGCAAGATAAACTTCTCCCGCTCCACCAGTTCCGATTTTTGCCTTAAGTGTATATGTACTCTTAAACTCTTCAACAGAGATTTGTGTAAGTGCTGCCATATTTAATATCTCTATTAATTACTGAATTCCGAGAGTTGCACGGATATTAGCATTAATTCCAGCATCATTTACAATTGACTGGATACAAGCCTCAAAGCCTGACTCGTCTGCTGCTCCTGTCCAAGCCTCAAGACCAGCTGCATCAGCTGAACTTCCAAGATAAGCATTATAGAGACAACGTGATACGAGCTGCTCATTCAGTGAAGATCCCTCTGGAATCTCAAGGTTGCTGCACATTGTATCGAACTCACTACTATTCACAAAGCCAATAAGATATGACTCAAGATCAAATCCAGGTGTTCTGATATTCTTACAGTCATTTGCCAACTCTGTACCTGTTGGTCTACGGCCGTAAATGTTTGTGTAGAGGCCTGTTACATAATTAACCATTGGTGCATTATTAGGATCATCGAGAAGTGCATCACCATAGATGATGTTAAATGTTCCACTTACAGTACCATCGATATCACCCTTACCAGTAATAACAAGTGTAGCTGTACCAACTGTAATGTTATCCACACACTCGATAGTGTAATCTTCGCCTTCCTTAAGCTTTGTGTCACCAATGGCAATAGAGAAAGTAGGAATAATCTCACTACCTGTGTAAGACTGATCAGGAATATCTGGCAACTTAACATCATTAAGGGACAACTTATCCTCTTCATCAGCTTCATCACTCTCGGATGTGGCATCATCCTTACCGAAGATACCCTTTACCTTCTCGATAGGTGTATCAAGCCAACCCTGCGTATAAGCGAAAATTCCGCCGCCGGCAAGCAAAGCAAGAATAATAAGGAAAATAATCAAGCCCACAGGAGCCTTCTTCTTTTTCTTATCCTTCTTTCCAGCCTCTGACTCACTATTCTGAACATTATAAAGACTTGCATCATACTGATAATTATCAGGCTGTGCATAACTATAATCTTCGCCATTAGTCTGAAGAGGAACAGGTGGAGTATAAGTAGGCATGTCATCTGTAAGAAGCTCTGTAGCTTGCTCAGCAGGCGCTGCGTAAGAATTGACACTAGCAAATGGATCCTCTGGCTGAACGATATCATAATTAGAAAGTGGATCAGCTTCTGGAACTACTGCCTCTGATACTACATCAGTAAGAAGCTCTGTTGCATCATCAGGCTGTGCAACTGGCTCTACGATTGGTTCTGCAACAACCTCTGTAAGAATCTCTGTAGCCTCAATTGGCTCAGGCTCTACAATAGGCTCTGGTTCAGCAATAACCTCTGGCTCTGTAAGAATTTCAGTTGCATCAATTGGTGTAGGCTCGATAACTGGCTCCACGATTGGTTCTGGCTCAGCCACAGGTTCTGGTTCTACTACAGGCTCTGGCTCAACTACTGGTTCTGCAACCGGCTCACTTGCTGTTTTAAATGCAGCAAATGGACTTGTCTTTCCTCTAGGAACTACTGGGGCAGGCTCATCTTCAACAAGAATTTCTGTAGCCTCAGCTGGCTGATTTGCTACAGGATCTCTAAAAGCTGCGAATGGATCCTCAGCATCAGAAATGCTCTCAGATACTGGGTCTGCAACTGGCTCAGAAACGGGCTCTGCAAGAGGAACGAACGCAGGCTGTATCTCTGGCTCGCTGTAAGTATTTACAGGACTAGCAAAATTTGCAGAAGGAGTTCCGCACTTATTACAGAACTTTGCAGTAGCCTTATAAAAAATTCCACACGCAGTACACTGCTGTGTAGGCTCTAATTCAATCTTCTGTCCACATGCTTTACAGAAGATTGCATCATCATCGTTCTGAACATTACATTTATTACATATAATCATTTATTGCCTCCCCATTAAATGACACGAATTACTTCTTTTCAAAAGTAACTGTAAACTTCTGCTTGCCAATTCCGAGAATACCACCATTCTCGATAAATACAGGAGTCTCAATCTTGTAATCATTAAGTTTTGTTCCGTTTGTTGACTGAGCATCAGCAAGAACATAATTATTCTCATATGTATAGATCTGACAGTGTGTACCGGAAATAGAATTATCATCAGGAATAGTAATTCCACAATCACGCTTACCAATTGTAAGCTGCTCACCCAACTCAGCCTCATATGTTGCGCCTGTCTGAACATTAACAAGCTTTACATATGTCTTTGGCTCAGCTGCTGGAGTAACAGGAGCGGCAGGTGTAACTGGCTCAGCTGGCTCAACAGGCTGTGCAATCTCTACTGGCTGTGCTGTAACTACAGGAGCTACTGGCTGCTGGAATGACTCGAACTGATTATTCATTGGCTGAGCATAATTCTGAGCACCCATATTGTCATATCCACCATACATATTATTAAAATCAGCATTTACAGCATTTGCACCGCTGCTCTTCTTTTTCTTCATAACGATAATAACAACAGCTACAACAACGATTACAACAACTATGCCAATGATAATTGGAAGAAGTGTATCCATATCCAGACCAGAAGATCTTCTGCGTCTTCTAGCAATCAATGCAACTAACTCTAAAGCGTTCATAATAATACCTCTCTATCTTTTATTTTCTATTTAATTTATTATTTTGAAAAACGACCTTAATTATATACTATTCCGACAAGCTGTGTTCCCAACTTCCATGAACAACTATCAATTTCCTCCTGACCAACGTTGTCATAGTCCATTCCAAGATGCTGTCTGCACATCTGATCAACAGGACTGAGACTACTATCACCGCCTGTAATCGGATACATAACCTGCATAGAACCACTAATATTAGAATACATATTTATAAGGTTAAAGTTATTCTGAGCAATACCAATAATAGAAACAATCTTATTACCACTAAGACCATTACCTGCATAATAAGCTACAAGATTGTCCTTGCCCTCATAATTAACAACAGTTATAAAGAGAGCTGTCTTACTATTTAATTCTGACAAGAGACCAACCACATCGCTCTCACTGTACTGAAGATTTACGATGTCCTTAAGTGATGTTGGGCCAGAAACTACAACTCCATTAGCATCCTTAAATACGAGGACTGGCTCCACACCGTACTCCGTCTCTGTAAATGCGATCTCGATACCATCCTTAACCCCATCTCCATCAAAATCGCCATAATATACACAATTTGAAGAAATTGCAGTTGTATTAACCTCAGAAGCAGTACCCTTGATGATAAGTGGTACATTAGTTGTTACTGCATTAAATGTCTCCACTGTTGTATCTGTCTCCACAGGAACTGTTGTCTGTGTTGTTGGAACAGTTGTCTCGATAACTGCATCTGTCTCAGTAGCAGGATCCTTCTTATCCTTCTTTCCTGACTTAGCAATAGCCACTCCTATAATAATCAAAGCAATGACAGCAGCCGCGATCATGATGATAATTTTCATATCAGGCATAGTTTTTCTATTCATATTAAGATTAAGAGGCTTCTCCTCCTTCACTGGCTGAGACTTCTCTTCAGGAACTGCAGTTACTGCCGGTGCTGTTGCTGCCTGCGCAGTTGCTACCGGTGCTGCCACAGTTACAGGGGTAGCTGGCGCTGCAAGTGGTGACTGGCTTTCGTAGATTTCGGACATAACCTTCATGTCACAGTTAGGTTCCTTAACACCCTTAATTAGATCTGCTGGGGCCTCGTACTTAAGACCACCAAATTTGCTTAATCTACATATAGCAAGTGTGAAATTATCGTTTGCACCATTATTCAAAACGTGATTAGCAAGTGTTGCCACTGTTGTCTGTGAATTACGTGAAGTAAGTCCAGCAACAAATCCTCCGACCAGCTGCTCAGGACCACAATACTTATAAATACCATCTGAACAAAGCATCAAGTACTCTTCATCCATCTGGTTATAAAACTCAACTCTAACATTTACATTAGGAATAGCACCAATAGCTGCTGTCAGCTTTCCGCGTCTGGAGTCTGTAGCAATCTGCTCTGGTGTCATGGACTCCAGAGTTGATGGAAGGTTTTCCCATACGTCATCAACACCAAGTGGGACCATATTGTTATTCTCGTAACGATAGATATGGCTGTCACCTACTGACAAAGTCGCGAAACGATCACCGTCAACAATAACAGCAACGATGGTTGTACCACCCACGAGACCGGCTGACTTAAACTGATCGTAAATATAATTACTTATGTTAATAATTTCCTGCTGACATCCATATACCAGCTCATCGAGAGTTGTAGCAGTCTTCTCTGCTTCATCCCACCACGCAGCAATAGAATTAATTGTGGACTGGCTGGCATAATCTCCGCCACTGTGTCCACCCATACCGTCAGCAACTACAAACAATCCTCTGTTCTTGCTGGCACGAATGAGGATAGAATCCTGATTTGTGCTTCTAACCAAACCGACATTCGTATAACCTGCAACATCTACAATCATGGTATATCCTCACTTAGACCTAATAATATACACTAAGTCTATCAGATAAATTTTACCAATCTATTAACAGAGATTACGCTTTCATGTCACTTTTGCCGTAGTTTCGTCTTAAATAGAAATACAGTCCGTACTCAAACACGGTCTGGGCTGACCATCCAATGAAGGTACCATAAGCCTCTGCCACAATACCCATGCTAGGAACCCACATATAAACAATAAGCGCTCTTAATCCTATCTGAAGGATTGTGGATATCAGCACGATATTCATTTTACCCATGCCGCGGAAGTGACCCTGGATAGCATTTACTACAGTGGCAAGGGAGAAAACCCAGGCTTTAACACCAAGTGCAGCCACTGCCATGCTTACCATGAGGGCGCTGTCTTTTGGCGAAAGCGCTTTCGCGATCGGTGCACGAAAAAGAAGTGTTACGGAACAAATCAAAGGGAAGTAAAAAAGACCAATAATAAATCCCTGACGTAGAGTTCTGTTAACGCGTTTATAGTCGCCGGCACCGCGGTTCTGCGCGGTGCCCGTCATGATACCGCTACCTATGGACTGAGCAGGAATGCAGGCGAAATCATCCACCCTGCACACGGCATTAAACGCACCCATGGCAACAATACCCTGCGCATTAATTGCACTCTGAATAAAAATCTTTCCGATAGGCTGTGCGGCCTGCTGAAGCGCAGTCATAAAACCAAAAGAAACTGTCTTTTTAAGAAGAGGTTTATCCACAACCCACTCTTTGGAACCAAGCTTAAAAATAGGTACCCTAGTGAAAATATATATTACCGTAAGAATTACCGAAATGAATTCTGCTATAACTGTCGCGAGACCTGCGCCAACAACACCCATGCCAAGTCTAGCAACAAAAAGAAGATCTAGGCAGACATTAATTACACAGGATATTCCAAGAAAAATAACTGGACTTTTGGAGTTACCGATACCCCTGAGACAATTAGACATAATGTTGTACTGAAAGGTAAAAAGAAAACCAACAAACATTATTCTCAAATATACAAGAGCCTCGTGGAAAACATCCGCTGGCGTATTAATTGAATTAAGAATAATTCCGCTACAAAGGAAGCCCAAAATGAAAACTAACAGTGAGAAGAAAACACCAAATATCAGTGTGGTAGAAAATTCTTTCTTAACCTCATCTCTCTGACCTGCGCCATACAGTCGGCTAATAATAATGGATGCACCCATTCCCACTCCTGACGCACCTAGAATCATGATAGTCATAATAGGATTTGATGTGGATACAGCAGCAAGAGCATTTTCACCAATGTATTTACTGATAATAATAGAATCAACGGCATTATAGGTAAGCTGAAGTATATTGCCCAGAATCATTGGAATAGCATAGGCAATTATATGACGGGTAATACTTCCTTTTGTCATGTCGTGCTCAGATTTCATAAAGATAATAATATACTTACTATCCGCGAAATAACACCATTTTATTTCTCGGATTCCGCGCAAAAGCATATAATGGTGCGAGTATAATATCGTGCATCAGAAGAAATACATGATATTTATTTATATTAACGGGAAGTAGATTATGACGGAGATTTTAATACCTATCGCGCTGGTTGTTGTCGGATTTGTTTTACTTATGAAGGGTGCCGACTGGTTCGTAGAAGGCGCGGCCAAAGCAGCTTTAAGATTTGGTATTCCACAGATTATTATCGGTCTCACAGTCGTAGCACTTGGTACTTCATTGCCAGAAGCAGCTGTTAGTATAAATTCAGCTATACAGGGGGCATCTGACCTATCCGTCGGTAACATTCTCGGATCCAACATTATCAATGTTCTTCTTATTCTCGGAATCACTTCATTAATTTGTGTTATTCCGGTAACAAAGAAGGCTATACGATTCGATATACCTTTGGTAGTTATTATTACTGTACTTCTCTCATATCTTGCTCTCTCTGATAATCTTATCAGTAGAATTGACGGAGCTATTCTCATTGCCATCATGATTCTATACGTTATTTTTCTTGGCTACAGAGTTAAGAAAGGCGATGAGTTGGAAGAGATTCCTGGTGGCGAGAAAAAGATGGCTGCTCCACTTATTATTTTCCTTATCATTCTTGGCGGTGCCATGATCGCATTCGGTAGCCATATCACAGTTAAGGGCGCAGTAAGCCTCGCGACAAGATTCGGTGTAAGCGAGAGAATTATCGGCCTTACAATGGTAGCGTTCGGCACTTCCCTGCCTGAGCTTGTAACAAGTATCACTGCGGCACGTAAGAAGGAAACTGATATCGCTATCGGAAATATCGTAGGATCAAATTTCTTCAATATCGTATTTGTACTTGGAGTTACATCTCTTATCAGACCTATCCCATGTGATGCAGTATTTAAGCTCGATGCCTGTGCAGCTATTGCTACTATTACTCTACTTTTCCTTTGCGCACTTCCAAAGAAAAAGCTTTCTAAGTTCTCAGGAGTATTGATGCTAATCTGCTACACAGCATATCTGGTATTTACATTTGTTCGCTGATTATTGAGTTTGAATATATGAATTACTCCCGTCGTTAGTGGCGGGAGTTTTTTTGTTTGAAATTTTTTCAAAATCGTTATCACTTTTTGTCTGGGACAGGCTACATTGAAATTATGAAAGTTAACGGAGGGTAGCAAAATGAATTCAAAGAATTTTTTAATTTTTTCGCGAAAGACGCTTGACTCGTTTTCGGGTAAGGTGCTATACTCTCCTCAAATGGTTTATGCAGAATGGGCGAGTTTCCCCTCCCCATGATTGACAGCTAAGTTTTATGTAGTGTCTCTGCCTGGTAAGCGGGACTATTTATTAAGTAATTAGAAGTATGTTAGAGCTGTCACAATGAGATTTGAAGCCTCGTGGTTTCAGGTTAGACAAGTCGGTGAGAGTCCGACCACACAATCATTTTGAAGAGGCAGAAATTCAAATGGTTGTATTAATGCACCCTTTTTTGGGTGTACTGTATTCCATTTTGTATCAGTTCGGCCGAGCGTGTAGTTAATGCACGCTGATTTTTGCACCCCTTAAAGGAGGATGACATGGCAAAAGAATCTAGAAATGCGAAGACAACAAAAGAAGCAAACATCGAATCACGCGAGAAAATCATGAATAGTATTCGTACTATCTCCCCTCTCAGTGATGATGACACAAATGCTCTGTTCGAGCTTATTGCAAAGGGCAAGGATGCTCCCAAAGAGTCTGCTGACTACAAGCTGGCACAGGATGCTAGGGTCACACTGGCGCGCCACAACTTACGACTTGTAATGAACATTGCCAATTCATTCAAGCCAAATGAAGAGTTGTTCGACGACCTTCTCCAGGAGGGATATATCATTCTTTACAATGTTATTCCAAAGTTTGATGCTTCCAAAGGATACAAGTTCAGCACATATGCAGGTAATTGTCTGCGTCGTGGCCTGAATGACTACTTCAATAAAGTAATCAATAACTTCTCAATTCCAAGGGACGTACCTGCTGAGATTTACAAAGTTAAGAAGACAATGGATGAGCTCGATATCACATGCCACGACGACGCTTCACTTATGAGAGTCTGCGAGGCAACAGGATTTCCACTCAGTAAAGTTAAGGATCTTCTTAACACTCAGTACAACTTCATCTCCTTCGATACTGATGGAGAAAATGAAGAAGCTAACAAGATTAGCGATAGGGTCGCTGACACACGTCACGACAGTATCGACGACCTTATTGACGACACCGCGTTCTTTGACAATTTAAATACTATTTACCGTTTTCTTGATAAAAGAGAGTCACTGATCTTGAGTCTATACCTCGGGCTCGATAACGATGAAGAGGTAAAAACTCGCGATATTGCCAACAAGTTTGGTCTCTCTATGCAAAGGGTTCGCCAGATTATCAAGAATGCACTTACCAAACTGCGTGAGAACCCATACGCGCAGCAACTTCTTACACCTTGTGAATAAAAAGAAAGGAAAAAGATATTATGCAAACAATTAAAACTTACACATTCATCACTAGAAACAAGACAGGAATCGAGACAATCTCCTCTAAGGAGACCTACGATGGTTCCAGAAAAGCTCTCTTCTATCCAGAGGTACTCAATGGAACCTGGGGCGTTAAGCGCCATGACACAGGCCTCTTTGTCGGTGCATATGACCGCTGGGACACAGCGGCCATCATTGCCTCCCGTAAGATGGGACTGACACTCGGTCAGGCAGTCCGCATCTGGAAGAAGAGCCTTCTCCCTATTTACATTAAGGAGAAGGTAGAGAACTTCTACCTTAAAAACGCTAAGGTTACCAAGGACCTCCAGGCAGTAAGATCTGTTACTGCATAAGGAGGTGCCCATGGGTACAATTATTAACACCACAATCGACAAAATCATTCTTGATTCTGTAACATACTGTGCTTTATCAGTAGCCGAATCAGAATTGAAAGACAGGTTCTTAACCAATCATCTCGACAGTCGTAAATGGGCTGCCGAGAGACTGTCCTTCACCTTCAACCGAGAGGTTACTTATACAACTCTGAACAAGAAACGTCCTAGTGTAATTTTTGCTGGAAGAATTGAATATGGAAAAGAAGAGTTTGAACAATTAAAAGAATCTCTTCAGAATATCCTTAATTACCTGGCAAAAAACAACAGCTTTAATCCTTGTTTTGACTTGTCATATATAACTAACCGTGTTGATCATGTATCTATTCCAAATACCATCACTCTCTATGGCGACCCTAGCAAAGCCGTGCCAGTTTTATTGCCAACTATGCCATTGGAGGAAGGAGATATTTATGATGATGAGTTAGATGATGATTTTAATATCGAAGACATTATCAACTGCAGCCCGCTTCCTCAAAATGACATCATTAAGAATCCTCTTATCAAAGAAGATGAGAAACCATACATCTATGATTTAATCACCGCTGGTGCAAGTGTACAGGAATCCCTGAGACATAAATATGAACAGGTTAATAGATATATTAAATGTACAGTTCACCACTCAGATGTTCTAGAAGACATGTCCGAAGAAGATTTGTATGAATACTTCAGGGATGGCCTTGTAAAGAACAATATTCCTGAGAACATCACTAACCTTCTCATAGCAGAGGTGCTTCACTATAAGCGCAATGGTGTATTCAGCCCTATTATTTTCCACGGTCCTAAAGGAGTCGGAAAGACTGAAGCTGCTACTAGAATCGCCAAGCTCTTCAATCTTCCATTCAATAAGATTGAGGCGCCAAGTGCAGCGTCTTCCTGTGGAATGAAAGGCACTGATTCTCACTATTCCAGCAGTGATGTTGGTGCACTGGCAGAAACCATGATTAGACACAATTGTGTTAATCCTGTCATTCTCATTGACGAGATTGATAAAGCCCCTAAGCCAACTGGAAGTGCCTGCAACCTTCAGGACGAGCTCCTCTCTATCTGCGATAGAAGCAGATCCATCAAGGACTTGTTTTTGAACCTTACAGTAGATTCATCTCGATGCATTTTCTTCTTCACAGCAAATGACCTTAGCAACGTCTCTCCTTACCTCCTGGATAGATGTAAAGTAATTGAATATCCTGATATCAATTTTGAGAAGGTCAACACTATTGCCATTAATCATCTTAAGGATGAGTATGAAAAGCAACGTTATGGAGAGCGAGTTGAACTGAATATGGACCTTATCGAATCCGGTTTGAAGAGACTCTGGAAGAATGGAGTTAAATCCTTCAGACCATACACTCAGTTCGTATCCAGTACGCTGAAATATGCTTATATTGACTCACTTGCCAATAGAAAGAAGCTTCAGATAAATGAACATCACACCAAGCTTGCCTTGGATGAATTGAAAACTGTTAATTCCAAACGCCATTTTGGCTTCGAGGTGAATTAATAATTAGCTCTGCTTCAACTTTCATTGAGGCAGAGCTTCTTTTATTTTGAAAGATACTTAAAGAAGAATGTATTCTGATATTCTTCAGCAAAATAATTATGTCGTGTTATTCCTGCTTCATCCGGATCCACGATATTGCTAAAGGAAGTAATTCTTCTGCTACCATCCTCTACTCCGGTGGCTGTAGAAATAACTATATTCATCAACTGAAGAAGTCCTCCGAACGATACAACAATAATCAACATTAATGTACATAGTGACTTAAGATCTAATGACCTGTATGCCTTGATGTTAATATTGGAAATTAATTCCATAATCATCAGTGTGATGAACCACATTGGCACAAGACTGCCTCTCCAGTGAAGGTCAAATAAACCAGGGATAATTGCCAGTGGCAAAAGAACCATCTCAGCAATAATAATCCAGTAGAATTCATTTTTCTTGAATCGTCCAAATAATAATGCGGCCCACACGGCAAACTCCACAATAGCATAAAGGAGGAAATGTTCTACAATTACATCAATAGACATTTTGCCATCCCACAAATATGTATTACTACTCATACCATTACTGCTGGACAGATAAAAACTTCCCATAACAATAAGAGCGATAATCTCAGGGAGAATATTATTTACGGACTTAATCCATTTAATCTCTGAGAATTTCCATCTGCGATTCTGACTGTCATAAAAAAATCTGCTCAGCGCGATTGGCAGGAATCCGATGGTTGCCCATGGGGAGTAGAAAAACATAAGTGCTCCCAGGAAACCAATAGACTTTTTATTAGAATTTTTATAGATAAACATGGCTATAAGCCAGCATGGAATTGTCTGGTTGAAAACGTTCATTAACTGAGCAAAGTTGCCGTGAACTACAAAAGGCGTGTTCCACATTTCGAGCAGGGCCTCAGTGTCACCCATCTGGGTCTTAACCATAAGCACCAGGATATCAAGGCCACCAAAGAACAGCAGTAAATAAAGTGCCCTTTTCTGAAGACGCTTGGTGATAAAGCCCATGCCCATGAACACGAGGAAGAGGCCGAAAGCGGACCAAAGCACAAGTGTCACGCGGGCAGCCATAAGGCCAAATATTTTTCCGATAAAAGCCGGCACCATCCAGTACACGTAGTAGTAAACCAGTGCTGCAGAACCTGCACCAAACTCAGCCTTTACCAATGGGTTCTGTTGCAAGTCAAAGTCAAAGGCCACTGGCCACTTAAGATTAACAAGATCATTTAGAATCGCGTATCTGACTTTGTGGTCATCATCACACCAAACAAATTCACCGATACCAAATAAAATTGCTATCACAATAAATAAAAGAAATAGCAGCGCCGGTGTCATTCGCATGCACTGGAATTTCAAATTATTGCTACCGTAATCCTTAATAATTAACGTTGAAAGCCAAATCCACACCAAAGCCAGTGGGATTCCGATATATAACTTGAGCATTCCAAGGAAAAACATAATCACCGGCAGGGACAAGAAAATCACTGATGCGATGACAAAGCTCTTATAGGAAACTGATATTTTTTCTTTTAACCATTTCATACAGTAATAATACTATCTTACACGTCATAAATCCATTTAATGATTATTTAAGAATTGCTGAGGTATACTCCACTCATAACAAAGAAACAAAACACCAAAGGAGAAAATAAAATGAGAAAGTATCAGTTCATCGAGAGACTCGCACAGCAGGCAAACATCACTTCAGAAGAAGCAACAAAGGTTAACGACATTATCGAGGCACACAGCCTTATCGGCAAAAAGAGCAAGGAAGCTGCAACAGAAGAAATTAGCAGCGCACTTAACGTTGACATAGCAAGAGCTGATGAGATTTCAAATACTGCTTATGACATCATCGGAAGCGCTATGTTAGATAAGATTAAGCACCCATTTGGTTCAAGAGAGTAAGATTACTCCATCTTCCCCCCTACTAATTCCACTTTATGTGGAAGAAGATATATGTATAAATTATAATTAGTTGAATTAAAATTCGTGGGGGTAGAAGATGCGTCAGAAGAAACCAACAAAAAGACAACACATGCAAATCCAGTGGCACGATATCGTAAGAAGTGATTCTGATATCCCTGCCAAGTCTGCTCCGCTTAAGGAAAAGACATCACTCGTAGGAAGAGTCGGAAGCATGATGCTGGCTTGTGGTACAAGCGCATGGCGTGTTCGTGCGGCCATGAATAAGATCTCCAGAACGCTTAGCATCTCTACTAATATTGACGTAGGACTTACTACTATTCACTTCACATGCATAGAAGATGGCAAGCACTACAGCCAGACAATCGCATTACCAACTACTGGCGTAAATACCGATAAACTCATGGATATGGAGATGTTTATCGAGTCCTTTGGAGAAAAGGCCAGTGAGATTAGTGTCGAGAAAATCCACGAAATTCTCGACAAGATAGATTCCCATAAACCAACACGTAAAGCATGGCAACTCGGCCTTTCAGCCGGTGTGGCATGCTTTGCTTTTACCTTCCTTCTTGGGGGCGGTTTGATCGAAATGATTTGTGCGCTTATTGGTGCAGGCATCGGTAATTTCATCCGTAAACTTATGCTCGAGAGAAAGCTTTCTCTGCTTGTTAACGTAGCACTAAGCGTACTTGCTTCCTGCCTGTCTTACGTTCTGTCCATAAGTCTTATTGAGTTAATTTTCAATTTGCCTCCGACACATCACGCAGGTTATATCTGCGCTATGTTGTTCATCATCCCTGGTTTCCCACTTATAACTGGTGGAATCGACCTGGCAAAGCTCGATCTGAGATCCGGAATCGAGAGAATCACTTATGCAATTCTCATTATTGGAACAGCGACTCTCGTAGGATGGGTTACAGCTATGACTGTGCATTTTAATCCTGCTGATTTTGAAGCATTAAACATTAATCTTCCACTTAAGATAGCACTTCAGATTGTTATGAGTTTTGTTGGTGTGTTCGGCTTTTCCATGATGTTCAATAGCCCTGTTAAAATGGCAGTAACAGCTGGCGCCATCGGAACAATTTGCAACGTTCTGAGACTGGCACTCATTGAAGCTTTTGCTATACCTCTTGGAGTATCTGCATTTATCGGTGCATTCCTGGCAGGTATTCTGGCTTCCATTATTAAACGTAATGTTGGTTATCCACGAATCTCTTTAACAATTCCATCCATTGTAATTATGGTGCCTGGAATGTTTATGTATAAAGCAGTTTATTATTTTGGACTTTATGACTTGTCAACTGGCGCAGACTGGCTGACAAAGGCTATTCTTATTGTTGTAGCTCTTCCTCTCGGACTTGTATTCGCCCGCTTCTGTACAGATAGAGATTATAGACATTGTAGTTAAGATACGATTTCTTGTATCAAAATCGTGTGCTTTTATCTGTGGTAATTAATCAGATTGCCTTCGAATTTGTCATTTAAGGTTTGAACACTATCGAAAACAACTTGTGGGTTCTTAAATATATCCAGATAATCCTTTTCTTTGATTAAGCTATATACATGCTCACTAATTTCCTTTGATAATCCAGATGCTTCATAAAGAGCAACATGCTCATCACATTCAAAGAAGATAAATACTGAATTAAAGGCTATATCTACCAATTTAATCTCTCCGACTGTCTCAAGGTATTTTCTGATGTCTTCAGAGCACGCATTCATAATCTCCTGCTTCATTTCAGACTCGAATTCATCATGGATAGCAAAATAATTATCCGGTTCAAGAAAAGCATCGTTTAACCCATACTTAGCACATAGTTCAGAGAACTTGGCTTTTATCCTCTTCTCCTTAACTCTGTCGCGATTGCCGTACCCCTCGACCGTATCAATAAATACATTCCTGGAGTCTGCATCAACAAAATATCGAAGTCGATTTAATCCCGAAGAGCCCTCTGTTTTATCACAGATATATCCATACAAGTGAACACCAAATTCAGATATGAAAAACGCTCTAAATTCAGCGACCATAGGATCGCTATCGTATACGCCTTTTTTGCATTCTTTTAGGTAGTTATATTCGTGGTCTTTTAAAAACATTATTTACTCTTCAACTAGTTATTTATTGCTGCGCTTTTTATCTATTTCTCATTTACAAATCCGTTTCCTGCCAGCTCTTAGTATCCGCTAAAGCTTTATCAAGCTTGTCTAAATACAGTAATTCAAATTTATTTTCAAAATGGAGCTTATGGGAGAAAGTATTCATATATCCACGAACAATTATGTGACCTGTTTTATCAAATTCCATTCTAATAAAACTCTCACCATATGTTTCCTTAATTGTTGCTGATCCTTTCATTTTTGCATTCATAGAATGTATTTGTTCAACAAATTCATTAAGAGTAATAGCGCCAACATCCATATCCATAACGCCAGTAAAACCATCACTATTTACTGTTACATGTAAAATGACATTATTTACCACTGGATCTTTTTTGTAGATCTGGGCATTAAGTGCCAGCTTAAAATTGTCAGAATCTATAACTACCAATTTATTCATTATCCCTTTTCCTTACTCACTTAAAGATGTCTTTATTGAAGTTGGATAGTACGAAATTACAATTTGATGTTCTAACAGCCGTACAAATACAGACTCAAAATCAGCTCA